>JBGQKM010000341.1:0-5436 GCA_041499515.1 Planctomycetia bacterium | reverse complement strand
ACTCGGCTCAACATCTCTGGCGTGCGCGCAAGTATTGCTACAACGCCGGGCACGCTTCGCCCGCTGTTGCGGCTCGTCTGGCCCGTGCTGGCCGAGCAGGTGCTGGTCATGCTGGTCGGGTTTTCCGACACGCTGCTGGCGGGCCATTATCTCAGCGAGCGGCACCTGGCGGCCATGACCGTGATCTCCTACGCGCTGTGGATGCTGACGAACCTGTTTGCCATCGTCTCGATCGGCGCCGTGGCCATGACGGCCCGCTTCGTCGGCGCCGGAGACTGGCCGGCGGCCAACCGCGTGACCAATCAGTCGTTCGTCCTGGGAGGTCTGTTGGCCTTTGGGTTCACGACCTGCGGACTCCTGTGGGGCGATCGCCTGGCCGGCATTTTGCAGCTCGAAGGCGAGCCGGCCGAACTGGCCTCACGCTATTTGCGCATCCTGATGCCGATGATGCCGTTGATGATGCTCGAAGCCGTCGGCATCGGTTGCCTGCGCGGCTCTGGCGACATGGTCACCGGCCTGGCCACCATGATCATGGTCAACGTCGTGAATATCGTCGTGGCCTGGACGCTGCTGCAAGGCGTCGGTCCGCTGCCGGCGATGGGTTGGGACGCATTGCCGATCGGCACGGCCTGCGGGCACGCGCTGGGCGGTTTGATTCCGTTTGCGCTGCTGTTGCGAGGGCGCAACGGGCTGCGCGTGCGGTGGTCGAAGCTGCGGCCCGACTTCGGGCTGATGCGGCGCATTTTGCGGATCGGCCTGCCCGGCGGGATCGACGTGTTGTCGATCGTGGGCTGTCAATTGATATTCATTTCGATCGTCAACCGGCTGAGCACCGACGAGGTGGCGGCCCACGGCGTGGCGATTCGAATCGAATCGCTGGCCTATCTGCCGGGCTATGCGTTTCAGATCGCCGCGGCCACGCTGGCCGGCCAGTATCTTGGCGCGCGCGATTATCGGCAGGCCGGCCGCAGCGTGCTGGTGGCCTGCGCGACCAGCGGCGGGTTGTTGACGGCCTCCGGCCTGCTCTTGTTTTTCGGAGCGAATCTGCTGGTGCGATTGTTTCTCAGCGCCGAGCAGGCGGGCGTGGCGGCCATCGCCCCGGGGCTGCTGCGGATCGTGTCGTGCGCGATGCCGCCCTTGGCGCTGGTGCAGGTGTTGACCGGGGCTCTGCGCGGGGCGGGCGACACGCGCTGGCCGTTGGCCTTCACGTTCATCGGCTTCGTCGGCGTGCGTCTGCCGCTGGCCTGGTTGCTGGCGCTGGCCTGGGGCTGGGGCATCCGCGGAGCCTGGTACGCCATGGTCGCCGACGTGCTGGTCCGCTGTGTCCTGGTCGTCTTCCGCTTTCGCCACGGCGGCTGGAAGCAGGTCGAAGTCTAAAACCGGTTTCAAAACTGCGGGGACTGTCCCGATTTTCCGGAGTCCTCGGAGCAAAATGGGACTGTCCCCTTCTCTGAGCAGTTTTGAAACCGGTTCTGGCGCATGTTCGCACTCAGTAGCGGATCACGCGGCGCAGCAGCCACAATCCCCAGGCCACGAGAATGACGTTGGCCAGCCACACGGCATAGGGCGGGATCGCGCCGGCTTTGGCCCGATCGACTCCAAAGAACAGGAAGGGATAGTAGACCAGCAGAATCGGACCGAAGCACAGAAAGAAGCTCGTCAGCGCGTCGGAGTTTCGCAGGCGGATGGCCATGCCGGAGCCGACCAGAGCGAAGCACAGGCAACTGAATCCGTTGGCCCACCGCCGCGGCAGTTCGGTTTGCATGCGGTAAATTTGATACTTTTGGAACTGCAAGTTCTTGGCCTCCGCGGCCCACCCCGGCCCCGACAATTCGTCGATATCGCCGGTGAGCATCTGAAAGCCGGCTTTCGCGACCATCCGCTGCTCGATGTTCTGGATGTTCTCGTTCTGGCGTGTTATCGCGTCGGGAATTTTCCAAAGCGGCAGATGGGCCGGCGAGGCATCCATATCGCCCGAATTGGGATTGATCACGATATCGCGATCCACGTGGCCATCCGGATTCTCGGCATGAAAGCCCGGCGCGTCGATCGTGTAGGAATCGAGCCGCACCGTCAGCACGCCGGAGCCCGGGTTGGAGCGCAACTCGGCGCTTCGGGCCCAAATCTCCACCGGGCCCGAGCCCTCGCCCTCAGGCAGCGAAAAGTGCGGCGAGAGCAACGTGCGGCCCGCGACCTCGCGCACGGTGACGGAAAAGGCGGGCGTCTTGAACGATTTTTTCGTGCGGAGCGTGCCGTAGGCGATGTCTTCCAGGGCGTCGATCACGACCCGCTGCACGCCGTAATAGCCCCAGCTCATGGCCAGGTCGTTGAGCCAGACGGTGGCCAGGCTCAACAGCGAGGCCAGCATCAGCGCCGGCCAGAGGACGAGCATGGGGCTCAGGCCCAGCGATTTGAGGGCCGTGATCTCATTGGCCCCCGACATCCGGCCGTAGACGCTCGAAACGGCAAACAGAATCGTGCCCGGCACGGCAAACATCAGCGCGTTGGGCAGCAGATAGGGGACCAACTGCACGATTTGCGCCACGCCCAACCCCTGACCCATCGCTTCTTTCACGGCGCCAATCAACACCATCAAAAGCGTCAGCGAGACGAGGGTTACCAGGAAAACTAGACTGATTTCGCGAAGGACATAGCGAGTGATCAGTCGCATCGAATGGTATCGTCCTCGGGAACTCGCGGCGGCTAGATCAGATGCCAGATCTTGATGGCCACCAGCGCGCTCAGCGTGGCCCCCAGCGCCTGATACTCGCGGCTATGCATCCACTGCGCGGCGCGCCAATCGGCCCTCAGACTGGCGCGGGCGATGCGCGGGATGAAGCGTGGCGTGCGGCGCGCATAGTCGGGCCATTGGGCCGAAAACCGCGTCGAGAGCAGCCGCTCTTCGCCCCGCACCTTGACGATGTAAATCACGAGCATCGGACCCAGGATGAGCCAGATGTTCTTGGGATCGTCGATCAACACGCAAAAGCCGAACATCATCAGGAACGAACCGACGTACAGAGGATTCCTGATCAGCCGATACGGGCCGGTCATGGTCAATTCCGCGTCTTTGCGCAAAATGCCGGCCGACCACGAGCGCAGCGCCAGCCCGCCCAAGACCAGCAGGCTGCCGGCCGCGCCGAGCGGATCGTGAAGACCCAACGGATCGCGCGGCTGCGAGCCAAACAACACGTCGGAGACAATCAACAGGGTGAACAGAATCGCGGAGAGCAGAATGCGGCGGCGAATTAGGAACTCGGCGATCGGTTGCAGCAGCCCAGGCGCGGAGCTCGGCTCGGCCGAAACGGGGGTAGTGACCGAGGGAGACGAATGCATCATTGCGATTCCTGTCGAGGCAACAAGAGGCCACCGGTGCGCGCAACGCCTACGTCCGACCAGCAGGCCGATTGCGGGGATGCTTATAGCCGTCTGGGGCACAAGCTGTCAACACGACATCACTTATCGCCAAGCGCCAGCAACCGCCATGCCCAAAAACCGCCCGCCGCGTCGGGCATTTGGCCCCGATTTCCCGCGGCCGACCGACGCCCGACTGCTAGCAACGATGCGCTGGCACAGTGCCTCAAATGCGGGTGTCGCGGCTTCAATGCCTCGGGCCGTTAGTGGCTGAACAGTGAGTTGGTCGATTGATTCACCACCAGCTCGGCGGATGTTTGCGGTACTCGGGAATCGGCATGTTTTGAGGCCATGTTTCGTCGACCGATATTCTCGCCTCGGGAAAGGCGCGGCGCAATCGTTTCATCTCCTCGTCGCTCCTATCGTGAACCGAAATGCCATCCCAATAGTATGACCCTTGCCGGTAGCCAAAAATGAACGCCACGATTCTCCATGAGATAGGCCGAGGCCATTCTGGGGCGTCAAGAGAATACGACAGACTGGGCTGGAGTAGTTCTTGCCGCTCCCGGACGACGATTGCTGCGCGTGCCAGCCACGCCAGGAAGAATCCGAAAAGCGTGACCACCACGAACAGCGTCCGCAGGGAGAACTGGAACCACCGGCGTTTAGGGGCGGCCGTCATGTAAGTCTGCACCGCAATGAGGGCAGTTCTTCGGTCCCTGGAATTTGCCAGTCACGATTTTCCATGCGGCCACGCCGAGCAGTCCCCAATAGAAAAGCCCCGCTATGCCAAGAAGCAAGCCGAGAAAACCAGCCGCCACTCCAGAAACCGTAAACATTACTTTGCTCCAGGGACACCGCTCCGCCCTCTCCGGCATTGTACCAGCGGGCGGGATGGTTTTCAGTCCGCCGATTTCCCGTAAAATGACCTCACTCGCCTGGCAGCGCGGCTGATCCCAGGACTTCGGCCTCGGGCATCCGTCCTGGCTTCCTGCTCTTCGCTGCGATGCCTTGCCCTTGGCCACCCTGCCAGCCGACGCCCAAAAAACAAGCTTCACGATAAACCCCGAAGGGTTTGATCCCGCCCCCTCTGATAGAATCGAGGGCATGGACAAGCCACGATTTCAATTCACGATTGGCAACATGTTCTGGGCGACATTCTGGATGGCTGTCTGTTTCGGATCGTGGATCTGGTCAGAGCAGACCGAACACGAAACTTGGGATTCAGTTTTGATGGGGCCGCTTTCGGTCCTAATGTTTGGTGCCCCATTTGTCGCGATTGGGGCCTTGTGTGGGCGACCCTGGCTTGGTGCAAGGATTGGACTCCTTGCGTTCATGTTCCTATTGGTCTTCGCGCGTCTGGCAGAGCTGCTAGTCATTTCTTCCTGACATCGCGCCAAACTGTACCGCTACCCGCTCCCGCTGCTGCTAGACAGCACTCTCCCGGCCCCCTAAGATGTGGCCATTGGGCCGGTTCGGGCGGGTCGCGCGGCCTGGCGGCGGCGAGTCCGGGCTGGATTCCGTTACGAAGCTTCTCGAGGAGCTCTTCTCATGCAGCCGTTGTTTGCCCAACTTTCGGAACTTTCCATCGGCGCCATGGTCTTGATTGGCATCGGCGTGGTGGTGGTGCTGGCGCTGATGTATTTCATCGGCATCTATAACAGCCTGGTGGGCCTCAAGAATCGTTTCAAGAATGCCTTCGCGCAAATCGACGTGCAACTCAAGCGTCGGTACGATTTGATCCCGAATCTGGTCGAGACGGCCAAGGGATATATGAAGCACGAGCGCGAGACGCTCGAGGCCGTGATCAAGGCTCGCAACGCGGCTTTTGCCGCCGGCCAGCAAGCCGCCGCCAACCCCGGCAACCCGCAAGCCATGCAAGGCTTGTCCGCCGCCGACACGGCCCTGTCCGGCACGATGACCCGGTTTCTGGGACTGATGGAGAGCTATCCCGATCTGAAAGCCAACCAAAACATGCTCGCCTTGCAGGAAGAACTGACCAGCACCGAAAACAAAGTTGCCTTCGCTCGCCAGGCATACAACGACGCCGTGATGACTTACAACACGACTCGCGAAGTGTTT
>JBGQKM010000340.1:0-5470 GCA_041499515.1 Planctomycetia bacterium | reverse complement strand
CTGGCAAGCGAAGCGGGCTGCTGTTGCTGCTGCGGGCCGATCGCCCAACGAACTTGGTACGGCTGTCAGTGCGGCGAGGTCTGGTGGAACGAGTGGTTTAGCCACCCGCCCGACTGCTGCGAGCCTTGCACCAACTGCGGCCGTTTTGTCGGCTCGCGGAACCCGTACGTTGAGAGCGGACCGAGCCGGGCGTCGCAGGGCTTCGCGTATGGCGAGCCCGCCCGCCGTGGTCCGGCCGAAACCGTGCCGCCTGGCACGAAATACGATTCGGCGCCCTTGGAGCCAACGCCCAGCGTGCCGATGCCGGAGGAAGAATTGCCGCTGCCTGGCCCCAGCGCCAGCGCGCATCGGGACGAGTTCGGCCAAACCAGCCGAGTCAACCGCCCGGTTGATTCGCCGCGCACTTCCCGTAAACTTGGGAGTCCGCGTCGACCGGCGAGGTATGTCCAATAGTCTGGCATCACGGCGCTGCGCGGCTGCTCTCTGGTGTAGGCTCCTGGCATGGTGACTAGCGGCGCTTCGGCCTTATTGCGGATGCTGGCCGACTCGGGCGTGTGCTATCTCTTCGGCAATCCCGGCACGACCGAGCTGCCGCTCAATGACGCGCTGGTCGACGAGCCGCGGATTCGCTACGTCCTGGGCCTGCAAGAGGTGCCGGTGATGGCCATGGCCGACGGCTATGCCATGGCTTCGCGGTCGTTAGGAGTAGTGAATTTGCACATCAGTTGCGGCCTGGGCAACGCGATGGGCATGCTCTACAACGCCTTTCGCGAGGGGACGCCGCTATTGGTGACCGCCGGACAGCAAGACCGCCGGCTGAAGTTCCAAGAGCCGATCTTGTGGGGCGACATGGTTGCCGTGACTCGACCGTGGACCAAATGGTCCGTGGAAGTCCAACGGCTGGAAGACTTGCCTTCGGCCATTCGGCGCGCGGTGCAATTGGCCCTCACGCCTCCCACCGGCCCGGTCTTTCTGTCGTTGCCGATGGACGTGCAAATGGCCGAAGCCGAGTTGGATCTCACGCCGCCGCGATTGCTCTCGCATCGCGTGCGGCCCCCCTTGGACGCCTTGCAGCGGGCGAGCGAACTGCTGGCCGCGGCGCGCAACCCGGCAATCCTGGTCGGCAGCCGAATTACCGAAGCCGACGCCGTGGCCGAATTGGTGGCCGTGGCCGAGTGCCTGGGCGCGCCGGTGTTTTCCGAGCCGGGTCACGCCCACGGACGCCTGAGCTTTCCGGCCGATCATCCGCTGTATGCCCAGACGATTCCGCTTTGGGCGCCGGCGATTGCCCAGCGACTCTCCGAGTTCGACGTGCTGCTGGTGGCCGGCATGGATCTGCTGCGCGAGTATGTGTATCACGGACCGCAACCGGCGTTGCCTCCGCATTTGCGACTGATCCACATCGACGAAAACCCGTACCAGATCGGCAAGAATTATCCGGTTGAGGTGGGCCTGCTGGCCGACTCGAAAGTCGCTCTGTCCGAGCTGGGGGCCCTGCTGGCGGCCCAGTTGTCGAGCGAAGCCCGGCAGCAGGCCGCCGCGCGCGGCGAGGCGCGGGCCCGTCTGCACCGCGAAATCCAAGCCAAACTGCGCAAGCAGATCGCCGCGCAACGCGACGTGCGGCCGATGCCCGGCGGCGTGCTGATGGAGAGCCTTTCGCACGTGCTGCCGAAAAATGTGGCCGTGGTCGAGGAAGCGGTGACCACGACCAACACCACGTTCCAGCGGCTGGGCGCTCTGCGGAACACGGACGGCTATTTCGGCCATCGCGGCTGGGCGCTTGGCTGGGGCCTGGGCTGTTCGCTGGGCGTGAAGCTGGCCTGGCCCACGCGGCCGGTGATGGCGCTGTTGGGCGAGGGAGCCGCGATGTACGGCATCCAAGGCCTCTGGTCGGCGGCACACCACAAGCTGAACGTGACCTTTGTGATCTGCAACAATGCCCAGTATCAGATCCTCAAGGCCGGCGCCGCCGGGCTGGGGTTGCCGGCGGCCCAATCGGGCAAGTTCGTCGGCATGGATCTGACCGAGCCTGAGGTGGACATGGTCGCGCTGGCCCAAGCGCTGGGCGTCCGAGCCGAACGCGTCAGCGAACCGGACGAATTGGCCGCCAAAGTCGGCGACTCGCTGAAGTCAGACAACAGTCCGCGGCTGTTCGATGTTCCGATCGAACGTTCGCTGGCCGGGCCGGGCTGAAGCACGCGACAGTCGTTGCTCTAGCGCCCGGCGAATCTTGCGAACTGGGGCCGACTAAACGGCGATGTCCACCGCGGTGCCGACTGGAGGGCGCGGCAAATAGGTGGCCCGACAGCAGATCATGGAAAGCGGCAGCGTCTGGCCGTCGACCCCGCCAGCCAGAATCGAATCCAGATAGATTGCCTGGCCCAAGTTGAGCGGCAGTTGATAGGGGCCGCGTATCGAGCGATTTGCCAACTGCTCGACAATCGCTCCGGGGCGCACGGGCCCGCCATAACGAACCCCGGCTTCCAGGACGTATTCAGCCGGTGGAAGCGGGCGGCGAGCCACGAGATTGTAAACGATCCCCAGCCGCGCAGCGGGCGAGCGCGCAACATGCTGCAGAGCCAGGTGCAGCACGGGTTCTGCTGCGATCGGACCGTAAACGCGGTACAGCATTGGTGCCTATCTATGCGGTGGCAGCGCTAGTCTGAACAGCACTCAGACCCGAACAACTGACACACCGCGGTCCCGAACGGGACGAAAGTGAAATGCGATAAACAACTATAGCACAGACGTTTACGCAGACACCTTCATGGCAGGATTTGTCTCTCGCAAGGCCGCCGAGCGTGGTCAATTCGCAACCTCGGGGCCGGAAAACACAAGTTGGCGCTGCAAAAAAAGGACGCCGCGAATCACCGCGGCCGTCGTGCCAGCAGCGCACGAGTCGTCGATCCGACGGCCCCGACCGCGTTGACTGTGGCGACTGCCGGGCGACATTTTCGCTTTGTGCGGAGTTTTACGGTAGTGCTGCATTTTGACCCCCCGACTGGCGCACGGTCAATTGGCGTTTGGCATGGGAGTTGAGCACGTGACCGAATTACTTTTTTGGTCTGATGATGGTTGTGGATTGAGACCAAACCCACACATAGGGGCTGCTTCCCGTATGCTCGGACACTAGCTCCCATCCTTCTCCCGTCGCAGTGTCTATTAGCCACAAATCGCCGGCACGTATTACCGCTTGGTATTGTCCAGGCATTCCGGGCCTCTTTGGTTGTGCTTGTGCCCCGTTTGGCCAGATTGCCATGAGGGCAAGACAACTCCCGAACAGGTAGTGGATGATTAGCGTGTGCAGACTATCGCCTCGGGAAAGTAAGCGGTTTGCTGCAATTCCTCGTCTGTTGGTGCTCGCCTATCGAAAAAGATTATCCGGGCGGGACTGTCTCCTAATATCCGCCGCACCCATGGCACCTCGTATGCGTAATCGACCGAGTCACCATGAATGGGACGCTGAAATACCACTCGCCAGGTGGGCTGCAATGGGCTGTAAATGAACTCGCCCCCGCTTGCTTCAATCCCATGGCGCGCTCTTGCTCTCCGATGTACCGTCTGAGCATTCCACCCGAGCCAACACGCGAACGCCGTCACCACCACGAACAGCGTCCGCAGCGTGAACTGGAACCAGCGGCGTTTAGTGGCTGAGGCCGGTTTTGGATCTTGCTCGCTCATTCCGGCATTGTAGCAAGGGACGGACCAGTTTTCACCGCGGAGATTTCCGCTAAAATGACCCTACTCGCCTGGCAATGCGGATTGATCCCCGCATCTCGGCCTTGGGCGTCCGTCCTGGCTCTCTAGCCTTCGCCGTGACGACGCCCCTGGCCCGCCAGCGGTAGAAGGCTAAGGCAATGAGCGATCATCTGTCGCGGCTGCGTCGAGCGGACGAAAAGGCCCATCGCGAACGCAAGAAGCGTGAGGCCCAAAGAGTGGCACGCGAGGCGGAACGAAGGCAATTCAATGGTGCCTGGACCGCAGTCTATGATGCCTGTCAGGCCGGAGATCAAAACACAGGCTCTGTCCCAAATTTGTCGCCATTTCTCGTCTTGGCGAAAGCGCTAAAGCGGCGCGGATGGGACGTATGGCTACCGGAAATGGCTGATGGATTATCCGAGGAACTCGATCATCAATTCATATATCGCCCCGGGCAGGTGTTCATCGTTGAACTGCTCAAGATTGCCGTCAAACCGCGAGCGACCGTGAAACAACTCGCAATTGCATACCAATCATTTGTCCCGTCGAATGCCCCTCGAACTTGGCGCAATGAAGCGGCACGCGATATCTGCGAGTACATAGCGACGCGCGCTGTCGTGGCGGAGCAAGCAAGAGAATATCAGCAGAGGGAACTGGCGGAAAAGGCGGCAGAAGCGAGGCTCGCCGCCTTGCGCGAAGCCGCAGCGAAACGTCCGGCACTTGGAAAGCAATTATTCGCAGTCCATTGGTACGGCCAGGGGATCAGGCCGGCTGCGATACGCGACAAGTGGAATCAAATTCATCCACGCGACGTGATTGATTCAGGGACGGCTGGTCGAGAAGACATCAAATCATCAATGCGCCGCGGACGCGACTTCTTACGCGACCATGGGGCATCGATTACCGAAGCAAGTGAATTGCTCGGAATGTCTTTCGACAAATAGGTGAATCGGGACGTTGTACCCGGTTACGCCAATCTTTGTACCCGGTTGATTCAAATCGTGTACCCGGTTTCGATGATTCGACCGATAAATTTTTACCCACTCTAGGGCTTGCGGTGTCTCCGCTCTCTCTTCGTACCATCGAGGGAGAGAATGAAAGGAGGATGCCATGTCATCAGCCGCAGCCCCGCATGATGTCTCGCCGTAGTGCGTGGCCTCAAAGCGCAGTCCTAGCCGGCGTGAGACTCTTGACGGGGGCTCGGCCGGCTAGGGCAAGGCGACTCGTTTCGGAAACCGACATCCCGCAACCCAAGTTCAGAAAGGAGGCATGACGTGTGGTGGTTCCCACGCGAGACAATATAGCCTGAGGCGGCACGGAGGCCGCCGCTGGGCCTGCCAGGTTTGGGCGCAGGGCGTTATGAGCCCACGCGGCCGGGTTCGATCCCGGCAGGTCCACTCATTTTAATCGTCGCTTGGCGGCCCGCACAAGAGCCGTACGAGCCCACGCTACGGGCTTCTCATCGCCAGCGGCCTTTTCGATCAGTTCCAATTCGTCGGCCGTGAGCCCAATCTGGAGCACCCCAGCCTGTCGCGCTTCCGGCGCTTTTGGCGGTCTACCGCGTTTCTTTCCCATTGAATTAATCCATTAGAATTATTCTGGAATACCTATTGCAATCCATGATTATTCTAATAGAATAAATTGAGTTGGCAAGGGGCCAACAAAAAACCCCGGGGCCTGCTGATAACAGACCTCGGGGCGAAGAACGAACCAGGCTTTCGCTAGGTTAGTCCCCACAACCTAATTCTAGCGAGAGCCGCAATCGAAAGCG
>JBGQKM010000339.1:0-5527 GCA_041499515.1 Planctomycetia bacterium | reverse complement strand
AGTAAATCAGCCGACGCGGAAGCTCGAGCAGTGGTTCCAGATCCTTGGCGGCCGGGTCGTCCAGCAGGCGACTGATGCGGGAAGGACGGTCGACCTCGCCGCCTCGCGACACCACCCATAGGCAATTGGAGCCCGGCTCGTCGGCCACATAGAGCGGGTCCTTGAACGTGGCGTTCGCGAAAGTTTTCTCGACCGTGTAGGGCAGGGGGGGCTCGGGCGAGCCGATCAATCGCGACGAGGTCCACGCGATGCGGCTTTCGAGTCCGAACGGCGCGTCGCCTTCTTCCGCCGGCGCGGCCGTCGCGCCCAGAATCAAACAGCAGAGCGTCATCAGCAGACATCGGGCCATTGAACAGGGCCGGCAGGGGTGGCGTCGATTTCTCATGCGTTGGTGTGGCGCTTGGCGGTAGGCCCCGATCCATGCGGCGTTTCGACAAGAACTGCCAGGCCCAATGTCTGGGTAGGTATCGATCCATGCCCACTACGGTTCGGCTCGATTATCGCTACCGGACGCGACTGGAGCAAGCATGGGACGGAGAACTGCGGTGAAAGACGTTGAGGCGTCCGGTGGCGTTCGCAGGGGGTGTTAGCGCGACCGGTCGGCCACCTACACAAGCCGCTTGCCGATGTTGTCGCCTTGGAGCATGCCGATGAAGGCCCGCGGCAGGTTAATGAAACCCTCGACAATGTCTTCCTGGTATTTCAGTTTGCCCTGGCGAATCCAGCCGGCCATCTCTTCGGCGGCTTGGGGGAAGCGTTCGAAAAACTGAAATACCAAAAATCCTTCCACCCGGGCCTGCTTGACGATCAGGTCCCACAGCCAGCGCGGACCCTGTTCGGGTTTTTCCAGATTGTATTGCGATATCTGCCCGCAGATCGAGAGCCGCGCGTGGCGATTCAACAGCGGGATCGCGGCGTCGGTGATCGGGCCCCGCATGTACGGGTCGACCGACACGTAGAGCGTCTTGACGAGCATCTCGCCGGAGTTGGGCGACAGCACGTGGGCTTCCACACTTTTTGATTCTCCGCATTGGCCCTCGGCTTGGCAAACGACTGGCCTGGGCGCGCGGCTAAGCCGCCAGCGGCCGTGAAACGCCGATTCTTGGCGCGTTCGGCCCCTGGAGGTTGCCGTGGGCCGGACGTTTGTCCCGAGTTGCACGGGCCCCTTGAACCGCACCGACTTGGGATGGTAACCTTGAGGGATTTTAGTTATTTGCCCATCCACGGAAGGCCAGAACCGGCCCCCGGGTGGCACCAACACCAAGGCAGAACCCCGTGCCCCGTCGCGACGACCTTCACAAAATCCTGTTGATCGGCTCCGGCCCGATCGTCATCGGCCAGGCCTGCGAGTTCGACTACTCGGGCACGCAGGCCTGCAAGGCGCTGCGCGAGGAGGGTTATGAGGTCGTGCTGGTCAATTCCAATCCGGCCACCATCATGACCGACCCGGGCATGGCCGACCGGACGTATATCGAGCCGTTGACCTGGGAGGTGATCGCCAAAATCATCGCGATCGAGCGGCCCGACGCCTTGCTGCCGACTCTGGGGGGCCAGACGGCGCTCAACCTGGCCATGGAACTTTTTCAGCACGGCGTGTTGGAAAAATTTGGCGTCGAGATGATCGGCGCCCGGCCCGAGGTGATCGAAAAGGCGGAAAACCGGCAGCAGTTCAAGCGGGCCATGGAGCGGATCGGCCTGGAAGTGTGCAGCGGCGATACGGTCCACAATCTGGGCGAAGCGCGCACGCTGTTGCAACAAATCGGCTTGCCGTGCGTGATTCGGCCGAGCTTCACGATGGGCGGCAGCGGCTCGGCCGTGGCCTATAACCGCGGCGAGTTCGATCAGCTCGTGACCCGCGGGCTCGAATCGTCTCCGATCTGCGAAGTGCTGATCGAAGAATCGATCATCGGCTGGAAAGAATACGAGATGGAGGTGATGCGCGACGCCGACGACAACGTCGTGATCATCTGCTCGATCGAGAATTTCGATCCGATGGGCGTGCACACGGGCGATTCGATCACCGTGGCGCCGGCGCAGACGCTCTCTGACAAGGAGTACCAGCGGATGCGCGACGCGGCTTTGGCCGTGATTCGCGAAATCGGCGTGGAAACCGGCGGATCGAATATCCAATTCGCCACGCATCCGCAGACCGGACGCATGATCGTGATCGAAATGAACCCGCGCGTCAGCCGCTCGAGCGCCCTGGCGTCGAAGGCCACGGGTTTTCCGATCGCCAAGATCGCCGCCAAACTGGCCGTGGGCTACCGCTTGCACGAATTGCCCAACGACATCACGCGCGAAACGATGGCCTGCTTCGAGCCGACGATCGACTACGTGGTCACCAAGGTCCCGCGGTTCGCCTTCGAGAAATTTCCCGAGGCCGACGCCACGCTCACCACGCAGATGAAGAGCGTGGGCGAGACGATGGCCATCGGCCGCACGTTCAAGGAATCGTTCCAGAAGGCGCTGCGCGGGCTGGAGGTCGGCAGCTTCGGTTTCGGCTGCGACGCCAAGGACCGCTGGGGCACCAGCGAGCAGCCCTCGCGCGACGAAATTCGCGTCCGACTCTCCACGCCCGGCGACGATCGCGTGTGGTTCATTCGCTACGCCTTCAAGAGCGGCATGACCGTGGACGAAGTCCACCAACTGACGCGCATCGATCCCTGGTTTTTGCAGCACCTGCACGAAATCGTCGAGTTCGAGGGCATTTTGCGGGCCCACGACGGCGTCGAGTCGGTGGACGACGAACTGTTGCGCCGCGCCAAGCAATACGGTTTTTCCGACCGCCAGCTCTCGACGATCTGGGACACCAATGAAATCGCCATCCGGCAATACCGCAAAAGCCGGGGCATCGTCGCCACGTTCAAGGCGGTCGACACCTGCGCCGCCGAGTTCGAGGCCTATACGCCCTACTTCTACTCGACCTATGAAGAGGAAGATGAAACCCCGCCCCGGCCGGCCGGCAAGCGGCGGATCATGATCCTGGGCGGCGGGCCTAATCGCATCGGCCAGGGAATCGAGTTCGACTACTGCTGCTGCCACGCCAGCTTCGCGCTGCGCGAGTTGGACATCCAGTCGATCATGGTCAACTCGAATCCGGAAACGGTCAGCACCGACTACGATACCAGCGACTTGTTGTTCTTCGAGCCTTTGACGACCGAAGACGTGCTGAACATCTGCGATCGCGTGCAGCCCGACGGCGTGATCGTGCAATTTGGCGGTCAGACGCCGCTCAACCTGGCCCGCGCCTTGTCCAGCGCCGGCGTGCCGATCATCGGCACCAGCGTCGATACGATCGAGGACGCCGAGGACCGCGAGAAGTTTCAGCAACTGCTGAAGCAATTGGGATTGAAGCAGCCGGCCAACGGCATCGCGCGCACGATGGCCCAGGCCCGGGCGGAAGCCGCCAAGATCGGCTTTCCGGCGCTGGTCCGGCCCAGCTTCGTGCTCGGCGGCCGGGCCATGGAAATTTGCTACGATCAGACGCAGCTCGAACGTTTCGTGGCCGAAGCCTTCCTCGTGACCCAAGGCCAGCCGGTGTTGATCGACCGGTTTTTGGAAGACGCCATCGAAGTCGACGTGGATGCCATCAGCGACGGGGTGCAGGTCGTGGTGGCCGGCATCATGGAGCACATCGAGGAAGCCGGCATTCACTCCGGCGATTCGGCCTGCGTGATTCCGCCTTACAGCCTGCAAGGCCCGATCCTGGCTGAGATCCGCGAAGCCACCGGCAAGCTGGCCCGCAAACTCCGCGTGGTTGGACTGATGAACATCCAATACGCGATCAAGAAAGAGGACGGCCGGCAGAATCTCTACGTGCTGGAAGTGAATCCGCGGGCCAGCCGCACCGTGCCGTTCGTGTCCAAGGCCACGGGCATGCCGGTGGCCAAGATCGCGGCCAAGGTGATGACCGGCGTCACGCTGGCCGAATTGGGCTGCGAGTCCGAGCCAATCCCCAGTCACGTCTCGATCAAGGAAAGCGTTTTTCCGTTCCGAAAATTCGTGGGCGTCGACATCGTGCTGGGCCCCGAAATGCGCTCGACCGGCGAAGTGATGGGCATCAGCGAGCGGTTTTCGATCGCCTTCGCCAAAAGCCAACTGGCCGCCGGCACCGTGTTGCCCAAAGAGGGAACGATTTTCATCAGCGTGGCTCAGCCGGCCAAGGAACACATGGTCGGCCTGGCCAAACGGCTCTCCGCGATGGGCTATAAACTGATGGCCACCGAGGGCACGGCCCGGCGCCTCGAAACGGCCGGCATCGAGGTGCAGCACGTCAACAAACTTCAGGAAGGGCAGCCCAACTTGTTGGACTACTTGCTCGACGGCGCGATTCAATTGATCATGAACACGCCCAGCGGCAAGGGAGCCCGCACCGACGAAGGCCGCATCCGCTCGGCCGCCGTGGCTCGCGGCGTGCCCTGCATCACCACCATCCAAGCGGCCGACGCCGCCGTGCGGGCCATGGAGGCGCTGCGCGATGAAGAGATCACCGTGCAAGCCCTGCAAGATCGGTTGTCCACGCTGGACCCCGCGCAGGCGCAGAAAGGTTGAGCACCGGTCCGACCCAAGGGCTGGTCGGGGTTGACACGCACTTGCGAATCGGTAGACTCCCCCTCGGTGCGTAATCTGGCTTGAAGGTGATGGAGTTCACCGAAAACTGCCTCGGACGGTGATGCCCGTGGCTAATGACTCCTACCGACGTTCGGTAGGAGTTTTTTCGTTTTTATGGAGCGAACGCATGGATCCGACGTATGCAGCGGCGTGGGTTGCACTGCTGATTTTTGTAGCCAGTGTCGTTTCGGTGGAAGCGGCGTTGTCAGCCGCAATCATTGAAATCGCGGCCGGGGTCGTGGCCGGGAATTGGCTCGGCCTCGAGCCGGCTCCGTGGATGGACTTCGTGGCTGGGTTTGGAGGCATCCTTTTGACGTTTCTGGCGGGTGCGGAAGTCGATCCAAACATGCTCAGAGGAAAGCTGAAGGAAAGTCTGCTCATCGGGGGGTTTTCCTTCCTGGTGCCTTATCTTGCCGCGATCGGGTATTGCTATTGGGTTGCCCATTGGACGTGGCCGGCGTCGCTCATCGCGGGCTGTGCGCTGTCCACGACTTCATTGGCCGTGGTGTACGCAGTTCTCGTCGAGAGCGGTCTTGTCGACTCCAACATTGGCAAGATCATGATGGCGGCGACCTTCGTGACCGACATGGGAACTGCGCTTGCTCTGTCGGTTACATTCGCCGAATGGAGTGTGCGGACTCTTTGGTTCTTGCTGATTTCTGCTGCAATCATTGCACTCGCACCGCGTTACCTTCCACGGATATTTCAGCGATATGGCGCCAGGGTCATTGAGCCGGAGATCAAGTTGCTTTTCTTTCTGCTGTTTGTGTTCATGGCGTTGGGCAAGTGGGGCCAAAGTCACGCTGTCCTTCCGGTATTCGTGTTGGGGCTCTCGTTAGCCAAAATGTTTCAGGAGCACCGGGACCTGCAACGGAAACTCAGGGTTGTCGCCTTTGCGATGATTACGCCCTTCTTT
>JBGQKM010000338.1:0-5562 GCA_041499515.1 Planctomycetia bacterium | reverse complement strand
TGCCGGAGAGCGTGATGCCTCGGTCAATGACGATGTCCGATTCTCGATAGGTGCCGTCTAGAAGACTTAGCGTGCCGGGTTCGCTCGTGTTTTGGATCGCGTCGTTGATCAATGCAAAGCCGGGCACGTTCGGATTGATCGTGTTGACCACCGAGCCAAAGGCGTCAACCCCGTACGTCTTGGTAAGGGTGCCGGGGGCGACGGAATCCAACGAGTTTTTGACGGAGTCGAACACGAGCAATTTGCCGGCATCAGGGCCCACGTGTGTGGTCAAGTCCACCCAATTGTCGTTGATATAAGTATTCGCTACCGTCAGGAGCCTGCGATCTTCGAGCGGCTCTAGGTGGACACGATAATAGTCCTGCCGCTCAGCCGTGCGATTCGCGGTCTTCGAAATTACCGAGCGCCCCGGATTCGAAGTTGCCAAACGGCCGAATAGAGATCTGCGGTTCATATAAGGCTCCTACCTATGGGGACGGAAGATGGCGGTTGGGATTTGGTTTGCCTGGTGGTCGACACGATCAAAGAGTATGTACGGGTAGCGAAGACCGCTCTGACTGAGCTGAGTTTCCGCTATACGTTCCTGGTCACATTGAAACCGGAGATCGGGGTTATGTCAACTAGCTTCGCAAAAATAATTTTAAAAAAAGTCGGGATTGCGCCCCAACTTGGGAGGGGGGAACTGTTTTCGATCGCAATCGTCTCGTCACCGCCCAGGCCTGCGCGCTGCCGCCGGCCGGCGGCGCCGGACCCCTCGTCGACTGACTGAAATCCCCAAGAAATTGCGAGATTGCAGGCCCATTGAGGCCCGAGTCTCCGTACGGAATTCCTCGGCCACGACCGAAACGCCGGCCCTTGTTTGCGCGACCTGCGGCGGCCGCACGGAGTGCTCTGGCGTACGGGCTGGGTGCTTTGCAATTATATTGTCGCAGCGGATTGACAGGCCCGGCGCGACTGATTCAGACTGGGGACCCTTGGCGCTGAGTTTCTTTGCAAGAAAACAATGTGCGATGCATGAATTGCGAACCACGGTCGTTGGAACGCTTGTGCTTGCTTGGGCCGTGTGCTTGTCAGCCACGCGATTGCAGTCGGAGTCGACGGCGATTCCGAAAATCTCCACGTTCGCCCCCGCCGCCGATTTGCTCCAACAGGTCGATTTTTTCATCGGTCGCGTCGAGGCCTCGTTGGCCGATCCGGCGGACTTCGACGGCGCCAAGCAGAGCCGGACGCTCAAAGACGGCCATACGCTGGCGGTGCTGGCGCTGATGTTGGCGGTGCACGATGAACCGCATCCGCTAAGAGCCGCGATGCCCAGCCTGCTCAAGTCCGCACAGGCGTTGGCCGGCGCCGGCGACGACTATTCCCGCGCGAAGGCGGCCCTGACGGAAATCCAAGCGGCCCGTGCCGGCACCGCACCGAGCGACGGCACCGTTCGCTGGGAAAAGGCGGCCTCGCTCAGCGCGCTGATGAAGCAAGTGCCCTTGATTCACGCCGGGCTGAAACGTGGCGTGGAGCGCAATCGATTGGCCCGGCAAGCGGCGCTTGCGGCGGGCCAGTCGGCCACGTTGGCCGCGATCGCGCAAGCCTCGATGTTGGATACCGAGCACGTCACGCGGCCCGAGGACGTCGAAGCGTGGCTTCAATACTGCGTTCAAATGCGCGACGCGGCCGGTGAGGTAAACTCTGCGGTTCATGCGCAAGATCAGGGTCGTGTGACGATGGGAATGCATCATCTTGCACAAAGTTGTGAGGCGTGTCACGCGAAATTTCGCGACCAATGATGCATCAGGCCGCCTGCGATTCATCACCAGGCGTGGATGACCGCGTGGGATAGCGACCAGGCTTCTCGTCAACGCCGTCGGAAAACATTCGCACGCCGGCCTGACCACGACAAACAGCACGTGCGCCCCGCAAGGAGCGCGAATTTTTATTTTCAGGCTGTTTAGGAGGCACCGGGCGCTCGGCAGGGTGGTATGTTTGCACGGAACAAATAGTGTCCATCACCCGTGAATTGCAGAGTGCTCTTTCATGCTCATGTTGCATCGGCATCCGGCCCTTCAGTTCAATCATCCGTTGCCTTATGGGGCGATCCTGCACGATCACGGCGTGCAATTCGTGATTTTCAGCCGCTCGGCCACCAGCATGCGCGTGCTGCTGTATCAGCAGGTCGCGGATCGCGAGCCGTCGGAAGTGATCGTCTTTGATCGCGGCAGCGACCGCTGGGGAGACATCTGGAGTATTTTCGTGCCCAGCATCGGGGCCGGCCAGTTGTATCATCTGCAAGCTGACGGGCCCTACGATCCGGAGCGCGGCCAGCGTTTCGATCAGACGGCGCGCCTGATCGATCCCTATGCCCGGGCCCTGGCCGGCGATTTCCTGCTGGCCAATGACGGCATCATCCGTCCGCCCAAGTGCGTGGTGGTCGACGATCGATTCGACTGGCAGGGCGATCGTCACTTGCGCCGCGAGCTGTCGGAAACCGTCATTTACGAAATGCACGTGCGCGGCTTTACACGCGCCGGTTCGAGCGGGGTCGAGCACCCGGGTACGTACCTGGGCATCGTCGAAAAGATTCCCTATTTGAAATCGCTGGGCATCACGGCGGTCGAGCTGATGCCGGTACACGAATTTCCGACCAACGGGTTTTGGGGCGAGCCGAAGTCGCGCCCCAATTATTGGGGCTACGATTCCCTGGCGTTCTTCTCGCCGCACCGCGGCTATGCCGCCGGCCAGGCGCCGGGCTGCCAGGTCAACGAATTCAAGCAGATGGTTCGGGCACTGCACCAGGCCGGGATCGAGGTGATCCTCGACGTGGTCTTCAACCATACGGCCGAAGGCAACGAGCTGGGTCCCACGCTGAGCTTCAAGGGCCTGGAAAACCAGGTCTACTATATGTTGGAAGGGGGCGGCACGTTTTACAAGAACTACTCAGGCTGCGGCAATACGATCAACGGCAACCATCCGATCGTCCGCGAGATGATTTTCTTGTGTCTGCGGCATTGGGTGCATAACTATCACGTCGATGGGTTCCGATTCGATCTGGCCTCGATTCTCAACCGCGACCGGCAAGGCGAATTGATGCCCAACCCGCCGGTCGTCGAGGTGATCGCCGAGGATCCGCTGTTGGCCGACAGCAAAATCATCGCCGAAGCGTGGGACGCCTCGGGCGCGTATCAGGTCGGCTCGTTTGCCCAACTGCGCTGGGCCGAGTGGAACGGGCGGTATCGCGACGACGTGCGACAATTCTGGCGCGGCGACCGAGAGATGACGCCGCCGCTGGCCACGCGTCTGGCCGGCTCGAGCGACTTGTATCAGGCCGGCGGGCGGCAGCCCTATCACAGCATTAACTTCGTGACGTCCCACGACGGCTTCACGCTCAGTGACCTGACGTCGTTCGCCGAGCGGCACAACGAAGCCAACGAGGAAGGGAACCGGGACGGAGAAAACAACAACTTCAGCACGAACTACGGGGTCGAAGGGCCAACGCGACGCCCCGATATCGAGACCCTGCGATTGCGGCAGATCAAGAACATGCTGGCCACGCTTTTTCTCAGTCAGGGCGTGCCGATGCTCCTGGCCGGCGACGAATGCCGGCGGACGCAACGCGGCAATAATAACGCCTATTGCCAGGACAATGCCCTGTCGTGGTTCGATTGGAAGCTCGTGGAAAAGAACGCGGGCCTGGTACGCTTTTGCAGAGCGCTTGTCGACTTCCGCCGCACTCAGCCGGCGGTGCGTCGCACCGATTTTCTCAACGGCGAGCCGCTCAGGCCGTGCGACCTGCCCGACGTGCTCTGGTTTGGACCCGACGGCCGGAAAAAGAATTGGGCGGCCGACGATTCCAGCCTGACGTGTTTTTTCGCGGCGCCTCCGGCCCAATTCGAGCAGCCGCCGCCACGCCACGTGTTGCTGATGTTCCACGCCGGACCGACGCCGCGCGAATTTCTGCTGCCGGCTTTGCCCACGCCGATCGTCTGGCGGACTCTGCTGGACACGCGGCAAGCAACTCCCAACGATATTTTCCCAAATCTCGATGGACCCTTTCCGCCGCCGCTGGGGCACGTCGCCTTGGACCATCACTCGATGATGGCTTTTGTCTCGGCCGACCGTTCCGAAACTCTTGGGTTACGCGTCTCCTCGTGACCCTCAGCAGCGGCGTGCCTGGCCAGGAAGCCGGCGCCGCTGCGTTTTTTCTTATCCAGCGACGCGCCCGGCCGCAGGCCCGCCGGCCGTCACGCGCGCGTCGCCGCCGGGCGTTTACGTCGCACTCTTCGCAACGCCTACAAGCACTCCGTAAATCACCCGCGTCAAAGCCGGCAACACTACCGCCGCGAGCCGCGTTTTCAAGCCAAATTCTCAGCTTCCGGTGGGGTCCTTCCGGCGGCCCATTCGATAAGGGGATGGGTTGTGTTCTGTTCAGAATTCTTGCCGGAGACAAAACAGTGAATGGAAGGACTCGGACGCGGTGGACAATATTAATATTAATGGGGCTCGCGGTCGCACCGGCCGCCCTGGCCGATGACGCCGGGAAAGTGGCCTGGCACCGGGACGTCGCGACCGCCTGGAACGTGACTCGCCAAAACGGCCGTCCGCTGCTGGTTTTCGTGACCCGCCAGGACTGCACGTATTGCACGCAGATGAAACTCGGCACGTATGCCAACCGCAGCCTGGCCGGCGCCATCAACCAGTCGTTCGTGCCCCTGGTGCTCGACGGCGGCACGAATTGCCCCCTGCTCAAAGAACTCAACGTGACTGCGTTTCCCTGCACATTCGTCATATCGCCCCAGGCCGTCATTCTCGATCGGATCGAAGGGTTTGTCGCGCCCGAGGTACTGGCCAGCCGCTTGAACGCCGTGCGTCCCCGCGAGCCGGTGGCCAGCAAAGTGGCCCAGGATCCGTAACGTGACTTTTGACAAGTCCGATCCAAACCAATCCGCGCGACACCAGCATCCAGCCCGTGCCGGGGGTTGAACCGGCCTGCGGTAAATGACGTAACAATAATGTTGTCCGGGCAGATCGGAGAAATGGAGAAGAATCGATGACGACATGTGTTCAAGAACTGCGGGCCGGCCAGATCATGACCAAGACCCTGGTCTGCGTCGCGCCCAACCAGGATCTGGAAGACGTCGAAACTCTGTTGATCGAACATCGCATCAGTGGCGTTCCGGTGGTCGATCGCGGCCGGCTGGTCGGCATCCTCAGCCGCACCGACATCGCCCGGGTCAAGGTGCTTGCCAACTCGCTCGACGGCCAGGTGACCGATCAAATGAGCTCCGGCGACCATGCCGACGGGTTTCAGCACGACGCGCAAGCCGAGTTTCAGGGCTTCCGCCAAACCATCACCACGCTGAAAGTCAAAAACGCCATGCACGACCGGGTGGTCACCTGCACGCCCGATTCGCTGGTCAGCGACGTCGCCGAATCGATGGTCCGCCATCAGATCCATCGCGTGATCGTCGTCGACCGCGATCGGCCGGTGGGTATTATCAGCAGCCTCGACATGGTTAAACTGGTGGCGGGATCCGATTCCGTCTTTGCCAGGAAGTAACCGATGGTTGTCGA
>JBGQKM010000337.1:0-5570 GCA_041499515.1 Planctomycetia bacterium | reverse complement strand
GTCGGAGAACACCTGCAAGCCGTCGCGGTCCTGGGACCATTGGGCGAGCAATTTCGCCGCGATGTCCAGGCGGCCGCGCACGCCGAAATCGAAACCACCGCCGACCAACCTCAGCGATTGCATTTGGACGGGCCAGGACCGGCCCGGGTCGAGTATGAGATCCTCGCGTCGGCGCTTCGCCGCGTCGCGACCGATGCTCTCGGTGGTCAACACCACGAACTGTTCGTGCTGCCGGGAATGAAGGTCTTGGGATGGACGGGAGATTTCCAGGCCAGCGGCGAAGTCTCGCTGGCATTGGGGTGGTTGATTCCTCAGGGCCCAAACGGTCATGACGTGCGAAGTCGGTTCCTCATCACCGCGTCGAAGCGAACGTTTCCTTTGTCGAAGAGTCCCTAGTCATGCGACGTACCACCGCTTCGTTGATTCGAGGTCGCCACCGCGGGGCCATGCTGCTCATCAGCGTGCTGGCCTGCCTGACCTTGGTGATGGTGCTGGTGGCCGTTTGGGTCCGGGCGATCGGACAGGAGCGGCGGCAACTCCGGTCACAACAAAATTGTCTGCAGGCCGCCTATCTGGCCGAGTCGGGCTTGCGGCGGGCCGAGGCCCAGTTGGCAAAGAATGCGAAGTACGACGGCGAAATCTGGCGCATCGACGGCGACACCTCCCCTGCCGCCGCCGGCGCCACGGTGACCATTCGCGTGGAATCCGTAAGCGACAATGCCCAAGCCCGCCGGGTGCGAGCCATGGCCGATTTCCCGGCCGAAGGGACGGCTCGCGCGCGGCGCAGCCAAGAGATCACGATTGTTCTACCCTCAAGGGAAGCAACGCCATGAAAACGCAACCTGTTCGTGCCTTCACGCTCGTGGAATTGCTGGTCGTGATCGCGATCATAGGCGTGCTGGTGGCCATGACGATTCCGGCCATTCAGGCCAGCCGCGAAATGGGCCACCGCAGCCTCTGCCAGGCCCGTCTGGCGCAACTGCTGCTGGCGATGCAGACCTATGACAACGCGTTCGAATCGCTGCCCGCCGGCGTGCTCAATCCGGATGGGCCTATTCGTTCCGAGGCCCAGGGGTTGCACCAGGGCTGGATGATCCGGTTGCTGCCGTACCTCGACGAGGGAAATGCTTATCGACTGATCGACGTTGACAAGAGCGTCTACGACCCGGCCAATGCCCCGGTGCGCCAGCATTGGCCCAGCGTCTTCATCTGTCCGTCCGAGCCCGATGATCTGCCGGGCGCGTCCAATTACGCCGGCTGCCATCATGACGTGGAGGCGCCGATTGCGGCGGACAACCACGGCGTCCTGTTTCTCAACAGCCACGTGCGTCGCGAAGACATCACCGACGGAGTCTCGCACACTTTCTTCCTGGGCGAAAAACGGTCCGAAGTCGGCGACTTGGGATGGATGTCGGGAACGCGGGCCACGCTGCGCAATACGGGGCTGCCGCCCAACACACCGTCGGCCTCGGCGGCCGTGCCGGCCGACGATGCGTCGGAAACGTTGGCGAACCTCCCCGAGTCGCCCACAAAATCCTTGACCTATGTCGGCGGCTTCGGCAGCGGGCACGTCGGCGGAGTCTACATGGGCCTGGGCGATTGCGGCGTCAAGTTCATCAGCGACATGATCGACTTGAAGGTCTGGCAGCAGCTTGCGAATCGGGCCGACGGCAAACTTTTGAATTTCGATCTTTCGGACTAAAACCGGGGATGGTGGAGACGATGAATCGCAGATTTTCACTGGCAACGCTGCTGCTGCTGATCGCCATCGCCGCGATCGGCCTGGCGAGCGCTCGGACCGCCTTGTTGCGTTACGCGGAGAACAACCCCGCGGTGCCTTTGCAAATCGCCCCTCCGGCCATTGCTCTGGTGATCATGGGAGCCCTGGTAGGCCTTGTCTATGGATGCTGGCTGAGTATTTGGAACCACGGCGGAGCGCTGAGTCTGATCGCCAAAGTTGTCGGCGGACCGTTCTTGGGCGCCGCGGCCGCCGCTCAGTTGTCCGTGCAGACCGATTGGATCGTCATTTTCCTGACGCCAATCATCCTGGTTTCGCTAACGACGCTCGTGGCGTTCAATCGGCGGCGCGCGACGGCCCGGTCGGCTGCGCACAAGTAGCCCCGGCAGTGCACTCGCGCTGCCGGTCAGGCCTAAGTATTTCCCCGAGCCACTCGTGCTCGGAGGAATCTCTCCGGCGTCGCGGCCGGAAATGACAACGCAATTCTCCCCGTTTTCCACCGCACGCCTTGGCACGACTGTTTTTCAGCGCGCCAACAAGGATTCGGCCGTGAACTAGCATTGATTCTTTTTCCGATTTCCGCTTCACTAGCGCCTGCACGTCAAATCAGCGGGCCTCAATTCCCTCGCTTGTCGCCATGGACGGAGGTTTCGCGGTGGTTATTATGCCCATTGGCCAATCGCTTCCGCCCACCTCTGGCCGTGCCTTTGCGCGCGTTTCGGCGGCGGCCGACGAATGTCAGGCACGGCGATTGGCGCGTCCGTCGGGGGTCACGGGCCGAATCGTTTGGCGCTATGCCGTGCCGATCGTGACTTTGCACCTGCTGGCATTTGCGGTCTGCCTGCCCTGGCTGTTTAGCTGGACCGGCTTCTGGCTGTGGGTCGTGGGCACGTATCTGTACGGCGGCTTGGGAATCAACATCGCCTATCACCGCCTGCTGACCCATCGAAGTTTCAAGTGCCCTCTCTGGCTCGAACGCTCTTTCGTCGTCGTGGCCCTCTGTTGCCTCGAAGACGCGCCGGGCAGTTGGGTCGCGACGCATCGGCTGCACCATAACGACACCGACGTGCCGCTCGACCCCCACAGCCCGCTGGTCAGTTTTCTGTGGAGCCACATGGGCTGGCTGATGGTCGAGAATCGCGAGGTCCGTTGTGTTTCGGCCTACGAGCGCTTTGCGCGCGACGTGCTGCGCGACCCGTTTTATTTGCGACTGGAACGCAGCCTGTTGCCGATTTGGATTTACCTGGCCCATGCCCTGCTGTATTTCCTGGTCGGATTTACGGTGGGGTCTCTCGCCGCGGGCTCTTCGTCGGCCGGGGTCCAATTCGGGCTCAGCCTGGTTGCGTGGGGAGTGATCCTGCGGACCGTATGCGTCTGGCACATCAGTTGGTCGGTGAATTCCTTGACGCATCTCTACGGTTATCGCAATTACGAAACCGGAGAAAACAGCCGGAACAATTGGTTCGTGGCCCTGCTGGCCAGCGGCGAAGGCTGGCATAACAACCATCACGTCGATCCGGCCAGCGCGTCGAATTCGCACCACTGGTGGGAAATCGACCTGATGTACGCCTTCATCTGCTGCCTGGAATATTTGGGTCTGGCCACCGAAGTGATTCGCCCCCGCCACCTGCGCAAGCCCTGAGCCACGCAGGTCGTGAGACTTATCGTGGCGATTCTTGCCGACGCTCGCGCGGTTAGAACAGCGGCTTGCGTCCCAGCTTGCGGCGCACGACGGCCCATTGTCCGGCATGCATCAGCATGTGGCCGCCCTGCATCGAGAACACGTCCCCCACGGTCTTCAAGTGCGCCCGCATCGGCTCTGGGGCCGGTTGCGAAAGCGCGGCCTCGCTCATCTTCGCCAGCGCCGTCAACGTGCCGGCCCGCTGCTCTTTCAACAGCTTCAGATATTCGGCCTTCGTGCAGAACGCCTTGGGATCGTCGCTGCCGGCCGTCTGCTTGGAGTGCTTTTCTTTAAAGCCCGCGGGCAATTTGGGCATCGAGCCCGGCGCAACCAACTCGATCAGGTCGTGTTCGGCGCCGACCAGATGGCCCAATTGCCAGGCTATGTGGTTGGCGCCCGGCACGGGACGAACCAACAACTCGGCATCGGTCAGGTCGGCAAGATAGGACTCCGCCACCTTGTCACCAAACGCGATATTGCTCTCCAACGCTTCTTTGGCATTCATACCGGCGCTCCTTGAGTACGATGTTTCAGGCCCCAGCGCGATCCATGAGGCTGCTGGGACTTGAACCCAGGACCTACGGATTAAAAGTCCGTTGCTCTACCAACTGAGCTACAGCCTCGAAAGGGTTCCACTGTAGCAGTTTGCGCGGGCGTCCGAAAGTGGCGGCGGTGTCTGGGCGCGCGATTGGTTTGCAAAGCATTGGATTTGTGCCGTGCCGCGCGGGATGACCCTCGTTGGCACACCTCTTGTGCCCGCGGCAACCAAGAAGCAACGGGTCGGGGCCCACCGCGCCGACCGTCGTTGGAGCTCGTGGAAATAACGCCACCCGCAGGCGGCCAGGAGTCTGGACGCAAAGCTCGACGCGGCGGTTCGCCGACGTCATGCGATGGCACCGATGCCCGATGACGGGTCAAGTTCTCTGACCGGTGTCCACCAGAACATTTTTCGACACGTGTTCGCCGTGAACCCCGACGGCCATCACGGCGCCGCTGCTGACGAATCCGTCGTTGAAGACCTTCGTCCATACGACGTCCACGACAAAACAGAGTTGCTCACGCGTCCCCAATTTGAACGAAAGCAAGGCAACGTGCTCGGTGAACGCCTGATCGTGTTGAAAACAGACAACGCGCGACGAGAGGGTGCGCAACGAGCCGCCAATCGCGTGGGCCGAACCCATGTCGAATGCATCATCATCATCCGCCACGGGAATGACTTGCAGCGGGAATTGGCTAAGCGGTGGCTGGCGCTTGCCTCGAGCCGGAATGCGGGCTTGCCTTTGCCGTTCGGCGACGGCGTGCTGAGTGAGCCGGCGAATGGCGTGGTCGATCACCTCGATCGCGGCGCTGCGTTGATTCAGTCGGGCCAGCCTTCCGTTACTATTTGTGCAAGAGATAAGATCGTGGACAACTTTTTCGCGACGGATCCGCGCCCTTTCCAGGGTTTTGAGTCCGACGGCGGCCGCCAGGCCAAATGCCCCGAATTGAGCCCAGACGAACTGCCAGCGTCCGTCGAGCGTGCCGCCCCAGGCGGCCGCCAACATGCACACGCTCAACCAGGCGATCAAATTGACCAGATGCGGCTTTTGTTTTGGCGGATCGAGCTCGTCCATCGGCAGCCTTTCACGTAAACCAAAATCGACGTGTCAGAACACCCTGAAGTCTTCTACCACGCCGGCTTACCTCGTAATGCATCCCCGGAGTCGCTGAGTTGCCCCCCATTCGTCATCCGACGGCTTCAGGGCCAACCATTCACGCAACCAGCGTGAAATTCAGATGGGGACCGTGCCCACTTGAAGGCTACCTCGTGCAAGCGCAAATGTGAAAGGATTGTGGCGCCTTCTCGACTAAGGTTTGTACTACCAGGCTACGGGTTTCCACGATGCCGATCGTCGACAGGTTTAATCGTAGTGGTTGGCCAAAAAGGGGTCGGGAACTGACCCGTTTTCTCCCATGCGTGCCGTGCCCACCGACGAAAGAAAACGACAAAGGCCGGCGGGCTTTTCACCCTCCGGCCTCCTTTAGTTCGAGTTTCGCGTTTTGTGCTAGCGTAGTTGACGGAAAGCACGAGCCTCGCTCACGATGCGGGTAGGTCTTGCAAACCACTCGCACGCAAGGAGGCTCGTATGAATCTTGTTACTTCTTTTTTGG
>JBGQKM010000336.1:0-5607 GCA_041499515.1 Planctomycetia bacterium | reverse complement strand
TGGTTTCATACCACTGAGTTCTCAAATTGCTTCCGTGCTAGCAGATCTTCCTTGATCCGCGTAGTGCGGCGACTTCGCCGTGAAGGCACAGCTTATGCCAAGTGCGTGAGACGGGCAAGATCAGTGGAGGGACTGTATTAGCAGCGGTTTCAAAACTGCGGGGACTGTCCCGATTTTGCGCTCGTCTTCGGAGCAAAATGGGACTGTCCCCTTCTCCCAGCAGTTTTGAAACCGGTTCTAGCGAGCACCCGGTATCAGCGGGAGGATTTGGAGACCTCGCCCCGCCGCACGACGCGAAAGAGTTGGCCGGCATGGTCGGCCTTTTGCGGCACCGCTTCCAGCACGCCGGCGGCGACCAGGCGGTCGAACACCTCGGGCTGAAGATAGTCGGTGATTCCATAGTTGCCCTGCGAACGATAGCGGTCGATTTCTCCCCAGGCAACGTAGACGTGCGAGATCTTGCGCTCGTCGAGCGCCGCTTGCACTTGTTGGCTGGTGCGCCCGCGGGCGATCTGCTCGAACAGGCAATCGTCAAAGACGGTGTTGTACAGCACCGGCACATCCAGATCGAACGGCTGGGCATCGCCGACCAACAGCACGCCGGTCACCTCGGCAGCATGCTGGTTGAGATAGGCGTGCCAGGGATCGATCCGCTGCGGATCGGCGCGGAGCACTTGCAAATCGGCCAGATAGCGATTGTCGACGAGTTGACCGCCGGTGAGGACGGCGAAATTGAACAGCAGGCCGATGCCAATCACGAACGCCAGCGTGGAGCGCCACCAGCGCGTGTCGCTCCAGGTGGCGCCAACGCCCGCCAGAAGCGCCAGCAGCGGCAGCGCCGGAACCCAAAAACGATCGATGCGGTGCGTCAACAGCCACCAGGCCCCGAAAACGAATAGGAAATAGCCCGCCACCAGAAGCGCCAGCCGGCTGCGCCGAGCGCCGAGCAAAGCCAGCGCGGCCAACGGCGTCAGCAGTGGGCTGAGCCAATCGCTCGAGAGCGTCACATCGGCGGCCCGCCGCAGCAAGTCGCTAGGGTCGTAATTGGGCGGGCTGTGCGCTTGGGCAAACTGCCGGGCATTTTCGGGCGTGCGGCTTTGGCCATCGAAAAGATTGTAGAGCAGGGGATAAGTCGGGTTGCCGGTGAGCACGGCGTTTTTCGCGAACCACGGCCCGCAGCCCAAACTGCACGCCAGCAGAAACACGCCCAGCGGCCGCGCCACGGCTGCCGCTCGGCCGGCGTACGTTTTGATGTTCGCTTGTGACACGAACGATACGTACGCGATCGCGCCAGATAGCGGCAGCACGCAATAGACGACCGCCGGATATTTGCACGACACGGCGGCGCCGGCCAAAAAACCGGCCAGTGCCAGCAGCCGGTTCGACGGCTCGCCGGCCTGCCGCCGCTGGCGCCACAGCAACACGGCGTAGAATGCCATCAGCAAATAGAACGCAAACGCGCCTTCGACCAGGCCCTGGGTCGACTCCAGCACGATCCAAGGGATCGAAATATAGACAAGCGCCGCCAACACGCCGACGGTTTGCCAGGCGAAGCGAGTTCCGATGGCCAACAGCCCGAGAGCCGCCAGCGGCGCGAAAACGCCGATCAGCGTCTTGCCGACCAGCGCCCCGATCCACCAATCGCCCACCGCGATCATGCCCAATAGGCTGAGCATTTCGGTGCCCAGCGGCATGTTGGCATACACGTTGTGCGGCAAGAAGGTGATCCGCCCGGAGAGATAGAATTCTTTCGGAGCCTGCAAGTGATATTCGCGGACGTCGAAATCCAACGGCGGCATCAGGCCGCCCAAGAGGATTACCGCAACAAACGGCAGGGCCAGCCACAGCCAGCCGCGACTGATTTGCAGGCGCTCGTCCGTTTCTCGTGCTGACGCATCGAGGTGAGTCGCCGAAGCAATTGAATCTTGCCGGCCGGATCGCTGTCGCCACCAAAACACTGCTTCGACCAGCACGATGGTCAGGCCCGCGGCGACCACGATTTCGTAGCGCAGTGCGCCGCACAGGCCGAGGACGAGCGTAAAGAGCGAAAGCCCGTTCAGGCCCACGCCGGCTGCCAATACGAAGCGTTCCAGCCGGGTTAACGTGCGGCCGACGCCAAGCGCGCGAAGGCCGATCGAGCCGGCGGCCGTGGCCACGGCCAGAATCGTGCCGGCCACCAGCAGGATCATTCCGCGCTGGCCCAGCGCGTGCCACGTGCAGCCTTCGATCCAGCGCTGGAAGACCTCGTCGGCCAGCAACAACGAGCTCCACAGATTCCCGCGCCGCACCACGCCGGCGGCGCCGGGCGGGGCGCTGGCCAGCGGCGCGAGAAAAAACGCCACCAGATAAATCGCCAGCCAACCCCACACCAGGATCAGCCGGGCGCCGATACCGTTGCGCGCCAGACCCTCGGCCGACGCGGGCGGCCTGGTCGGGACATTGCGTCGGGGCTTTGCGGGATTGGCCACGGGCAAATTTCAGGGGGGAAAATGATCCTCGATCGAGGCCGAAATAGCATCGGACGTCGCGCCCCGCGCACGATTTTCAAGCTACCTTTGGATAGCTAGACTGGTACCGGTTTAAAAACTGCTCGGAGAAGGGTACAGTCCCCGCAGTTTTGAAACCGGATGTGGTACGCTGTCCGGACACACTCATTCTAGCGATCCTACCTCACCCCCGGCATACCGCGCCTCGCTCCTCCAGCAGAAAGTTCGTGGACATGGCTCCTGTCGGCAAGCTGCAAGGCATTTTTACCCCCAACATCGTGCCGTTGGACGCCCACGGCGACATCCACGAGCCCGAGCTGCGACGCTATACCGATTGGCTCATCGAGCGGGGCGTGCATGGGCTGTATCCCAACGGATCGACCGGCGAGTTCACGCGGTTCACGCCCGAAGAGCGGCGGCGGATCATCGCCATCATGGCCGACCAGACGCGCGGCCGCGTGCCGATTCTGGCCGGGGCGGCCGAGGCCAACACGCGCGAAACGATCAAGGCCTGCGAGTATTACCACGAGCTGGGCGTGCGGGCGGTGGCCATCGTCTCGCCGTTTTATTTCAAGCTCAGCCCGGGGGCCGTCTACGCCTACTTCAAAGAAATCGGCGACAACACGCCAGTCGACGTGACGCTCTACAACATTCCGATGTTCGCCTCGCCGATCGACGTTCCCACGGTGCAACGGCTGAGCGAGGAGTGTGAGCGGATCGTGGCGATCAAAGACTCGTCGGGCGATTTGCCGCACATGATCCGCATGATCCAGGCCGTGCGCCCCAATCGGCCCGAGTTCAGTTTCCTCACCGGCTGGGACGCGGCCCTGATGCCGATGCTGTTGATCGGCTGCGACGGCGGCACGAACGCCACCAGCGGCATCGTGCCCGAGATCACCCGCAAACTGTATGACCTGACTCTGGCCCACAAGATCGACCAGGCCCGCGAGTTGCAATACAAGCTGGTGACGCTGTTCGACACGATGCTCTACTCGGCCGATTTTCCCGAGGGCTTTCGCGCGGCGTTGAAATTGCGCGGCATCGACACGGGCGAGAGCCGCCAGCCGTATTCGGCCGATCAGCACCTGAAGATGGAAACGATCAGCCGTACGCTGGCGTGCCTGCTGGCCGAAGAAGGTTTTGCCGACGAGCCGATCGGCGGCTGCCCGGTCGGCGACCCCAGCATCGACCCCGAGCAAGTCGGCCGCATCGTGCAAGGCGTGCTGGCCGAGCTGAAGCAGCGCGGGCTGGCGTAGGCGGGATTACCGAGCTTTGTCGGCGGGTTTACTCTCGTCAGGTTTCTTCTCGGCGATTTTAGCCGAGGGGGGCCCGAGGCCGACGTCTTTGTCGTCGGTCAACTCGCCGCCGTCGTCGGTCAGATTTTTGCCCACCGAATAGATCAACCAGCCGTCAGGCAGCTTTTTCAAATGCAGTGGCTTGCCATCAAACGGATCGGTCGTCGCCTCGGCCGGCAGGCCGAGGTCGGTTAACTTGAGCTCGGGGGCGTTGTCCGACTGATCATGACGCGTCAGCGCGTTGAGCACCCGCAGGCAGCGCATCTGGGCCTGAACGCGACAGGTGGCGTCAATCATGGCTTGCAGTGCCGGAACGATCAGGCGTGTCAACGGTCCGGCGTTGGCCACGGCGCTGCTGGTCGCAAGGGCCTGGTCCGCTTTCGCGTACGAAAGCCCGGATAGTGTGATCGCCTCCTCAAGCAAATCGAGATAACTGCAGGCATCGCGTTTGAGCCACGGCGGGCCGATCGGCCCGAAACTGATCTCGTGGCCGAGTTCACGATATCTTTGCACACCAAACGCGCGTTCCGTGATCAAGGCATGCTCGAAAGGCTCGACCGTCTCATGGCGGGCCAGTTCGGCATCCAGCGCGTCGCGAGCCGCGTCGGACAGCGGTCCGGCTCGCAGCGCAAGGTTCGCGGTGCTCGCGGCGTACCCTCCACGACACGCGACCGCGACCAAATATCCGTTCATCATCGGCTCGCGATCGAAATGGCGGCAAAGCCGAAACATCAGCAGACAGGTGCGCAACGCCTCTTCCTGCTGGCTGTCGGAAACTTGCTGCAACGCGTGATAGTTAAGAACGCGCAAGACCGCCCGCGTGATGGATTGGGACTCGTCCAGCCACGACTCAAAAAACGCGCTCGTGTCGGTCGTCAGGTCGGGTTGAGGATCGTAGTCGGGGCATTCGGCGGCTTGCGTGACCAATCCAATAACCATCGGGTAGGCCTCGAAAGCCGATTGAATCGCTTTTTTCAACTCGGGACTGAGATGTCCCTCGTCGAATCGGTCCTGGTCGAGCTGCGGCGCGGCGTCGATGGCTGCGGTGACTTCCTTTTGGATCGCCTCGACGTCGTTCCTGGCCCGGCGGAGATACGTGGCGGCATTCGTTTCCGGTGGAATGGGTTTGCGGATCAAGTCCACCAGCGTAACGGGCTGGCCGGCGTCGCGCAGGGCGGTGACCTTGCGTTCCAGCCGGGCGTCGGCCATCCAATTCGCCAAGGCGACGAGGATCAACGCGATCGCCACCAGCGCCACGACGCCGAGCCCCAGATATTTCAATACTTTTAGAAATCGATTCATAACGTCCTATCCGTCTTGAAGTCTGTTAAACCGTGAAGGAGCCGCTCGTATCGCTCGTTGCGCTGCAGGTCGGTCGGGGGCCGCGTCGGCCGGGAGTCGGAGAGTCGCTGTTGAACCCACTGGCCGGTTTGGGCGTCGGTGACCGAGGCCACGGCTTGGGCTAGGTCCGCAATAGCTCGTGGAACCGGAGGCGGACCGAAGACTCGCGCTTGCCACGCCTCGTCGGTCCGTCGCTGCCAGACATTCATGCCAACGCCGAGGACCAGGCTGGCCGCTACGACGATTTCTACAATTCGCTCCCAACGCGGGCCAGCTGGCGCCCGGCAAGCACTGCTGGACAAGCCAGCAGTGGCACACGACACGGGGTCGTCAGAAGCATCCAATTGGTCGGCCAATTGACCATCCACCGCGGAGAGCACTCGGGCGCGCAATTCGGTTGGCGCGCCGCGGGGCGTGACACGGGTGAAGATTTCGGGCGGTTCGTCATTCATGGCATTTCCTCGTCAACCATTCTCGCAGTCGCG
>JBGQKM010000335.1:0-5670 GCA_041499515.1 Planctomycetia bacterium | reverse complement strand
CTCTCGACCTTCGCGACGCGATACGCAACGATAGTTGGCATGGCCGATATGCCCTCACAGCCCGATGCTGACAATAAAATCCGCCGGCGCGGGGCGGTGGCGGTGGTGCTGCGCGAGGAGCGGTTTCTGGTGATTCGCCGCTCGGCGCACGTGGTCGCGCCGGGGGCTTTTTGTTTTCCGGGCGGGGGCATAGAAGCCGACGAAACGGAAGCGCAGGCGGTGGTGCGCGAGTTTCGCGAAGAGCTGGGCGCGACGATCGCTCCTGTGCGCCGCGTGTGGCAGAGCACGACTCGCTGGCACGTCGAGCTGGCCTGGTGGCTGGGCCAGATCGAGCCCAATGGCCCGCTGTTACCCAATCCGGCGGAAGTCGAATCGATCCACTGGCTTACCAGCCAGGAAATGCTCGCGCACAAGCACCTGCTGGAGAGCAATCGGACGTTTCTTCAGGCCCTGGCCGCGGGACAGATCGCGCTGGATTAGAGACAGCTTCGAGGCGGCGGGGACTGTCCCAATTTTGCGAAGTCCTCGCAGCAAAATGGGACTGTCCCCCTCTCTGAGCCGCCGCGATCACTTGCCGAAGAAACGGCGATTGAAGATTTCGGGATCGAAGGCGTCCTTGGGCACGAAATCGCCGCGCTCGCTGGCCGGCTCGCGCGGCGCGTGCTGCGCGGTGAGGCCGCGGGCCAAGCGCGGCGGTTGGATCAGGCTCTGCGGCTCGCCGGCACGACTTGCCGACTGATCGGGAAAATCTTTCGACCAATCTTGCGCGGGCCGCTGGTCTTTGGGCCTGGCCGGTTCGGTTTCGGCCGGCTCGACGATCGGCGGACGGCCCCTGTGGGGCACAGCCTGCAACAGCGGAGCGCCACGCTCTTCGAGCGTCGGCCGCGCGGACGATTCCTTCGCGTTGGCCACCTGGTATACCCACTGCACCAACTGCTTGTATTGCGCCTGTTCGCGATCGGTGAAGATCGGACCCTTGGTGCTGCCGTGCGGACGAATGGGCGCTTGCAACAACTTGCTGTCCTCCGGCTGTTGGCGATCGACCATCGTCATCACCGACTGCAAATTGCGTTGCGTCGGATGCCGGCCCGCCAGACGATTCGGAGCAATCCGCTCCAGTCGCAGCGCATTAGCCGAACGCGGACCGTGGCAGCCCGACTTGGCGCAATAATTGAGCAGCATCGGCTGAATGGTCGTGGTAAAGCTCTCCATCGAACCGGCCGGCAGCGCGCGGACCATCGTGTCGAGCTGGTCCAGCGAAGGGGCTTTCTCGGCGCTGGCGGCCGGCGGCGAGTTTTTCGGGCCCTCCTGAGCCACCTTGAGCCGCGCTTCGAGCAAGCGAATTTTCGGATGCCCGGCGTCGGCCGCTTTCGCGGCGGCAATTTCCCGCTCGGCTTGCGGCAGCAGGTTGTTCTTCAAACACCATTCGGCCAGATCGAGATGATCGGCCGCGCGACCCTGTTCGATGCCGGCCCGCTTGTGGATATAGCAGTCCTGCGCATCGCGTCCGACGACCGCGACGTCGGAGCGCTTGATGTAGATTTCGCCGCCTTCCTTGTTGACGTCATAGCGGTCGCCGGCGGCGGTGATCGTGCCTTCGATCAGCTCGCCGTTGTTCAACAGCAGCACGCCATTGCGCGGCGCCAGCGCCAAGTCCTCGGCCACGGCCGCGGCAAAGCACAGCGCAACGACGCACGCGCAAAGCGTCCAACGTAGATTTCGTTTCATGGGGGGCAGAGGGTAGGACGACGCCCCGAGAGCGTCAAGATCGCTCGGCTTGCTAGCGGCCAGGGCGCTAGTGGCCACCCTGGCTTGCCACGGTCTCCAAACCGCGCGTGATCCACCGCCATTTGCCCAGTCGCCCCAGGGGCATGGCCGGACCTGGGTTTTTTCACTATTATGACTGCATGCCCTGGGGCATGCCTGGTTCGATCGACAGCCGTCGATCGCCAGCACACGACGCGAAGCCACGGGGCGTTGCGCTGCGGCGAGCGTCGCGCGGCGATGAACCCCAAAGAGCGAAACCGAAACGGCGGCCGACTGAGTTTCAGCGAGTAAACTGCCAATGGCCCTCTTGCAACTTACCAGCGGATCGAACCCCAGCGACAATCTCGTGCTGGAAGGAGATCGCTCGGTCTTGGGGCGGCACCCCGACTGCGAAGTAGTGCTCGATTCGGCCTCGGTCAGCCGCCAGCACGCGCAGATTCTCAAGGAGAACGGGCAGTACTACGTCGAGGACCTGCACAGCCGCAATGGCACGTTCGTCAACGGCCTGCTGATTCAACAACGGCATCTGCTGCAAAACGGCGACCGGCTGAAAATCTGTGACCAGGCCTTTACCTTCTATCTCGACCAGCCCAGCGATCGCATGCCCGCGCCAAGCGATCTGTCCGGCGCGTCGTTGGCGTTGATGATGGACGACGCCTCGGCCAACGCCACGTCGACGATCATGTCGAAGATCGAAATCGGCGCGAGCAACTCCGGCGTGCGGCTGACGGTCAATCCCGAAGTGAAGTTGCGGGCCATGATCGAGATCGCGCACAACCTGGGCAAGGCGGTCAGCCTCGACGAAGTGCTGCAAAAGATCCTGGACAGCCTGTTCAAGATTTTTCTCCAGGCCGACCGGGGATTCGTGATCTTGCGCACGGCCGACGGACTGTTGGTGCCCAAGGCGATCAAGCATCGCCGGCCCGACATGGAAGACCAGATTCGCATCAGTCGCACGATCGTCAACCAGGTGATCAAGAGCCAGGAGGCGATCCTCTCGGCCGACGCGGCCAACGACACGCGCTTCGACACCAGCCAGAGCATCGCCGACTTGCGCATCCGCTCGGTCCTTTGCGCGCCGTTGGTCGACAGCGACGGCAATTCGCTGGGCGTGATCCAGATCGACACCAGCGATCAGCGGCACCGCTTTCAGAAGGACGATCTCGACGTGCTGGCCAGCGTCGCGTCGCAAGCCGCGGTCGCGGTCGACAACGCGCAACTGCACGAAAACGCGCTGAAACAGCATGCCATGCAACGCGACTTGGAACTGGCCCACAAGGTGCAACGCGGGCTGCTGCCGGCCGCGCCGCCCCAACTGGCCGGCTATCACTTCTTCGATTTCTACGAACCGGCCAACCAGGTTGGCGGCGACTACTACGATTATGTCGAACTGGCCGACCAGCGACTGGCCATCGTGCTGGGCGACGTGTCGGGCAAGGGCGTTTCGGCCGCGCTCTTGATGGCCAAACTCTCGGGCGAGGTCCGCTATTGCCTGGCCAGCGAGCCCAACCCGGCCGCCGCGGTCAACCGCATCAACAGCACCTTCAGCCGTAGCGGCTGGCAAGATCGCTTCGTGACCTTCGTGCTGGCGATGTTGGACGTCAAGCGCAACGAGCTGACGCTGGTCAACGCCGGCCACATGCCGCCGTTTTTGCGCCACGGCCCGGGCAAGGTCGAAGCGATCGGCAGCGACCAGGCCGGCCTGCCGCTGGGAGTCGACGCCGAATTCCAATACGAGCATTACACTCGCAAATTGGAGCCGGGCGATTACCTGGCCCTGTTCACCGACGGCATCAGCGAAGCCATGAACGCCGCGGGCGAATTGTACGGCCTCGAGCGGCTGCAGGCCCAACTGGCCAACCCCTCGACCCCGGTCGCCGGCTTGGGCCGTTTGATCCTCGACGACGTCAAGCACTTCGTCGGCGGCCGCCCGCAAAGCGACGACATGTGCCTGGCCTGCTTCGGCCGCGGATAGAGAAAGAAGCGGTTTCGAAACGGCGGGGACTGTCCCAATTTTGCGCTCGTCCTCAAAGCAAAATGGGACTGTCCCCTGCTCTGAGCCGTTTTGAAACCGGCACTAGGCGCTCATTCCGCGGGCATCTACGAATCGGCGTTGAATGGGTCGAGCCATTCGAGCGCGGCATCCGGACTCGGCGGAGCTGTGCTGTCGGCAGGCTTCGTGGATGCAGCGGGCGTAGGCGCGGCGAAGGCCGCGGCGACAGCCTGCGGATCGAGCACGGCGGGGCTGCTGGCCGCGGGCGCATAGCCGGGATCCGGAGCGTCGACGAGTGTGGCCACGATCGCACCGTCATAATTAATTGTCCCGGTGAAGAGTTGACCTTGATAGTATTGCGGGCCGTATGCCATCAACGTCGAAGTTGTGTAATTGATTTGCGCCGGAGCAATCGACGCGACATTGATCAATTGGAGATCTGGCGGAGCGGCAATCAGGCGGTTGATAACCACTAGCGCGTCCTGCGCGTTGACACTCTGATCGCGATTGAAATCCAGCGAGTCGCCGATCGCCGCGGGGATATTTGCGCCCAGCAGCCGATTCACGACCTGCAACGCATCGAACGGATTCACCCGGGCGTCGCTCGACGAGTCGCCCGACTCGCCCACGGCGTTGCCGAAATAAAACGTGTCGGGCTTGGTCAATCCCGTATCCCGGTTGGCGGCCACCACGACTTCCAGCCATTCGTTGGCGATCGCGCCGTCGGCCCAGGTGATCTCGACCCGGTCCGAGCCATTCTGACCCGCTCCGGGGCGGGTGATCACGCTCAGCGGCGCGGGCGTTTCGTCCCAGGTATCCGGCAAATTGTTGTTGCCGACTTGAAAGATGAAATCCTCGACCGAAATCTTGCCGTGAGGGCCGGCGATGTCGATCATGACGCCATTGAGCCCGCGGCTATAGTTGCTGTAATTGGCCTGGGTCGCCGTTTGATCGAACGGCAGCACCTGTTTATCCGTGGCGATCGCCAGGTCGTCGGCGGCGTTGGCCGCCGGGTCGTTGCCGTCGAAGCTCGAATCGTTGTAGAAAATGTGCCGCGCCGCGACCGTGGCCGTTCCCGCTTCGACCGTCGTCACGACGCTATGCGCCACCGCGCTGTCGTTACTGCCATCGTTGACGACAAAATCGATATTCACCGTGTCGCCAACGGCCCGCGTGGCGGTGGAATTGAATCGGGCGGTGCGCAGAACCTGCTGGTAATGGGCCACCGAGTCCGTGCCGGTCAGCGTTAGAACGCCGTTGGCATAGCTCTGGCTGATGTTGGTGTCGTGCGTGAGCACCCCCAGGACATCGCCCGAAAGGGTATTGGTGATCGTGATCGTGGCCGAGGACAATTGGGCGGACGGGGCGCTGACCAGCAGGCTGTGGCTGACGATCGAAACCAGCCCGTTGGCATCCACGCGATCGACGGCAAAATCCAAACCGGCCGCCGGTCCGTTTAGATCCAATTCGGGACTTGCGATGGCCGAAGTCGACGCAGGCGAGACGCTCAGCAGGCTACGATCTTCCAACGTCTCGAAGCGGAGAAACTTCTTGCGAGTCGCACCACCCTTTTTCGCTCGCCAGGCCGACGATGAAATGGGCGGCGGTTTCTTCCAAAATGAAGGCAAGGGAGTACTCCTCGGTGCAACCTGAAGCCACTCGTCCCTTGCGAAAAGCGAATCCGGCGTTCCCCCACTGTCGTTAGCCAACATCTCCCGTAGAGCCCAGCCTGGATCGGCTCCAGGCCGGCACCAGCCCCGATTGTAGCCCTCACCCCCCCCGCGTCTATCTTTTTAGCGCGTTTTCTTCCTGTATTTTCCACCCATGAAGCGGCGAGGCGTGCCTGTCCCGCTGCGGCCGCGGATCGACCGAGGAACTCATGCACCCGGCGGCGATGTTAGGTGACTGGT
>JBGQKM010000334.1:0-5698 GCA_041499515.1 Planctomycetia bacterium | reverse complement strand
TTGTCGACCGTCACTTGCAGCGTGCCGACCGACAAGCCGCCGTCGTCGTCCGCGACCGTCACCGTGACCGTGTACACGCCGTTGTCCGCGTAAATGTGCGCGCCGTCGAACGAACCAGCCGTGAGCACGCCCGGGCTGCCCGGAACGTCGATCGTCGGCGGGCCCGAATCGACTGGCGTGCCGTCACCCCAGTTAATTGCGAAAGTGAAGGTCTCGCTCGTCTCGCCGCCGATGTTCAATGGGTTATCGAATCCGGGGTCGGCGAATTGTCCAATATTGGTGATCGCAAGCAGCGAGCCTTCGTTGCTGGTTTGATCGGGCGCGACGGTCAGCGATGGCGCGACGTTGTCGACCGTCACTTGCAGCGTGCCGACCGACAAGCCGCCGTCGTCGTCCGCGACCGTCACCGTGACCGTGTACACGCCGTTGTCGGCATAGATATGACTGCCGTCGAACGAACCAGCCGTGAGCACGCCGGGTCCGCCGGGAACGTTGATCACCGGCGGGCCCGAGTCGACCGGCGTGCCGTCACCCCAGTTGATGGCGAAAGTGAAGGTCTCGCTGGTTTCGCCGCCCACGTTCAACGGGTTGTCGAAGCCCGGGTCGGTGAATTGTCCGATATTCGTAATCGCCAGCAGCGAGCCTTCGTTGGTGGTTTGATCGGGCGCGACGGTCAACGATGGTGAGACGTTGTCGACCGTGACGAGCAAGCTAGAGCTGGCAGAGCCGCCGTTGCTGTCGGTGACCGTGACGAGGACCGTGTACACGCCGTTGTCCGCATAGATGTGCGAGCCGTCGAACGAGCCGGCCGTGGGCACTTCGGGCCCGCCAGGGACGTCGATCGTCGCCGTGCCCGAGTCGACCGGCCGGCCGTCTCCCCAATCGATGTTGTAAGTAAATGTGACGCCGTCGGAGGCGCCCGCTTCAGTGAACTGACCGATGTCCGTGATCGCCAGCACGGCGCCTTCGTTCGTCGACTGGTCCGGTGCCACGGTGAGCGAAGGTGACACGTCCTGGCCCTCGACGCTCGCTAACGGCGCTTTCTCGACCGCGGTCTGCGGTTGAATGTTTGCGCCAGTGATGGGTTCCACTTTGGTGGGATCATTGGCCTGGGGACCGCCGGCCTGACTGTCGGTTGGCCGTGGAGTTTGTGGGGCGATTGTCGTCGGGTCGGTGGACTCGGATTGGTCGGGGGTCGCGTGCGAGTCGGCGTGGGCCAGTTGGGCCGGCTCGGCGCTCAGCGCGGCGCCTTCGGTCATGCCGCTTTTCACGACTACCGGCGCAAGAGCCACGGCCACTCCGACACTCAACACGCGGCGCTGTTCCAGCTCGCGCAAGAAAAGCTGCGGCACCAGATCCTCGCGGGCGCCCGTCGGCGGTCGTACCCGCCAATTGCGGCGCAGGGTGTCCCACATTCCCGCAAGTTGCCAGGACCGTCGCATGCACGATTTCCTTCTGGGGCAGGGAGTTCAGACCGATGCCCTGCGGCTGGACCCCCGGGAGGTGGCGCTATAGGTCGTATTATCGCTTGCCTGTCAAGCGGCCGTCAAATTGGCACCGCTAGCGATTCAGGGCGTCAAGATTTGCCGGCTGCGGGGGGGTCGTCGATAGGGCGAACCATTCCGATTACGCGAGAAATGATCAAGATGCCGGTTATCCGGCGACGATGACCCTTGCAGACAAGGGGGGACCGCGTCGTATGCGACTGTTGAGCGCTTTAGCTTTGGTGGCTGCCTGTTGGGCTGCTTCGGGCTGCGCTGCCACGATCACCCGGATCGCCGCTCTGCAAGAGGCCGTCAGCGACGGGGATGATTCGGAAATCGACGAGCTGCCGGCACTTGATGCTAGCGACTTGTCGGGCATGGCCTTCGACGGCGACCAGAGCGCCGACGTGGAGGCCGGCGATGTGCCGCCTGAACCCGACATGTTCGTAGTCTATACCGACAATCGGGATTCCATCGTCGAGGAGCAGCAAGTCGACGCTGAACCGGCGGTGGAAGTTGAAGCGGCGGTGGAAACTGAAACGGCCGAAGCAGTTCAGGCGCTCACGCCAATCGTCGAAGAAGTTGTTAAGCCCGAGGCGTCGGAACGTGAGCCGTTCAAAGCGCTCCAGGGTGAAGCGGCCGATTTGGACCGCTTTGGCCGCCCGGTGGCCGACATTCCGTTGGATATCCGTCCGACCGCGGGCGTCATGCCGGAGGACGTGGCCAAAGAGGTGTTTGCCGCGGCGAATTCACCTGAGCTTCGAGAGAGTGACCAGCGCCCGCCGATCTTGTGCGCCTGGTCGCCGTGGACGATCGGCTATCGTCCGCTGTACTTCGAAGAGATACCGCTGGAACGTTATGGCATGACGTACGGCCTGCTGCAGCCTGCGGTCTCCGGGGCACATTTTTTTGGGTCGGTGGCCGCCCTGCCGTACAAAATGGTCGTGCATCCGCCGCGGTCGTGCCTGTGCTCGAACGGCTTCAGCCGCATGGGCGACATCCCACTGCCTGGCTACGGCCAGCGCGAGCTGCGACTCGACGCCGGACTGGTGGAGGCGGGCGTGATCGTGGGCATCATCTACATTCTGCCCTGATCGTTCGGCGTGCCGCCATTCTAGAACCGGTTTCCAAATGCTAAGAGAAGGGACATTCCCATTTTGCTCCGAGGACTCCGTAAAATCGGGACAGTCCCCGCATTTTGGAAACCGGTTCTAGCGACTAAACGTCTGCTTGAGATATCGCGCCAACTGCGCGAAGAGCGATTGTGGCGCCACCGAAATCTTCGCTCGGCCGTGCACTCGGGCCACGAGATGAGCCGGTTGTTCGTCGAACGCGACGCGCACCTGGTACCAGGTATCCAGTGGATGCTGAACGCCGCGCTTGTCGGTGCGCGCCGGCAGATCGTGGGCCATCGCCAATTCGCGCGGCATCGACTGTAAATCGAGTTTCGAGATCTCCGAGACCGTGCCCGCAAAAATCTGACCCGGCAGATTGTCGAGCATGACACGCGCTGGCTGGCCGGTCTGCACCAGCTCGATATCGCTGTCGGTCACGTGCAGCACCGCTTCGAAGCGCGTCGGATCTCCGACCAGGCAAAGCAGCGTGCCCGAGTCAAACCAGGTTCCCAGATTGCGTGCTTCCAGCGGCGTGAGAGTCCAGCGCTCGAGCGTGTCGGCCGATTGCGGCTTGGGCGGCAATTCGGGCGGCGGCAGCAGCGTGCCGCCGAGTGACGCCAAAATTGTCAGCCGCTCGGCGTCGTGTTGGTATTGCGCAAGACGTTCTTCGAGGTCGGCCAAAGCGGCCTTGGCCGCCGGCACTTCTGCGCCATCGGCAACCCCCTGCAGACGACGCGCCTCTAGATTCGCCAGAAACAGCCGTTGCGTGTCGCGCTCCGCCGTCAGTCGGGCAATTTCCAGTTCCACCTTGGAGTTGGCCAGGCGAGCGATGGGCGCGCCTTTTTCGATCTTCGCGCCGATTGGCACATTCCAGGTCAACGTGCCGGGCACGTTGACGTACACCCGCTGGGCATCGCGGAACTCGACCACCACCGGTGCCGCGACGCGCATCGGCACCGGAAAGAACAATGCCGCAATGGCGGCCGCGGCTAGCAGGGCTAAACTCAGCGCGGCTCGCAGCGGCGCGATTCGCCGGCGCGGTGCTGGATGCCCCATCCAGTGCGCCGCGGCGGCCACCGGCGGCCAGACCATGGCAGCCAGCGTCGCGCCGCCGAGCAGCACGACCAGCGGACGCAAGCCGTAGGGCCTGGCCAACTCGCCCAGCGCCCACAACACGGCAATGATGATCATGACGCGATAAACGATCGAAGCCACGGCATACGACGCAAGCAAGCCGGCACGACGCGTGGGCAGCTCACGCTCGGAGCCGATGTCGATGCCCAAGCACCACCGCGCCAATACGCGACGCAGGGCCGTCGACGATTGAGTGCTCAAGTTCGGCACTTCGAGCCAATCGGACAGGATGTAGTAGCCGTCGAACCTCAGCAACGGATTGCCGTTGAGCAACAACGTGCCCACGGAACAGACGAGCATCGCGTTCATGCACAGCGAATTGAAAATACCGGGGGCGCTAAACCACCACAGAAACGTGCAACTTGCGGCCAGGATCAGTTCAACGTACATGCCGGCCGCCGCGATGGCCATCCGCCGCCATTTGCTCGGCAGCATCCACGAGTCGGATACGTTGCAATACAGGCAGGGCGTAAAGACCAAAAGCATGACGCCAATCTCGTGACAATCGCTGCCCGATCGCCGACACGCCAGCGCGTGACCGAGCTCGTGCAAAACCTTGGTCACCGCGATGGCCAGCACCAGCCAGGGCAAGTTCGCGGCCGACAAAATCGTGCGAAACTCGGGTAGTCGCGCGCGGAACTGGTCAAACTCCACGAGCACCAACAGCGCCGCCGCCATTGCCAAAAGCGCCGCCGCCACGACGCAGGCCGGCGAAAACAGCCAGCCGAACTTGGGCACCAGAAAATCCAACAGCCGACGCGGACTGACGCCGCGAAAGCGAATTGCCAACAGTCCCAAGAACGCTTGCAGCCGGCGACGACGGGACTGATCGTCGCGGCGGATGAGCAATTGCTCCCCCTGCCCCGCCGATGCGGAGAGCACCAGGCCGTTTTGGTGCAACTCGGCCAGAAAGCCGTGCACCTGCTGCGGGCTGATCAATCGCGGTGCAAAGGCTTGCTCCAGCCGCTCGCGGACCTCTTCCAAGCTCACTCGGCCATCGAGCATCGTCAACACCGCATACTCTTCGTCGCGCAGGTGGAAGTACTTGAGTGCCACGGGATCTTTCACGGCCCAGTAACGCCTGCCGCCGAGGAACTGCAAGCGAAACTCCAAATCGCCGCGCATGCGCAAGCCCAAGCTGCGCGCGGCGGACGACGGTGGTTCGACGACAAGCGGCATAGCGTTAGGGGCGGCCAGGCACGGGCGTAGCGCCGGAAATCGTCATCGATCCGTGCAGGCCGGGCCGGAGCTGCAAATCGGAATTGTCGATCTCGGCCCAAATGCGAACCTGGCCGTTCACCGGATCGATTTCGGGGCTGACGAAGACGACTTCGCCCGGGAAGGCCACCGTGCGGCCGTCGAGTTCGACCGTGAGAGTGACCTTACGGCCCTTGATACTTGTCGCGACGGCTTGCGAACTGACCAGGCCTTCGGCCCGCAGCCGGTCGAGCCGCAAAATGCGGAGGATGGCCTGGCCGGGCTGCACCCATTCGCCGGCATGGCGGTTGACCTGAGCCACGAAGCCGGCCAAGGGGGCCGTGACTCGGCGCTGGCTGATGTCATGCTCGGCGACTTGCAAATCGTTTTCCTTGAGATCGCGCTCGCTGCGGGCCAATTCCAACTCGAGCTTGGCTTGCTCGATTTCGAGTGAACTTTTCTGGGCCAGCAAGCGCAGGCGATCAAGTTCGGACTCCGAGACGCTCTGGGCCAATCGCTTTTGCGAATCGAGCGCGCGGCGCAGCTCGGCTTCGGCAACTTCCAGCGACTTTTTCGCATAGCGAACTTTCACGTCGCTGTCGGCCTGTTTGCTGGCTCCATCCAGCTCGATCTGAGCCCGCCGCTTTTCCAGTCTGGCGTCGGCGTCTTCGATTTGTGCAATGGGCGCGGCTTCGGTGACCATATCGCCTTCGTGCACGGAGATCTTCTGCAGCACGCCGGCCACCCGGGCCGGAACTTCGACCTGTT
>JBGQKM010000333.1:0-5727 GCA_041499515.1 Planctomycetia bacterium | reverse complement strand
TTCAACGCGCGAACGTCTGGCCAGCCTCGAAATTCCGGAACCGGCTCTGATGCGCTCGGGTCTCGTTGTGGCCTAGTCTATAATCCGTGGAATCCGCTTGCTACTCGTGCTGATGCGGTCCATGCGCGCAAAGCGAGGCGCGCGCTCGACGAAGTGTACACGGTCAGACTTGCAGACGGATGGCCTGGGACTGAAGCGTGTGGCCGAAAGAGCCCGCCCAAACGGGCCGGCAGGGCATTCCAGCGCCGAAGCCAGCGGCGACGGCCGGGCGGTGGCATCGAAAATCGTGCGACGCAGGCCTTGCGGCAGGATGGCAGGAACGACTCGACGCCGCGAATCGAGCCGACTCGCGATCCTCGACCAGGCCACGGTTCCGCGGATAGCGGATCTTGGTCGCCGAGAATGGGCCCTGCAGGTTCCGGCCCGTTATCGATCGAACGGCACCCGCAGGCACGAACACCGATAACGTCAACAAGGCCGCTATCGCCGAACAGCATATCAGCAGCCGAACAAGATAGCTCTTTTGTAGCGCCATTTCGTTTAGTTTAGCCCTAATATGGCCTGGAAACAACAGATAAACGGCCTTATCGGCACTGCCCGATTGCCTTCAGCTCGGGTTTGGATCTTCGCGGATCGGCAAGTCATCTCCCGTCGATGACTACGCCTCTGCCGAGAACTTCGTTCGCGCCGGCCAGGCCCGACTTTGGCGGTGGTCGCTAAACCATCGCCTCCGCCCCGCGCGGCATTGCCCGACTCCAGCGATAAAGGCCCGGCGGAAACCGTCCGCGCGGCCGGTGAACAGTGCCGAATTTGCCCAATTTAATGGTTGCAAGGGTTTCGCGACGCCGATAACTAGTTGATGAGTCTAGATGCATTGTTCTTCAAGTGGACTAGCAAATTTAGGCAAGATATGGCGCTGGACGTCAGCAAAATGACGCGTGTTTGGTGGCTCTCCGCGCTGGCGGTCAGCATGCTGGCAACCCCGCTGGGGTGGGCAGCCGATCCAACTTCACCGCGGTCGGCCCATGCGATACAAGTTCTGCCGACCCCGGCTGTCGGGCTCGAAAACCCAACGGCGGCCGCTCCTCCCCAGTCGATTCTGGGCAGCGACACGAAAACGATCGACTTGGACAGCGCTCTGCGACTCGGCGGCGTTCGCAATCCCCAAATACTGATCGCTCGCCAACGCGTGATCGAAGCCGTTGCCTTGCGGCAATTGGCAGCCGCGCAAATCCTACCCAACATCAACGTCGGCACGAACTACGACAATCACTCCGGAAATCTTCAACAATCCGACGGCAATATCTTGTCGGTGCATCGCCAGGCATTGTATTTGGGAGCCGGCGCCAGCGCCATTGGCAGCGGTACCGTGAACATCCCCGGTGTCAGCCTGAATGTGCAGCTCTCGGATACCCTGTTTTTGTATCTTCAGACCCGACAATTGGTGGCCCGACAGGAATTCGCCGCGGAAGCTACGCGAAACGAAGTCCTGCTGCAAGTTTCCTTGGCGTACGAAGAGTTGTTGCGGGCCGAGGCCCTGCGCGCCATCGCCTTGCAAGTCCGAGTCGAGGCCGCCGAAGTCGCCCGTTTGACCGAAGCCTATGCCAGGACGGGCCAGGGCCGCAAGGCCGACGCCGATCGCGCCGCCACGGAACGTGCGCGCCGCGATTTCGACATCCTGGACAGCGAGAGCAACGTGCTCAAGGCTTCCGCCCGACTCAGCCAACTGCTCGATCTCGATCCCTCGGCGCGGCTCCACGGAGCCGAAGGCTCGGTCGTGCCCACGCCGATTGTCCCGGACATCATTCCGCTGCCGGAATTCATCGCGATCGCTCTTTTGTGGCGACCCGAGCTGCGAGAGCGACGCGCCGCCATTCGCGAAGCCCTGCTGGCCCTGAATGGCGCCAGAGTCCTGCCCTTTGCACCGAACGTGATTGTCGGATTCAGCGCGGGCACGTTTGGAGGCGGGAGTAATCTAGTGACCCCGCAATTCGGAAGCTTCGGTGAACGAACGGATTTCGATACCATCGCCTTTTGGTCGCTGCGCAACCTGGGAATTGGCAATCGCGCGCTGATCAACGTGGCCGCCAGCCGATGGCGCAGTACTAATTATCACGAGCTGATTGTCTTGGATCAAATACGCGACGAGGTTGCCGAGGCTTACGCGCGCATCCAGGCTCGGTTTGCCCAGATCACCACCAGCGAACGGGCAGTAAGGGTGGCGAAAGACGCGTTTGCAGAGGATCTCAGACGCATCCGAGGACGGGAAGGATTGCCCATCGAAGTGCTCGACAGCCTGCGACTATCGGCGCGAGCACGCAGCGATTACCTCAACGCGATTGTCGATTACAACCGTGCGCATTTCGAGCTCTACGTAGCACTGGGCCAACCGCCGGCGGATGTGTTGGCGCGGGTGGCTCCGCCGGAAGAGATTCCTCGCCCCGCTCCGAAATTGCCGGCCCCCTGAAGCGTGCATCTCTGACCCCAGACGGCCTGCTCCGGTACCTTCGAACATGGACCCATGGAGCATGGTCGGAAACCCGACCGCTTGCAGCAGGAATTCGACGGTGGAATCGAAAGCGCTAACGATGACACTGTTCGTGGTGATCTGCGTAGCGCTATGCACGCGGCTGGCGGCCGAGGGGGGCGGCCCGGCGCCGCAATTCATCACGGCGGCGGTGCCGGCCGAGGGACTTCGAGGAAAGCCCTCGGGCCCGGCGGCCAGCGACGCGACGAACGACGCTGTCCAGAGCCGCGTGGCTCCGGCGGTGGTTCGCGAGCCGCTGACGGTTCCGGGCGTTCCTGAAATCCGATACTTGCCCCCCGTCTCCGCAATTCCCTCGACACACGTTCGCACGGCTTCGGCGGTCAGCCGAGTTGACGAGACGCCTTACCACGCGGGGCCGATTAACCTTGGTGAATTCTCTGGCGTGCTGGCGGGTCCGACCTCAGCCATCGACCTGGCCACCGCTTTGCGGCTGGCCGAACGCGAGAATCCGGTAATTGGCCTGGCGCGCGAAGCCATCTTCGAGAACCTGGCTCTGCAAGACCAGGCTCGTTCGCTGCTTCTGCCCACGTTGGTCGCTGGCGGCAACGTGCGCATTCACCGTGGCCTGTTGCAGCAGCCCAGCGGGCAGATCATCGACTTGAGCTCCCAGTCGCTGTACTTCGGCGGTGGAGCGCTAGCCGTGGGCGCTGGGACGGTCGTGGTGCCGGCGATCCGCATCTTCGCGCCCTTAGGCGACGCCTGGCTGGAACCGTTGGTCGCGCGCCAGCGGCTGGCCGCCAGTCGCGCCACGGCCCAGGCGACCTTCAACACGGTGTTGCTCGACGTCACGGCAGCCTATCTGGAGTTGGCCGGCGCGGAGGCCCGCGTGGAAACCCTGCGGCAAGCCAGTGTGGACGCGGCCAAGATCGTGCAAGCGACATCAGCCTTTGCGAGGGTCGGACAAGCGCGTCAAGCCGACGCCAATCGGGCGCTGGGCCGCGCCTTGTTGCTGCACAATGAAATTAGTCGCGCCGAAGAACGCGTGGCCGTGGCATCGGCTCAACTGGCCAGGATTCTGCGGCTTGATCCCTCGACGCGTCTTAAGCCGGCGGCCGGTTCATTGCAAGCGGTGCAACTCGTCGACCCGAGTTATCGCGTGGAGCAGTTGATTCCGATTGCCCTCGGTTTCCGGCCGGAAATGGCCGCCCGCCGGGCGAATATCGCCGGGGGCGCGACGCGTCTCAGGCAGGAGCAGGTGCGCCCGTTCTTGCCCACGCTTTCGGTCGGGTACAGCGGCGGCTCGTTCGGCGGCGGCAGCAACCTGGCTCCGCCGACATTCGACCGCTTCGCCGGCCGCAGCGATTTCGACGTGTTTGCCTTCTGGACGCTGCAAAACCTGGGCGTCGGGAACCTGGCCACGCAACGCAGCCGCCGGGCCGAACTCGGACAAGCGATCGCCGAACAGGGACGCACCATCAACCAGATCCGACAAGAAGTGGCCGATGCCTACGCGGCATCCGCCGCGCGGCGCCGGCAAATCGATGTCACCGCTCGGCAAGTGGCGGTCGCGCTGAACGGCATGCGCGAGGAGTTGAATCGGATCCAGGGGGGCGAGGGCCTGCCGATCGAAGTTCTTAACAGCCTCGAACTGCTGGTGGGGGCGCAACAGGACTCGATCCTGGCGATTACCGAATACGACCAGGCACAGTTCCGGCTGTTCGTATCGCTGGGCGAGCCGCCGCTGGTGGCGGTGCCGGCAGGACAGGCCGCGGGCTTGCGCCCCGAAGGACTGCCAGCCAATTAAACGCCGCGCGCCGGCCCGAGCGCCCACGACCCTAAAACGACATCTGAAGCCGGCTGACAAAAAGGTCCGCGTCACTGAATCCTTTGACTTTGTTCTCCAGCATGGCGTGAATCCAATTGAACTGTATTTTGGTGTTCGCGTTCAAGAACCACGTGGCCCCCACCGTCGAATCGTTCAGGGTGCCGTTGCCCGTCGAGCTCGTGCCCGCGAGGTAGTGGCCGTCGAGGCTGGCGGGATTTCTCAAATCGACGTACGACCAGCGGGCCGCGATTTCCCACGCGCCCCAACCGACGATGCCGCCTGGCTTGAGGGAAATGAAATCGCTGTAGGGAACCACATTTCCCAGGGCGGCAAGCTTCTTGTAATACGCGCGATGCTCGCCGGTCAACCGATAGGCGACTTGCGCATACGCCCCGTGATAAAAGATGGGGCCGACGGCGCTGTCGACGACCGTGCCCATCCACTCGGCCTGTACGCTGGCCGGACCCGACTGGTAAACGGTTTCCAAACCGAAGAGATTGAAGCTATTGGCCGCGTACCGCCCGGTGTCGACAAAATCCGGCGTTCCGGCGAATGCGGTGGCAGGGCCAAACGTGGCGGGCACGTTTTCCGCGAAGCCCAAAAAAAATTCGGGAGTCGTGCGGGCCTGATAGAATGGCACGGTCGTGGCGCTGCCTAGGGCCGTGTTCGCACCCAGCCGGCTATAGTCGTAGCTGGCGCCGACGTGCCACAAGTAGCGGTCGTTGGCCGCGTCATCGTAGTAAACCAGTTGCGTGACGCGAGTGGAAAACGAATAGCCGCCAACGTCTCCGACGTCCAGCGCGAAACGGCTATCTCCCAGCGGTGCGTTGTTAAAGCCTCCGGTGCGGAAGACGCTATAGCTCCAGTTGCTGCGTTCATCTTCGGTCGCGTTGAAGGCCTCCACGCCGACGCGTCGGAAGGGCACGAAGGCAAAGAACGGCAGCGAGCGCTCGAGGAACATCAGATGCCGGAAACCGCTCATCGCGTCGACGCTGAAGGGTTGGACGTACTGACCGGCGCGGAGCGTGCCGAGGTACGGCAAGTTCGTTTGCTCGGCCCACATATCGAAAAAGCTCGGCCGACCCGCGGTCGCGAAGTCGATTTCGAACATGTAGTCGGTGAATTCGGCCGCTTTGCCGACGACCGCCAGTCGCGCGCGGCGAAAGCCGACGCCATCTTGCATATTGCCGACCGTGGCCACGTTCTGGGCGTCCTGCGAGAACCAACCCCCGTCGAACTGCGTGAAGCCCGTGATCTTGAACGTGGGGAAATCGCTTTTGGCCGGCTGGCCCTGCTTATCATCGGCGGCCGGCGCATCGGCCGGCCTGGTCGGAAACACTCCGGGCTCCTGGTATCCGATGAGATTAATGTCGGGCGCATTTCCTTGTTCGTTGGCCTTCGCGCGCAGCGCGCG
>JBGQKM010000332.1:0-5747 GCA_041499515.1 Planctomycetia bacterium | reverse complement strand
CTTCGGTTGTTCGCGGCCGGCGCTCGCGACGCTGTCCGTCGCTCGTACCGGCGGCAGCGGCTGGCCCGGGGTCGTGCTCAGCGGCGCCGCGACGACCAGCGCGTTCCAAAAAATCAACGGCGCCAGTTGCCAAAGAGCGGCGGCGACGCCCACGCGAACCCAAGGCGATAACATCAGAGTGACCTCACCCAAGCGGGACAAATTCGAACAAACGGTCGCCGGAGGCAGCCATGCATCTGGCCCAGCCAGCCGCACGTCGCCCGCGGCACCCCATGGTGCCCCGCCTATGGCACGGTCCGTGGCGGTCGCGTGCCGTAGGGCGATCATTTAGCCAATGATCGACCTGACAACGACATGGCGGACTCGCCAAGACAATCCTAGCCCATATTTTTGACCGCTCGAAGCGCGATCGTCAAGCGCCCCTTGCGCGGCATGCCGTTTCGGCGCCTCCACCTGGCTGCGCGATGTTTCGCAAGTGGTAAATCATCCTGTTTTGGGCCTTGAGGTCTGGGCGATTAATCGCTCAGCTATCCGCCAATCGCAAACGGTTCGCCGGCCGCCCCGGCAAACGGCCGATTCTTGACGTCTGCCGGCCAATATCCGAGACTGGTGGCCGGACCATCGACCGCCGGGCAGGTGGCGACTCTGTCGGTGTGCAACGGATGCGAAGCGATGAAGGTACCGTCCGGTGAGAATCACAAGCGCGAATTGATGTGTTTCGATTCACGCATCCGCGCGAAAATCGTACAGCTCGGCCTGCACCAATTTTTTTCGCTCCATCGTGTCACGGAGAACCAAGATGCACATGCGACTGTCGTTATGGGCCCTGGCGTGGTTCGCGCTCTGTTCGTCGCCGGCCGCTTCCGCCGATTGGCCGCAGTGGCGCGGACCGCAGCGCAATGGAATCTCCGACGAGCGTGGACTGTTGAAAGAGTGGCCGGCCGATGGACCGAGACTCATCTGGCAAGCCAAGGACATCGGCGATGGATATTCGACCCCCTCGGTCGTCGGCGACCGGGTTTACCTGATGAGCAACCGAGGCACGGACGACGAGTTCGTGCAGGCTCTGGGCGCGAAAGACGGCCAGCAGATCTGGAGCGTGCGCGTCGGCAAGGTCGGCCCGAATACGGCACTGCAATACCCCGCCGCGCGGTCGACGCCCACGGTCGACGGCCCGTTGCTATTCGCGCTGGGCTCCGACGGTGATCTGGCTTGCCTCGAAAGGGCCTCGGGAAAAATCGTCTGGCAGAAGAATCTTCGTTCCGACTTTGGCGGCAAGCCCGGTGCTTGGGCCTATTCCGAGTCGCCGTTGGTCGATGGCGACGTGCTGGCCTGCACGCCTGGCGGCAAAGAAGCCACGCTCGTGGCTCTCAACAAGAAGACCGGCGAGACGATTTGGAAGTCGCCCACGCCGGAGGCGGATCAAGCGAACTACGCATCGATCATCATCATGGATGCCGGCGGGCGGAAACAATACGTGCAATTCTTGTCCAAGGGGCTGGTGGGCGTCGACGCCAAGACCGGCGATTTGCTATGGCGCTACGATAAATCGGCCAAGGGAAGCACCGCCAACATTCCCACGCCGGTGGCCGACCAAGGCTTTGTGTATAGCTCCACCGGTCGCGGCGGCGGCGCGCTGGTCGAGCTCACCTCGAGCGGCGGCCAGATGGAGGCAAAAGAAGTCTATTTCCTGCCGAAGTTGCCCAACAGTATCGGCGGTTCGGTCGAGGTCGGCGGAAAACTGTACGGCACCAATGGCCAAGGGCTGCTGTGCGTCGAATTCGCCACCGGCGAAGTGAAGTGGCAAAACCGATGCGTCGGCGCTGGCTCGGTTTGCTATGCCGACGGACTCATCTTCGTCCACGGCGAGCAAGGGGACATGGCGCTGGTGGAAGCCACGCCGGAAGCGTACCACGAAAAAGGGCGCTTCTCGCTCCCCGATCAGCCAGACCGCGGCAAGTCGCTGGCCTGGCCCTACCCGGTGATCGCGGATGGCAAACTTTATATCCGCGACCTGGGCATGTTGTGGTGCTATGACGTGAAGAGTCAATAGGCCGCAGGCAGGTAAGCTCTACGTCAACGTCGATGCCTGGCTCGCAAAAGATCATTGCCTTAGTCGGCACGCGCGATCCGGCACGAGCCAAGGCGTTTTACGGCGGTACGCTGGGTCTTCGACTCGTGAGTCAGGATCCCTTCGCCCTGGTGTTCGACGCCGTGGGCGCCATCGGCCTGATCGGCTGCGCGACATGCTGGCGATTGCGTGCCAAGTAACGCTCCCCGAGATCGGCCTGACTGCCCCGCGCTGATGGACCGCGCGCGGCCGTGCTGATCATCGGGCGATGCGCGAAAGCGACGACTCAAACGGGAGCCGCGCGTGGCCTAGACCGGGCTGCGCCGGCGGCCGAAGACGAGGAAATAAATCAGCGCCAGAACGGCCAAGGCCACAGCCGAGGGCTCGGGCACAGCGCTGAAATCCACGACAGGGGCAGTCTTGCTCTCGGCGGACGTTGACTGCGAATGATCGGCATCGTGACTGGCCGTTTTGTTGTCGGGTGCTTCGTTCGCGCTAACTTCGTCGCCGTTGCGAAGCGAATGGCCGATCGTCGCACGCCAGTGCGTGGTCTCGGGCTCCGCGGCGGCCTCACTTCCGCTCACGGTGAAAGTCGTGTCGGCCTCCGAGGGCAAGCTGATGGGCGCCTCGACTTTTGCCGACGTCGAAACCGGCTCGTCGGAAAACAGTGCGTCCACTTCGTCCGCCCACGACGGCGCCGACCAGCAGAAGGCCAACAACGCGGTGCAAAACAGGGCGGGATAAACGTTCTTCATCAGGCGTCCCTCATCGCGTGCGCCGGCCCTTGAACTCCAAGGTCCGACACGCAACTCTCTCTGTTCCCACCAAAGAGCACGGGACAAACCCGTCACGCGAAGTCTATTATGTCGAGCCGTCCGCCGGTTGGCAAGGAAAAAAGCATTGATTTCGGGGGGTTTTGGCCGCGCAAAAAACGAACATCCGACAGCCTCCGACGTGGGGGACCCAGATCGCCAGGCCGTGCGGGCCGGTTATGACGATTTGCCGGCCGCGGGTGGATGTTGTGCGTCGAAACGCTTCATGATTTCTTTCCAGTTGGTAAACAGCACGCCTTCGCGCTCGAAAAAGGCTTGCACGGCCGGGTCGGCGAACAGTTGGGCCTCCCATGCGCGCTGCTGCCAGGTGCCGGTGATGGCTTTGAGCGTGTCGCTCAGGACCGACGGGTGGAAGATGATCTCGTTGAGCCCCGGCGAGAGAGACTGCACGAGCTGGAAGAACTTGTCGCGCTTGTCCTCGTAGGTCTTGCCGTCGGTGGTCGCGTTGAAATCGTCGAGCTTGGGCAGCTTGTAGGCGGCCACGACCTTGAGCGACTCTTCGGTAATTGGGTAGCCCTGTTTTTTGAACTTGGCGATCACGGCCGGCGTCTGCTCGACCACCATCGCCGGGATGTGATACTCCTCGGCCACTTTCAAATACGCCTTGGTATATTCGAGCCGCGCGTAGAGCGTGCCCATGTGGGTGTCGATGTGGCCGGGCCGAGTACCCTTGGCGATGGCACGTTCGACTTGAGCGCGAATCTCCGCTTCGATTTCCTCGGGCTTGGCATGGCTGGCCGTGTCGAGCACGCCGCGCCACAGAAAGCCTTCCTTGTCGACCATGCCCGGCACGTTGTTCCGACCGGCAGCGGGTCCCCAGCGATACCATTTCCATTCGCTGTTCATGGCCAGGTGCAGGCCCAGATCGTAGTCGGGGTGTTCCTTGTACCAATCGGCCATTTCGTTGTACCAGGGGCAGGGGACCATCAGCGCGGCCGATTGAATGCGATTGGCCGTCAGATAGGCCTTGGCCGCCAGGTTGGCTTCATAGCACATGCCGATATCGTCGGCGTGCAAGATGAGCACCACTTTGTTGGAAGGCCAGCCGAGTTTTTCGGCCCAGGTTTCGCCGCGCGCCCGCGAACAGGCCGAAACCAAGAACAGCCCCAACAGCGCAACGACGCGGAACCTAGAGAGTGACGCGATCAACATGATGGCAAAGCCCCTGCGTAAAAGGACGTGACGGCCGATGCGGCCCGAGACGACCAAAGCCCCGGCGACTGACCCCCGATTCTGCATGCGCGGCGCGCGACAGTCAAGCGAAACCCTGGTTCGCCGGCCACGAGGGAACGTCCGGACTTGGCGGCGGCTATTTCGCCTTCGCGGCGGCGCTTAAAATTGCCGATTCCTCGAACATGGCATGGTTGATCACGCTCCGCTTGTCGGAGGTGTAGACCACGTGGATTTTGCCGTCCTTGGCCTGGATCGCGTAGGGATAGGCATAGTCGTGGTCGCCGAGGGCGATGTCGCGGCGATGGGGATAGGACTTGTCGGCATCGGTCGAGATCGCCACGGTCAACGGCGTGCGATCCACGGGGCTGTCGTTGTAGACCAGGAGCAAATGCCCGTTTTTCAGTTTGAGAAAGTCGATCGCGGCATTGGGATTCGGGAAGCTGGAGTCACGCCCCTCGCTCCAGGTCTGACCGCCATCGTGCGACTCGGCACGGATCATGAAACCCTCCGTGCCCGGACCATAGCCGCCGCCGCGGCGGCAATAGGCCACGAGGTGGTCGTTGGTGAGCTGCACCACCGAGGGCTGGATGTTGCCGCGGGCCGAGCGAATGCGGGCCGATTCGGTCCACTTCTTTTTCTTGGGGTCGAATCGCAGAAAAAGCGACGTACTGTTGGGCCCGACAATCTCGGTGTCGTGCCCCGTTTCGTGGTAGATCGGCAACATATAGTCGCCGTTGGCCAACAGCAAGGGCCGGCTGCGAACCATCATGCCTTCTTCCAGCGCCACCATGAACGAGTCGGACCAGGTCTGGGCGCCATCGCGCGAAATCTTGGCTTTAATCCGCGAAGTGCTCCAGGTGTCGCCGAAGCGGCAGACATAGAACAGCCACACCAGTCCGTCGGGCGCTTGCCAGACCACGGCGTTGCCGTCGGAATGAAAGGGCGTGTCGGCGATGATCTTGGGCTCGGACCACCTGGTTTCGCCCCTTTTTTTCCGCATGCCGTAGTCGGCCGTCACTTCGGCATATTCGCCGTCGCCGCCGTAATAGGCGATGAACAAGTCGCCGTTGGCCAGCTCGTCGATCGAGGCCGGATGTTTGTACTTGCCGGGAAACTCCGGGCCGATGACGCGCTCATACGTAATGTCGTTGGCCCCGAATGCCAGTGCCGGGGCGACCGCCGAGATCAAGAGTGCCAGGCAGCGTTTCATCACGTCGGTCATCTCCGTCAAAAGTGCGAATCTCTGGCTCCAGCGAAGTTCATGGACCGTTCGGCTCCACCAAGGACACCAGTTGTGGCCCATTCTAGCGGCGGCCGAACATGCCGGCAGCCCGCGGTAACTTTTTTTGCCCGATTTTCGCCCGGCAAAGAAGGAAACGGACATGAGCACGTAGCCGATCAGGGTGATAGGGAAAAGAAGGATATTGAGCAGGTAGAAGACGGCAGCCGCGATAGGACCGCTTGCTGGAACTGTTTTTTGATCATTTTGGTCCATAAAGATATCCTGAATCGAGAGTGTAAAATGCGGCAGAAACAATGTGGCGCGGGGATCGTCGAAATTATCCGCAGGGGTTAAATGATTGGCCATAGGTTCAAATTGTTACAGCGCGCGCTTAGCATTGCGCCTCGTCAAAAAGTCGAAAATGCTTGCTCGTTCAAATACGCATAGG
>JBGQKM010000331.1:0-5748 GCA_041499515.1 Planctomycetia bacterium | reverse complement strand
GTTGGGAATCCACTCGCGCAGTTCTTTGGGATCCAGCGAAGTCTGGGCTCCGTTGACCGCGGCGCAACTCAGGCGCGACGATTGCTGTGCGATCGGATCGCTGCTATTGGGATCGGCCAGATCCTTGTGCAGCGCCAGCCACAAACTGGTGCAAGCGCCCGCCGAGCCCCCGGTGGCGCCGACTCGTTTGGGATCGAGGTTCCACTGCCCCGCTTTCGAGCGGATCGTCTGCAGGGCCCGAGCGGCGTCGTGCAGACAGGCTTTGACCGGCGGCTCGACTTTTTGTTCCATCGCCTGCGGGATGAAGCAATAGTTGATCGAGGCCACCGAGATGCCGGCATCCAGGAACGGCTGAATGTCTTTCGTGCCATATCCGGTCTTGTCGCCACCCATCCAGCCCCCGCCGTGAATCAACAGCACCAGCGGCGTCGGCTTATCACTCTTAGCCTGCCAGAAATCGAACTTCTGCCGCTCCGAATCCTGGCCATAAACGACATCCGCCGCGGTCAGTTCGGGCCGCGCCGGCGATTGTTTGGCGGGCGCCTTGCCCTGAGCAAATGCCGACGCCGGCAAAACCAACAGCAACGCGACGATCAGCATTCGACGGACCATGGCAGAGCTCCTTCGCTGGCAAAAGACATGCGATCTTCCACGCCCGCTAATCATCAGGGATTAAATGGGCCGAGTCAAGTTTTGGGAGTGGGCGGAGTGGGAAACCGGGCCCGCGACGGAGGTGTCTCGCCACGGGATTTGGAGTCTGGCGCGAGTCGCAAGACAGCCAGCAGAATCGCGGGTTTTCGAAGGCCGCACTAGAAATGCGCCGGAAATCGACTTTCACGTGTTTCAAAACGGAATGTCATCATCGACTGCATCGGCTGTTGCCTTTGCGGGCGGCTCGCCAAACTTCGAGTAGATGGCCTCAGACACTCCGACTGCGCCGGCGACGTGGGCATTGTCAGTACACGCTTGCCATAAGCTGGCTTTTTCCTCATCAGTGACTTCGGTGATTGTCTCTGCAAGCAACCGGCCGAGTGCCAGCGCCATTTGATTTGAAGTCGCTGCTGCGAAGGAATTCACCACGGCACGCCGCATTTCGCCGAATGTCTGTGAATTGGTCAACAGTGTTCGCGTCAGTGATTCCGCGAGCGCCTTTGGCCGTTCGAGCGCGCCTCTCACACCTTGTATTTTTCCCATCAGGCCGTACGGGTCAGTACCTAAACGCACTGGCACCACCAACACACCACGTCCTAGTGCCCAGCCCACTTCATGGTCAGTCCATCGACTTGGATGAAAATCCGGTGTGATTAGCGCCGCGAGTCCGTGCATCGAGCGCAACGCAAGTTCAATTTCGTGCTGCCACTCAAGACTAGGTTCAATGTCTTCGTGCGCCACGAACGCCGCAACACCACGAAGGCTCAGGGCTTCCTTGAGTTGTGATACCGTGATACGGTGTGTCGAAACATGGCTTAGGAATAGGCGAAAGCGGCCTTCCGGCCAGAGTCGGTGGATTTCGATGTCAGTGGGAGCCATTCGCTGTCCGACGGGCATGACGTCCCGTGAAACGGGCGTAACTGTTACCTCGCCAAAATTATCATTGGCGTATTGCCTATTCAGGTACGACAACTTCCCGCCGATTTCCTTTTCGATTGCCTCAAGGCGAGGTTCCACGGATGCAAAGATTTGCACGGGGACTTCCAGTCGCAACGCCCAAGTGGAGGTACCGCCGTTCCAGTTGTCGTAGTTGGTTTCATCGAAGCGCGCGTGAGCGCTTTCAATTAGCTCAAGGATCTCCCGCTGTCTCTGGTGGCGGAAGATGTCGGCGAGCGTCGCGACCACTTCACCAACCAATTGCGGAATCGCGGATTCATTCACGGCAAGCCCCATGGCCGAGATGTGTCGATCAAGACTTCGAGAATCCCACCAAATCTAACCATTGTCGCCCGATGCGTGCAAGCCGCACAGGAGCAAGGCCCAGAGACATCATGCCGCCAAGCCTCGTGGCATCGAAGCGTCCAAGCTGCCCCCAGCCCAAGCCGCATGGGCCATCGGTGGCCTGTGATCGGCTTCAGCCAGTCAACGTGCTAAAATGCTGGGACCGCCAAACGCCGCGATGCGGGTGCGCATCCAAAGGCGTGGCCTGGATTGGCACGCTGCGAAACGGAACTCGGTGTGACCGTCATTCGGACGTCATTAATAACTCGGGAGATGGGTCATCATGCCCGGAAAGAAAATCGCGCTGGTCACTGGGAGCGGCAAGCGGCGCGTGGGATCAGTCGTCGCCGAGGCCCTGGCGGCGCGGGGCTATTCGTTGGCGATCCACTATCGTAGCTCGGCCGCCGAGGCCGGCGAGATGGTCGATCGCCTCCGCAAACAAGGAGCCGAGGCTGAAGGCTTTCAGGCCGACCTCACGGACGAGCAGGCCGTTGGCGAGCTGGTGAAAAAGGTTGTCGGGCGATTCGGCCGACTCGACGCGTTGGTCAACTGCGCGGCCGTCTGGAAAAGCAAACGATTGGAAGAGGTGACCGCGGCCGACGTGCGGATGCATTTTGAGACCAATACGCTGGGCACGTTTCTGTGCAGTCAGCACGCCGGCCTGGCGATGGTTCGTCAGCCGGAGGGGGGCGCGATCATCACGCTCGGCGACTGGGCCGAGGCGCGACCCTACCTGAACTACGCGGCCTACTTTCCCTCGAAGGGAGCGATCCCGACGCTGACACGTTGCCTGGCGGTCGAATTGGGCTCTCGCAATCCGCGCGTCCGAGTCAACTGTATCATGCCGGGCCCGGTGATGTTGCCGCCCGACCTGCCCGAAAAGGAAAAGCAGGAGGCCATCAACGCCACGCTGGTGAAACGGGAAGGCAGCCCCCAGAACATCGCGCAGGCCGTGCTGGCTCTGGTCGAAAACGATTTCATCACCGGTGCGTGCCTGCGAGTTGACGGCGGCCGAACCGTTTACGCGCCGTAGTTCCGCCTCCCGGAAAAGGGGACATTCTACTTTATTGAAAAAGTAGAATGTCCCCTTTTCGCAATCTGCGCGATTAGCGACTGGCGGACTTGGCGGCGTCGGCGGCTGGATCGGCCAGGGAGCTCAAATTCTCGCTGGGCGTGAACGACAGCGATTCGGAATTGAGACAGAATCTGAGCCCGGTCGGCCTGGGACCGTCGTCGAAGACGTGGCCCAGGTGGCCGTCGCAGCGGGCACAAAGGATCTCGGTGCGGACCGTGCCGCCGCTGACGTCGCTCTGCTCGGTGACGTTTTCCTTGGCGATCGGCTGGAAGAAGCTTGGCCAGCCGGTGCCCGAGTTGAACTTCGCGTCGGACGAGAACAGCGGCAAGCCGCAGCCCAGGCAGGTGTAGACGCCTAGTTTCTTGTTGTCCAACAACGTGCCGCAGAACGGACGTTCGGTACCCTTGGAGCGCAGGACTTTGAATTGTTCGCGGGTGAGGCGCTTGAGCCATTCGGCGTCGGTGAGCACCAACTTGGGCGACTCGACGGGCCCGACGAGCTGGCCATTTTGATCAAACACGCGCACGTGGACCATTTTGTTTTTCTCCGCATGTTGTTTTGGATGGCTGGTCGCCTGCCGGCGGGGTTGCGACGCGAAAAGGAGAGTGGCCATCAACCCCGCGACCCCAAAAAATCCGCAAAAGTTGACTACACGAGGCATGGATTCTACCTCCTGTCGATGGAAATCTCGACGCACGGATGACAGCGCGCTGGTCAGCGTTTTCCCATCAGCACAGTATAGCGTCTGGGCCAGGATGCCCGCGAGTCGGATTTGGGCCGCCCCGTGAGTCGCCGTCGTGCAAAGCGAAGGCGTCGGGCCGGTAGCAACGTGAGGTGTCGGGACAAAAGCTCCGTTTGTCGGGATGTCACGTCACGCCAGGTAGGGGTCAACCGCACGTGACAAATGCGGTGAATTCGGGGCGAGCCCATAGAGCCGGAAAACGGGAAAACCACCGCGACGCGTGTTACAATCGAACGGCGTCGTCCGTGCACCGCCATTCCAGGTTCCACAGCGGAATCGTCGAAGAAATCTCAAACCCCAGTGAGAGCTCGTAATGTCATTCGCTCGCTTGACGTGCTCGGTCTGCCTGTTTGCCTTGTCGCTCGGCGTCGGACGCGCTCGAGCTGACGATGCGGCCAAGGACGAATCGTTTGCGGCCGACGGAGCGTACATCAAGGAAAACTACACCAAGTACGAATACAAAATCCCGATGCGCGACGGCGTCAATCTGTTTACCGCCGCCTATGTTCCCAAGGACGCGTCGCGCACGTATCCGATGCTGCTGCAACGAACGCCCTATAGTGTGCGCCCCTACGGCGCCAGCAATTACCCGCCGTCGCCGCGAGGGCCGATGCAATATTACGCCAAGGAGGCGTTCATTTTCGTCTACCAGGACGTGCGCGGGCGGAATGCGTCGGAAGGCGAATTCGTGCACGTGCGTCCCCATCGGGCCAACAAGGGGCCGAAAGACATCGACGAGAGCACCGACGCGTTCGACACGATTGACTGGCTGGTCAAGAACGTGCCGCTCAACAACCAAAAAGTCGGCCTGCTGGGGATCTCCTATCCGGGGTTTTACTCGGCTGCCGGCATGATCGAGGCCCACCCGGCGCTCAAATGCGTTTCTCCCCAGGCGCCGGTGGGCGACTGGTTCATCGGCGACGATTTTCGCCATAACGGCGCTTTGTACCTGGCCCATGCGTTTCGCTTTCATTACTTTTTTGGTCAGCCGCTGACCAGGCCGACGCGCCAGTTGGCCGTGCCGTTCGACTATGAGACGCCCGACGGCTATGAGTTCTATCTGAATGTCGGACCGCTGGACGAAGTGCAGACAACGCGATTCGGAAAGCCAGTGGTCTTTTGGAACGAGCTCAACGAACATGGAGTGTACGACGATTTCTGGAAACAGCGCTCGATCCTGCCGCATCTGAAAAACATCAAACCGGCGGTGTTGAACGTGGGCGGCTGGTTTGACGCCGAGGATCTCTATGGCACCCTGAAAGTCTACCAATCGACCGAGACGTTGTCGCCCGGGGCTTACAACATCCTGGTGATGGGGCCGTGGTCGCATGGAGCCTGGCATGCCGGCGACGGCGAAAAACTGGGGAACGTCGCGTTCCACCAGAAGTCGGCGGCCTTGTATCGCAATGCCATCGAGTTGCCGTTTTTGAAGCACTTTCTCAAAGGCGACAAGGACCCCGAGTTGCCGGAGGCGTACGCTTTTGAAACCGGGACGAATCAATGGCGCAAGTTCGATGCCTGGCCGCCCAAGACGACGAGCGAAAAAACGTTGTACTTTCATTCCGGCGGCCGGCTGAGCTTCGAACCGGTCGCCCAAGCCGGCGCGGAGACCTTCGATGAGTACGTCAGCGATCCGGCCAAACCGGTGCCGTTCATTCCGAACATTGCCACCGGCATGACGAGCGAACACATGGTCGACGACCAGCGCTTTGCCTCGACTCGCACCGACGTGCTGGTCTATGCCACCGATCCCCTGGCCGAGGACATCACGATTGCCGGTCCGATCACGCCCAGCTTGTTTGTCTCAACCAGCGGAACCGATTCGGATTGGGTGGTGAAGCTGATCGACGTCTATGCGGGTGATTACCCCAATCCCGAGCCCAATCCGTCGGGCGTGCAAATGGGCGGTTATCAACAACTGGTGCGGGGTGAAGTGATGCGCGGCAAATTTCGTGACAGCTTCGAAAAGCCGGCGCCCTTCGAACCTGGCAAGATGACC
>JBGQKM010000330.1:0-5786 GCA_041499515.1 Planctomycetia bacterium | reverse complement strand
CTGACGCAGCTCAAACAGCGGATGCCGTTTGCCGATCTGACGGCCTTTTCGGCCAATCCGGCCGTGCAGGATTTCGGCAACCTGCTGACGGTGCAAGACATGTGCCGCTATGTCGAAACCAAAATCGGCCCCGCCTGAGCGTGGGCGGCCGGGCGCGCACTGGCAAGATGCCCCGGTGCGTTGAATTGTCCAGGTCGGTCGGGCGTTTAGCGCGGCGGGCCGGAGGCGATCTGCGGCGGCTGTTCGAGCACTTGCAGCAGGTACTGTCCATAGTCGTTGGGAACCGCCCGCGCCAGTTTTTCCAATTGCGCGGCGGTGATGAAGCCCTTGTGGTAGGCGACCTCTTCGATGCACGATATCTTCATGCCCTGCCGCATTTCGATCGTCTGCACGAAATTGGCGGCCTGGATGAGCGACTCGTGCGTGCCGGTGTCGAGCCAGGCGAAGCCGCGGGTGAACACTTCGGCGTGCAACCGGTCGCGGCGCAGATACTCTCGATTCACGTCGGTGATTTCCAACTCGCCGCGGGCCGACGGACGAAGATCGCAGGCAATGCGGACCACGTCGTTGTCGTAGAAATAGAGCCCCGTCACGGCCAGCTTGGATTTGGGAGCCGCGGGCTTTTCTTCCAGCGAAATCGGACGCTCGTCATCCAGTTCGACCACGCCATAGCGCTGGGGGTCCTTGACGGCGTAGGCAAAAATGGTCGCGCCGACTTCGCGCCCGGCGGCCCGGGCGAGGATGTTCTGAAAACCCTGACCGAAAAAGATGTTGTCGCCCAATACCAACGCCACGTGGTCGCTGCCGATGAAAGAACGCCCGATGATGAATGCTTGTGCCAGGCCCTCGGGCTTGGGTTGAACGGCATATTGGATCGAAACACCCACCTGGCCGCCGTCGCCCAGCAGCCGCTGGAAACCGCCGATGTCCTCGGGCGTCGAGATCAGCAGAATGTTGCGAATGCCCGAGAGCATCAGCGTGGAGAGTGGATAGTAGATCATCGGCTTGTCGTAGACCGGCAGCAGTTGCTTGCTCACCGCGCGCGTGACCGGATAGAGGCGCGTTCCCGATCCGCCGGCCAGGATGATGCCTTTGGTGAAGTGACTCTCAGTCATGCGTGACGATGCTCGCGTGCAGTGTTCAAGAAACGTTCAACCCCAGGCGTTCTCGCCGGTAGACGCCCGACGTGACGCGCTCCACCCAGCGCGCGTTGTTCAGGTACCACTCGACCGTCGCGCGCAGCCCCGAAGCCAGATCTTGCTGCGGCTGCCAGCCCAGATCGCGACGCGCCTTGCTGGCGTCGATGGCATAGCGGCGGTCGTGGCCGGGCCGGTCTTTGACGAACGTGATCAACGACGAACAGGGGCGGTGCGGCAAATCGGGACGCAGCTCGTCGAGGATCGTGCACAGCGTCTGCACGATCACGAGATTCGTGCGCTCACAGTTGCCCCCGATATTGTAAACCTCGCCGGGCCGGCCTCGCTCGAGCGCGGCCACTAGCGCGCGGCAGTGATCCTCGACGTACAGCCAGTCGCGGATATTCTGGCCGTCGGCATACAGGGGCAGCGGTTTGCCTTCCAGCGCATTGAGGATCATCAGCGGGATCAGTTTTTCTGGAAACTGGCACGGACCATAATTGTTCGAGCAATTCGTGGTGATCGTCGGCAAGCCGTACGTGTGAAAATAGGCCCGCACGAAATGATCGGAGGCCGCCTTGGAGGCCGCATACGGAGAGTTCGGCGCCGAGGGGGTCGTCTCGGTGAAATAGCCGCTCGGGCCCAGTGAGCCGTAGACCTCGTCGGTCGAGACGTGCACGAACCGAAACTGCGACTTTAGCGGTTCATCGAGCGTGGCCCAATAGGCGCGCACGGCCTCGAGCAACTGGAACGTGCCGGTCACGTTGGTTTCGACGAACGTGGCCGGGGCGTCGATCGAGCGGTCGACGTGCGATTCGGCCGCCAGATGCACGACGGCCCGTGGCTGGTGTTCTGCCAGCAAGGCCGCGACCAAAGGATAATCGCCGATGTCCCCCTGAACGAAGCGATGCAGTGGTTCGTCGAGCACTTCTTCCAGCGAGTCGAGATTGCCGGCGTACGTGAGCTTGTCGAAGTTGACGACCCGGAACAGCCGCTGGCGCACGATGTGTCGCACCAGGCAACTGCCGATGAAGCCAGCCCCGCCGGTGATCAAAATCGATGGCATTTCCAATGCTCGAACCCTCGTGTTCCAACGCATGTCGCGATTTCGACGATCGGTCCGCGCCGGCCCATTGAATGCTGCGACTGTCGAGCGACCGATCAGCGAAATTCTAGCCGTTGAAGCCGTCGCCTAGAAGTGCAAGCCGTCGGTCGGGGGCCTGCGAGGGAGTGTCGCGGCGGCCGGGAAAAAAATGGGGAAGAATCGACGGCGCGCTGGACACACCGGGGGCGCGGCTTGTTAGAATGGGCGGCATTCCGAGCTTGGACCGGTTCTGGGCTCGGACCGTATGGGAAATATCGGACGAAGACCGGGAGCGAACATGGTTAACCTCGAACGTCGTCGCTTTCTTCAATCGGCATCGGTTTTGGTGGCAAGCGCCTACGGCGCTTCGGCGTTTGCGGCGGACACCGACGGCCAGCCGATGTTCACCGATAAGCCGAGTTTCGATCCGCCGGTCTTGTTTTTGACCTGGCAGCGGGATCCCACCACGACGATGACCGTCCAGTGGATCGGTTCGGCCGAGGAGGGCGCGAAGCGGCCGATCTGGTATTCGAAGAAAGGCTCGATCGAGTGGCGGCAGATGCCAAGTGTCGCCCGTCCGTTTCCGATGTCGAATCAACAGATCTTTCGGACCGAATTGACGGGCCTCGAACCCGACGCCGAATACCGTTTTCGCGTCGGCTTGGACTCGGCCGAGAAGAAGTTCCGCACGATGCCGGCCAAGGCCACCGACGCATTGCAATTCATCTCCGGCGGCGACAGCGGCATCGGCGACGCCGCTCAGCACATCAATCGCGTGGCGGCGGGGCAAGACCCGATGTTCGTCATCCTCGGCGGCGACCTGGCTTATGAAAACGGCAAGGACGGCGCCACCTTCTTGCAGTTCCTGAAGAACTATTCCAGCCAACTGATCGACGACCAGGGGCGGCTCATTCCGCTGTTGGCGTGCATCGGCAACCACGAAGTCAACGGTGGCTACGACAAGACTCGCCGCGAGGCTCCCTTCTTTTACTCGGTGTTCGACGGCCTGTTCAGCGAGACGGGCTACGCCACGTTGGACTTCGGCGATTACATGTCCGTGGTCTTGCTCGACTCGAATCACACGACGCCGGTGGCGGGCGAGCAGACGAGCTGGCTCGCCCAACAGCTCAAGCAGCGCGAAGACCGCGAGAATCTTTTTGTTTTCTACCACGTTCCCTCCTACCCGTCGTACCGCACGTATGACCTCGACGCTGCCGAAAGCGGGACGGGCCACGACAGCCGTAAGCACTGGGTGCCTCTGTTCGAGCGATACAACGTCGACTCCGTTTACGAACACCACGACCATACCTTCAAACGGACCCATCCGCTTCTCGACGGACACGTTGACGCCAACGGCATTCCCTACCTCGGAGATGGATCCTGGGGCAAGCTGCGCCGGCCCAAAACGCCCGCGCAAATCCCCTACCTGGCGGTCAGCCAGGAGTCGTACCACCTGTCGCTGCATAGGATCGAAGGCAACCAGCGGTTTCACGTGGCCCTGTCGGACAAAGGGAAGGTCGTCGACGTTTGCATGACCAAGAAACGGGCCCGAACCTGAAATAGGTTGTTGGGCACACGAATCCTTACGGTTTCGACTCGACATCGATTTCGGCTGTCGGCTTTGGCCGGCGCGGCTGGCGGCGGCGCGAGAACGACAAGTGGCGAGGCGTGGTGCGATGCTGCGGATACTCGGTTCTCACAAACGGCTGTGCGATGGGCTGACCCGGCGAGATTTCTTACAGGCCGGCACGCTGGGGTTGTTGGGATGGGGCGCCCAGAATGCCGGCGGATTGCCGGCCGCGGCCGCGGCGACGCGCACGCGGGCGTTCGGCCAGGCCAAGCGGTGCATTCTGTTGTACCTGTATGGCGCGGCGAGCCAGTTGGAGACTTTTGATCCCAAGCCCGACGCCCCCAGCCAGGTGCGCGGCGAGCTGGGCGCCATCTCGACCAGCGTGCCGGGCGTGCAGATCGGCGAGTTGTTGCCCCAGACGGCTCGTATCATTGATCGCGCCACGATCGTGCGGTCGATGACGCATCCTTATCCGCTGCATGCTTCGGCGTTCACGCTGACGTCGATCCCGACGATCGACGTGCCGCTGCAGATGAGCCCGCGCGACCCGCGGCATTGGCCGTTCATTGGCTCGGTGGTCGATTATCTGGCCGACGAGCGCGGCGGGCCGGCCCCGCCGATTGCGCGCAATATCGGCCTGCCCTGGCGGCTCAGTGCGCGGCGACCTTACGCGGCCGGCGACAATGCGGGTCCGTATGGCGCCTGGCTGGGCCGAGCCTACGACCCGTTGTGGACCGACTTTCAGGGAAAGGGAACTCGGGTCTCGACGTACACGTTCGGCAACCAGACGATTCGCTGCAACGATCCGTATGGACCGCTGGAGCCCGATTGTCGCTTCGGTCTTTCTGCCGACGCCCGACTGGCCGACGGCTTGACGCTCGATCGGCTCAACCGTCGTCGGTCGCTGTTGGAACAACTCGACGATGCCCGGCGGATGGCCGAGGCCAGCACGGCCGCGCGATCGTTCGACGCTTTTCGCCAGCAAGCCTTTTCGTACCTGACCAACAGCACGCTCGGCGACGCGTTGGACGTGGCCCGCGAGCCGGCGGCCATGCGCGAGCGCTATGGCATGACCCTGTTCGGCCAGGCGGCCCTGGTCGCGCGGCGGCTGCTGGAGGCGGGCACGCAGTTCGTCACGGTGCTGTGGGACGAGTTCGAGCTGGTCAACAGCGCCTGGGACACCCATTTCTATCATTATGAGCTGATGCGCCAGCAGCTTTGCCCCGGACTGGATCGGGCGCTCGCCACGCTGGTTCTGGATCTCGAGGCCCGCGGCATGTTGGACGACACGTTGATCGTCTGCACGACCGAGCACGGGCGAACCCCCAAGCTGGAGAATGTTCAGGGGGGCGGCCGCGGCCATTGGGCCCAGGCCTATTCCACCTTGTTGGCCGGCGGCGGGGCGGCGCGGGGCAAGGTGGTGGGCCGCACCGATCGCATCGCCGGCGCGGTCTTGGACACGCCCATTTCGCCGAAGGACATTCTGGCGACGATCTACTACCTGCTGGGCATCGATCCCGAAACGCTCATTCGCGACCGGCTGGGCCGGCCCATCGCCATCGCCGGCGAGGGCAAAGTGCGGCACGAGCTGCTAGCGTAAGTGTGGCGATGTGCCTAGCGCGTGGTCAGCCAATACTCGGTCAATCTTGCGAAGGCACGGTTACTCCTCGAGATCATCCGCCCTGACTGGGCCGATCCCGCTCGATATCGACTGCCCGATGCGACCGGACGCGATCATTTTCTCAAGTCGCTCCAGGCTTCCGGGCTGAAACGATTCATCACCGTTTTTAATACGCTCCTTGATCGTTTCGATTCGCTTCTTGATCGATTCTTGAAACTCCTCGATCGACTGGGTCGGCTTAGTCCAGCGGACCCACACCTGATAGGGACCGCCGCCGAGCGCTCCTCCATTGTCGCCGTTTACTACGTTTGTAATTTTCAGCGTCGTGCCACTCTCGTGAGTGACGCGGAGCTCGCCGTGGCTCAAGGTTCCAAT
>JBGQKM010000329.1:0-5798 GCA_041499515.1 Planctomycetia bacterium | reverse complement strand
GCCGACTGCGCCTTGCTGGGGGGCGAGACGGCCATCATGCCCGACCTGTACGCCCGGGGCGATTACGATCTGGCCGGCTTTTGCGTGGGCGTCGCCGAACGCAAGCGGCTGGTGGACGGCCGCTCGATTTCGCCCGGCGACCTGGTGATCGGCGTCGCGTCCAGCGGACTACACTCCAACGGATTCAGCCTGGCCAGAAAAGTCGTTTTGGAAATTGCCGGCCTGGGGATCGACGACCACATCGACGAACTCGATACGACCGTCGGGCGGGCGTTGCTGGAGCCGACGCGCATCTACGTCCGGGGAGTGCGGCGGATTCTGAGCTATTACAAAGTCAAGAAAGTCGTGCACGGCATCGCCCACATCACCGGCGGCGGGCTGCACGAAAACCTGGCGCGGATTCTGCCGGAAGGCATTCAGGCGGTCATCCAGCGCGGCAGTTGGTCGGTGCCGGGCGTTTTCAAGTGGATCCAGCGGCTGGGCGAGGTCGACCCGGAAGAAATGGACCAGGTGTTCAACATGGGCATCGGGCTGGTATTGATCGTCAGCCCCCACTATGCCGAGAGCATTCGCCATCAACTCGCCGATAACGGCGTGGAAAGCTGGCCGATCGGGCACACCGTGGCGGGCCAGCGCGGCGTGGTCTGGGGCTGATGGCCCCTAGGGCCTGACCACGGTCAGCGATTTGGAATCGTCCTTCGACGCGGCCGCTTCCTTGATCGCGTTTAAGACCATCTTCTTGGTAATGATGTCTCGCAGCACGATCGGCTTCAAGGGATCGCCGGCCGGAAAAACGGCCAGCACCGGAATCGACGCGCTGTGGAGCGTTTCGAGCATGGTCTTGATTTCAGGCGGTGCATCGGTGAAGTCGGCCAAGAGCGGCACGACCTTGTTCTTGGCCAGGGCATCGCGAACTTCCTTGGTCTCGATAGCGAAGAAGAGGTTCGATTTGCAGGTGAGGCACCAATCGGCGGTAAAGTCGACCAGGACCGTCTGGCCCTCGCCGGTGAGTTTGGCCAATTCCGCCTGCGAAAACTTTTGCCAGGGAATGATCGACGTTTGCGGCACCAGCCAGATGAACGCGCACAAGGTGACGACGCCGGCAAACGCGGCCCCCTGGGCCCAGGCCTTGAGCTTGCGCGCGAGCGTCTCAACCAGCGATGTGCGGCCGATCCACCAGCATGCGGCCCACAAGCCGACCATCATGGCAAACGTCGGCACGAGATAATCTTTCTTGATGATGCCGAACAGGAACACGATGGTCGCCAGCATCACGAAACCCATCATGTGCTTGAAGGTGTCCATCCAAGCGCCCGGCTTGGGCAAATAGCGGATCAAGCGTGGAAACGCGCCGATCACCAAATAGGGCGCGGACATGCCCAAGCCGATGCAGCCAAAAACCAAGTAGGTCACCTCCGGCGGCTGGTTGAGCGTGTAGCCGAACACCGGCCCCAGCGCCGGCCCGCTGCACGGCGTGGCCAGCACCGTGGTCAAGACGCCCTTGGCAAAGGCCCCCGCGGCGCCTTCTCGCGCGGCGATTTCCGTAGCCGCGCCCGAGCCGACGAAGCCCGGAATGGGAATTTCCCACACGCCCAGGAAACTCAGCGCCATGACGAACACCACCGCCACCATCACGACGTTGAACGCGGTGGAGCTGAATTGTTCGCCCCAGCCGAGGTTTTGTTCGCGCAAACCCAGGTTGACGCCGCTGGCCAGCGTGGCCAGCACCAAAAATACCGACAACGTGCCCAGCGCGTACCAGACGTTCAAGGCCAGGATCTGCGCCCGGCTCCGTCCAGCTTGCTCGGCGAACGACAGGATCTTCAGCCCGATCACCGGCAGCACGCAAGGCATGAAATTCAAAATGAACCCGCCTAGCAGACTGGCCAAAAGGATCATCGGCAACGTCGACAGCCCCGCGGGCTCGGCGTCAACTTCCACCGGAGTGGGTCGAGCCGCGGCCAATTGGGCAGCCTCGAAATATTTGGCATCACTAAAGGCCAAGGGGGCCGAGCCGTCCTTGGCTTTCGCTGCGACGGAGATCGTACTGGCAAACCGCGCCGCGCGCGGCGCGTCGCAGCGCGTCCCCGAACACGTCTGATAACCGATGACGCCTTCGATCGGATACGAACCCGGCTTTGTGTTCGCGGGAATTTCGATCGGCGTAGTCCACGTCACGCTGCCCGTATGGTACCGCTGCATCGGCTCGCTCGGCACGGTCGGGCGGAATTCGAGGGGCGGCTCGCTGGCCTTGGTGGCTTGTGCCTGAAATCCCGATGAGTTACTCAGCGCGATCAACGTCGGCTTGTAACCCACCGAGCCCGAATCGCTGGCGGCCAGACCATAGATGTGCCAATCCTTGGCCGGTTCGGCCGTCAGGACCAGGTTCACCGTCGAGCCCGGCCTTGCGGTTTGGGGTTCCAAGTGGCCGCGAATCGTGGCGTGAATGTTCGGATGGTTATAGACGCCGGCCGCGCCGCCGCCGGCCACGGCGTCCGACGGGACGAACGCGGCCAGGAAGGGAAACTCGGTCGGATTCAGGCACCTTCCTTGCATGCAAACCTGAATACGAGCGCGGCCCAGGATTTTGAGATTCGCGACATCCACGCCCGGACGGATGTCGATCGGAGCCTGCCAGGTCACATCCGACGCGAACTCCTCAAAAACGAGGTTCTGATCGTGCACGATCGTGGGGGGCAGATTCGAGCGGAACTCTCCGCTGAGCCGGAAATCGTCCGAAGCGTCCAGCGTGATCCGCGTCGGCGTGGCCGCCACGGGCTTTTGCGTGGTGGAATAGGTGTACCACGGCGGAGCGATATGGGCGGTGATCGACAGCATCGCCGGCCGCCCGCCCGCGGGACCGCTAAACTGCGCGCGTACGGTCACAAGCGATTCCGGGCCGCCCAAGCCGATCGAGCCAAGCTGACCGGCCGGGGCCAGAGGTCCGCCATCGAGGATATTGAGCTGTGCGTTGGCCCGCGAACTCAGCGGCGCCACGATGGCCAGCGCCAGAGCCACGATCCAGAATTGGCTGCGACACGACGCGGGCATGCTTCTTATATCCTTATAGAGCAAGATATTAAGATGGAGCGAGGCATTTTAGACCAGGCCGATCACAATGGTCAACCGCGACTGTCTGCCCGATCGAATGCCAGCGCATAGGCGCGGGACCGCCCTCAAGTATCGATGTTAGTACGCACTCGGCTCCCTCCAAGTTCATCCCTGCGGTCCAAAGGGGCTCCTCGCGTAAGCTATTCCTGCTCAACCGTTTGCGAAAGGTTTTCGAATCGCGACAAAAACTCGTCGAGGCGGGCCAGCACGGCCCCGTGATGAGAAAACGTGCGCCCTTGCAGGTAAATCCAGTCAAGCCATTGCAATCCGCCCATCAACACCGTGCTGCGATCGAACACTGCCACCAGCGCCAACTCGTCGCTGCTCAACGGGCGTACCGTCGCATAGGCGGCCAATCCGCGTTGCCAGTCATTCTGGTTGTCGCCGGCCAGGCTGCCCAACAGGCGGGCGACGTCGCCGGCCACGTTCTCTGGGCGCATCGACCCGAAGTCGACCAGGCCGCTGACCTCGTCGCCCACGTACAACACGTGAGCGTGCCAAATATCGCGTATGCAGGGTTGCAAGGTGACGCAGAGGCGAGCCGCAGATTTCAAGCGCGACAAGAATCGAGGGGCCGTTTTGGCCGCCAGCGCAATTAAGTGGTTGCCACGCGCCGAGAGTTCAGGCCACGGCCCCGGATCGATTGCCTAGCGAAGTTCCACCAACCCGCCCGAGAGCAAGCTCTCCAGTCGAGCGAGACGTTGGACGAGGCCGGGCGAGGCGGTTGGTCCGGTTTCGGGCGCGGGAAAGGTGGCCGCCGCCTGGTGGAATTTGGCCAACGTCAGCAGCGCGTTGCGCAACTTGGCCGGGGTGGGCCGTTGACGATAATCGGCGGCCCCCGGCAGCCAGGGGGTCAATTCCCACAAGTGTCCATCGTGCCGCACGAAGCCGTGGTGGTGCCGCGTTTCCAGCGGCAGGGGAATCCGATGGAAGCCCTCCTGGTCGACGTGCCAAAGCGTGGCCTGGATGAATTCCAACTGCGTCTGGGTGGGATATTCGGCAGGCCAGCGGCGTAAGCACAGGGGGCCCCGAGCCGAATTTAGCCGCCACAGCCGGGCCCCGCTAAAACTCTCGGCCGACGTGAACGGCGCCATGCTGTGGGGCTGGCAATCGTCGGGAAATAGCCGCACGATCCGCTCGATTTTGACGTCAACCGCCATTGCCTGGTTTCCCGGTGAGGGAGCGGAAATCGCGCACCACCACTCTAATCGTCATGTATAATACAATCGCATATCCCTAAGGGTAAACTCGGACAATAGTTCCGAAAAACGCGGCCGTCGGCGTCCACCCCAGACAGCGATTGCCGCCTGCAGGGGAGGCTATTGGGAACTGGTTAGGTTAGGCTATATTTAACGCGGTTGCGTCTGCGGCCATCGCACGGCAGACGTGCCGCCGCCCGGCAATCCCTCTCTTCCTTACCGTCTTTTCGTCAGCGAGAAACCCCGATGAGCAAGCGTTTCCTTTCGGCCTGTTACCTGCTGCCGTTGGCCCTGATTTGCTGGGGGCCTGCCCGAGCGCGTGGCGAAGAACCCAAACCGGCCCAGGCCGCTCCGACGACGCCCGCGGCCGCGCCCGCCGCAGCCGCGCCGGCCGCCGCGAGCGCTCCAGCGACGCCGCCCAAGTATCCGCCCTATGCGGATGTGATTAAAGACTTCGAGGCGGTCGACGGACTGGTCAAGCTGCACCACAAGGGAAACCGCCTGCTGGCGGAATTGACCAGCAGCCAAATGAATCGCGATTTCATCGTGCTGATTTCGATTGCCAAGGGCATCGGACGCAAACCGTTTCTGCTGAGCGGCATGAGCTGGGGATTTGGCGACGACTGGGTCTGGCAGTTCCGCAAAGTCGACGATCGGATTCAACTGGTGCGACGCAACGTGCGTTTTACGGCCTCCAAGGGCGACCCCCAGGAAAAAGCGGTCAACCTGGCGTACACAGACAGCGTGCTGTTCAGCCTGCCGATTGCCACCATGAGCCCCAGCGGGGCCTACGTCGTCGACCTGACCCCGGTTTTCATGGGCGACCTGCCGCAAATCTCAGCCGTGCTGCCGGGCTTCTCGTTTTCAGAAATCAAATCCTCTTGGGCGGCCGTAAAGGGCTTTCCCAATAATATCGAATTGGAAGTCGCGGCCACGTATGCCTCCAGCGGCTTGCAGGATATCGACTCGGTCGCCGACAGCCGCGGCGCGACGATCAACGTGCACTATTCGATCAGCCTGCTGCCGCAGACCGGCTATCAGCCGCGGATGGCCGACGATCGGGTCGGCTACTTTCTGACGGTGGTGAAAGACTGGTCGCACAAGGGAGACGACGACCGGTTCGTGCGGTATATCAATCGCTGGGATTTGCAAAAGGCCGACGCTTCGGCCGAACTTTCGCCGCCGAAGAAGCCGATCATTTTCTACCTGGAAAAGACAATCCCATTCGTCTACCGCAAGCCGATTCGCGAAGGCATCGCCGAATGGAACAAGGCCTTCGAGAAGGCCGGCTTCGCCAATGCGGTCGAAGTCCGCCAGCAGGAGGACAAGGACGATTGGGATCCCGAGGATATCCGCTACAACACGTTCCGCTGGATCACCGCCGGCGCGGGTTTTGCGATGGGACCCTCGCGCGTTAATCCGAGCACCGGTCAAATTCTCGACGCCGACGTGATCTTCGACGCCGACTTCCTCCAATTCTGGAAACAG
>JBGQKM010000328.1:0-5806 GCA_041499515.1 Planctomycetia bacterium | reverse complement strand
TCGTCGTCGAAGATCCGACTCTGCAGAACGAGCTGTCTCGCCTCGAGACAGAGACCGGCCGGCTCGCAAAAGAGATCTTTCGCGACCTCACACCGATGCAGAAGGTGCAGCTCTCGCGGCACGCGAACCGACCCTACACGCCGTCCGAAATAGTCGGAAGCCGTCGCAAGATGATATACGGACCAGAGAACCCCAACGTGCGCAGCATATGTACGAGCCATGTTGAGCGGTCGAACCTCACGATCCGAACCTTTATTCGGCGGTTCACTCGGCTGACGCTGGGCTTTTCAAAGAAGCTGGAAAACCTCAACGCGGCCGTGGCCCTGCACGTCGCCCATTACAACTTTTGCCGTGTCCATAGTACGATTCGCAAGACTCCGGCGATGGCTGCTGGCGTGACCAACGACATTTGGACCCTGGAAGAATTGGTCGATAAGGCCCTGCAATGCGAATAATTTCAAATGACCCCATTACCGCGCGCCGCAAAGTTTGACAGCGACGCCCGGCGACCTATATTTTCGATGGATCTGCGCCTTTGGGGAGGGGCGCTGGTCTTCGAGGCGCGGCAGGGATAGCTGGATGCTTGAGGGGACCCTGCCGTGCCTTTTTAGTCTCCACTCTCGAACCGGCCGGCAAGCAAATTTTGGCCGCCCTCGCGGCCGCCCCGGATTGCCAGCTCTGCTGGCGATATCCAACCCTCGCCAGCACCGCGGCTTGCATGTTCCGCAGTGATTTCGGTTCATGCCGGTGCCCAGCGATGCATACCGCCATGTGAAACTTTGCCGGTTTTTCTGATTTTAGCGGAAATTCCTGCAATCGCGGTTGTAGCGGTGCCGATACCTAGGCAAGTCCCGGCGGCTTTTGCGCCCAACGCGAGCAAGCCGGCCGGGAGATGGCGTGTGGCAAGGCCTTTCGGCTGCTCTTTTTTGAGATGAGGGAAGTCATGAAGTCTGTCATGGACGCGCGAATGCTGCTGGTTGCCGTCGTCGCCTGTCTGGCCGTGTCGACGACCAGGGCCGGTCAACCCGACGACGATTCGGAATATCGAAGCAGCCGTTCCGGCATGAGCTCAAGCGCCACCTTCCGCGGCGGACGCGCCAGGCCCACGTACAAATCGGCCAGCCTGGTCTCCGAGCCCGAAACCATGCCGACCCCGTCGCCGACGCCCGACGAGATGTTGAATCCTCCGGATTCCGACGGCATGTTTGAGGGCCCGGGCGACAACACCTGCAGCGACTGCTGGTCCGGTGGAGGTCAACAGCGCGGGCTGTGGTACGGCAGCGTGGACTACCTGTTGATGCGTCCGCGATTGAGCCAGGGCATTGCCGAAGTGCGCAGGAACGAAGTCACCACTAACGGCAACTTGGCGCCGGGCACGACCACGACCACCGACGAGTCGATCCAGTTTCCATTCAAGTATCAAAGCGCGTTTCGCGCGGCGCTCGGCTATCGGCTGATCGACTGCGGCGGCGATATTCAAGTCGCCTATTGGCGATTGACCGGCGACGCTCAGGTCAGCGACGGGCCGGCGAACACCCAGACCAACAACCCGTTCATCTTGGGCCAATTGGCAAACAATCCCGGCAATGGGCAATCGTTTTCGGCCAATACCGGCGTGACGGCAAATATTCTTGATCTCGATTTTTCGAAGTGCCTGTCGTTGGGCGGCCCGCAAGGCGCGTGCGACGCCTGCTTTTGCCCGCGTTGGGATTTGCGCTGGTCGGCCGGCGTCCGCTTCGCGGATATCAGCCGATTCGACAACAACGTGGTCAGCGACGCCAACGGCAATGGCGTTAAGTTCGGAAGCATCGACGCCCGTTTCGTGGGGGCCGGTCCTCGCGTGGGCGTGCAGGGCCGCCGCTATTTTGGCTGCAAGGGTCTGTTCTCGCTATATGCCAAGGCCAGCCAAGGATTGCTGATCGGCGACTATCGTATGAGCCGCAGCAGGTCGACGCCCACCGACGGCGAGGTGTCGGCGCAAACGCTTAATCAGTTAGACACCTTCTCGCGGATGGTCCCGGTGACCGACATCGAAGTGGGCGGCACCTGGCAGATCGCTCCCTACACGTTTATCTCGGCCGGCTATTTCTTGCAATGCTGGTGGGATCTGGGGCAGGGGGAGACCATCAGCGGATCGTCGTTCGGATCGTCGTTCGGACCGCTCGACACGGCGAACATTCTGGGCTTCGACGGCCTGTTCGTTCGCGGCGAAATGCTGTTCTAAAAAACCGGTCACACGCCGCGACAAACACCTTGATCGGATGACGACGTCTCTCGCAGACCGGCCTGGCAGGCCAGTCTGCTTCTTTTGCGCGCAAACCAACGGCCCGCCCCGAGTGCGCGGCACGCCAGCGCGCAGCACGAAACGCCACTTGAAAGGCTGAAAAAACTTGCCGCCGAACCGAGAGTTTACATGCCCTCAAGCATGCTGGTTCGACCACGGCGGATGGCCCGCAAGCGGGCACGACGGCGGGTTTCGCTGGGTTTTTCGTAATACTCGCGCCGGCGCATTTCCTTCTTGATACCGCTCCGCTCGACCAATTTGCGGAACCGGCGGACCGCTTCCTGAATGGACTCGCGGTCCCTGACATTCAACTTAACCACACGTCCTCCTTTTGTTTGACAAGCAATCACCACCCGAACGCTGCATGCATCCATAACGCCACACCTGTCGATACTGCCAAGAATCTACACTGCCGCAAGCTGGCGTGTCCAGCCACATTGGCACATTTTAGATCATTCGGCCGCTTGGAAGTGCGAATCACCGACGATTCCCACCTCCCGCAAAAGCCGGATTTTCGTAACCGGCAAAGTCTTCCGCGCTTGACTGTCAAGGCATGACCGCGTGCCAACTCGGGCTGAATGTTTGGCCTCGGTCGGGTCGATGGCTTAGGGTGGCCCCGCGAAGCTTCCCCCCACCCAATTCCCACCCGCCAGGCGCGATGGATTCCATCCCCGATTCGGCAACCCGATTTCTCGAAATCGAAGCTCGCCAGGATGAAGCCCTGCAGCAATTGGCCGAATTAGAGCGGCGCGTCGAGCAGGTTTTGGCAGCCTGCCTCACCGCGGCGACCCGCTCGGCGGCCGGCGCATCCAACGCCGCCGCCGAGACCTCGACACTCGCATCGAAAGCCGCCTGAACCGCTCCGCGCTTTCCCGCACGCACGCATTGCAAACAGCGTTCCGGCCTGGCGATTTGCGAGCATCTGCGACCCGCCTTGCCCGCCGTGCCTTGGTTGACGCGCGCCGATTCTTCGACCAAACTGATACGGCACCTGCAGGTTGGGGCCCCCGGCGCCGGCCTGCCGTTTCCCGCCCGCTTACCGTAAGCGGACCGGACTAATCGTTCCCACTCGCCGAGGCCCTCCGCCATGCACCCGAAACCCACGATCCGGCTGCTGCTGTTGACCTTGACTGTCGGCCTCGCCACGCCATCGGCGCGGGCCGAGAACTGGCCGCAGTGGCGCGGCGCCAAGCTCGACGGCATCAGCCACGAGACCGGTCTGCCGCAAACCTGGAGCCCGACCGAAAACGTGGACTGGCGACTGGCACTGCCAGGCCCCGCCGGTTCGACGCCGGTCGTGTGGGACGACCACATCTACCTGACCTCGGCCGAAGACAAAAACCTGGTCCTGCTGGCCGTCAGCACCGACGGCAAGCAACTCTGGAAACAATTCATCGCCGACCACAACGAAGCGGTTCGCGGCGATGAGGGCAACTTTGCTTCCCCCTCGCCCTCGACCGATGGCAAACACGTATGGGTCCTGATGGGCACCGGCGACTTCGGATGTTTTACGGCCAATGGCCAGCAGGTTTGGAAATACAACCTGCAGGACCGCTACGGAAAGTTCGACATCGCGTACGGCATGACCTCAACGCCGGTGCTCGATAGCGATCGACTGTACCTGCAATTGCTGCACGGCAAGGATGCTTTGGTGGTGGCGCTCGACAAAGCCACGGGCAACGAGATTTGGAAACAGACTCGCCCCAGCGATGCCCGCGAAGAGTGCAAAAGCTCCTACGCATCTCCAGTGCTTTATCGCGACAACAAGCTGGAGCTGCTGCTGACGCACGGCTGCGACTTGATCGTAGCGCATCGGCTGACCGACGGGGCGGAAGTCTGGCGCTGCGGCGGCCTGAACCCCAAGGGCAACTACAACCCCACCCTGCGGTTCGTCGCCTCGCCGCTGGCGATGCCCGGCCTGGTCATCGTGCCTTCGGCGAAAAACGGCCCCGTGTTGGCCCTCGATCCGGCCAGCCATGGCGATCTCTCCGACAGCACGCAGGGCCACCTCTGGACGCGCGCCCACAACACGCCCGACGTGCCTTCGCCGCTGGTGGTCGATGGCCTGGCCTATCTCTGCCGCGAAGACGGCACGCTGATCTGCCTCGACGCCAAGACCGGCGAAGAATTCTACACGAAACGAACCCACCCCGATCGGCACCGCGCCTCGCCCGTGTATGCCGACGGAAAGATTTACCTCACGGCCCGCGACGGCACGGTCACGGTCGTCAAGCCGGGCAAGCAATTCGAGATCCTGTCGTCGAACAATCTGGGCGAGTCGATCTCGTCGTCGCCCGTGATTTCCAACGGCCGAATCTATCTGCGCACTTTCAAAGCGCTGTACGCGATCGGAAACAAGCGCGACTGACGAACGTCGTTCAAATCGTCGCGTATCGGCCCGAGCCGCGACAACCAGACCCGTTAAGCCGGTTGATTCTCGCTCTCGGTCAATCGGCAGCCCGGCTCTTCGTGGTGCGCCACTTCGAAACCGAGTTCCTCGATCATCTTGTAATCGGCCGCCGGGGCTTGTCCCTTGGTCGTCAAGTAATCACCGACAAAAATCGAATTGGCCGGGTAGAGTCCCAGCGCCTGCAGGCTGCCCAGGTGCAACTCTCGGCCGCCGGCGATGCGAATCTCGCGATCGGGATTGGCAAAGCGAAACATCGCCAGCACCCTCAGGCAATAACGCGGATTGAGCCGCCGAGTGCCGGCCAGCGGCGTGCCGTCGATCGGATTGAGAAAGTTGACCGGGATCGACTCGACCTCCAGATCGCGCAGGGCGAAGGCCATCCGCGCCACGTCGGCGTCTTCTTCGCCCATCCCGACAATGCCCCCCGAGCAAAGCTCCATGCCGGCGTCGCGCACGGCCTCAAGCGTGGCCACGCGATCTTGATAGGTGTGCGTCGAGCAGATCTCCTTGTAAAAGTCTTCGCTCGTATTGAGATTGTGATTCACACGATCCACGCCGCAGGCCTTCAGTTGCCGCGCCTGTTCGGGCGTGAGCAGCCCCAGGCAGGCGCAGATCTTCAACGGATACTGCGACTTGATGCGCGGCACGATCGAAGTGATCGCATCCATCTCGCGGTTCGACGGTCCCCGGGCCGAAATCACGATGCAATAGGTCTTGGCCTGCCGCTCGGCCGCCAGCCGGGCCCCGTCCAGCAGCTTTTCGGCATTTAGCAGGTTGTAACGAGGGATGTCCGCCTCCGAAACTTTTGATTGCGAGCAGTAGCCGCAATCCTCGGGGCACAGGCCGCTTTTGGCACTCATCAGAAAATAAAGTTGCACGCGATTGCCAAAATAGCGCCGCCGAATCTGGTAGGCGGCCGAGAGCAGGTCCAAAAGCTGCTCCTCGGGGCTCCGCAAAATGGCCAACGCCTCGTCGGCCGTCAGCCGATGGCCATCGAGCACCCGCCTGGCCAACGCCTGCCAATCGCACGCTGGCGGCGCGACGCAAAACTCACCCTGGTTGGGACGGTCGATCATGGCAATTCTCGCGGAAGTATGGACCTGGGAATGTGA
>JBGQKM010000327.1:0-5808 GCA_041499515.1 Planctomycetia bacterium | reverse complement strand
CCGCCTGGTTCCGCCCAAGGTGTCGGTGATCAATCCGATCGGCTCGGGGGATTGTCTGGCCGCGGGCTTCGCTTGGGGCATTTTCGACGGGCAACCACCGTTGGACGCGATGCGGCTGGGGCTGGCGGCTGCGGCGGAAAACGCGAAACAACTGCTGCCGGGGCGGCTCGATCCCGAGTTGGTTCGTGCCCGCGCCGAGACGGTGATGGTCGAGCCGGTGTAGTTTCTGCGTCCTGGCCTGTTCGTCGCAAGTTCCCCATAGGACGGCGTTTTTGGCGGATTTTTTCCGTGCGTTCCGCGACGCTTGCCCGCCGGGAAAATGCCCGAGAAGTTTGCTTTGCCGGCCCGGATGAATTAGAGTGAAAGCTGTGGAATTGCGGCACTTGGGAGGTATGCGGCGACATTGCCGGCGATTTGCGAGCGACGTGCCATGACTATTCGAATCGTCCGCTGCTTCGGAATGCTTTTGTTGGCGTGCTGCGCTTTAGCATTCTCGGCCACGCAAAGCCGGGCGCAAGGCGTACCGATCGTGGTTCCCAATCTGCAACCGCAATTGACGCCGCAGCAAGCGCAGAACCTGATGATGATGCGCATGATGCAATCGCGCGGGCGGCACTCGGTCCGCACCGGGGTTCCGCAAGACATTCAGATGGCGCCGGGCGTGGGCGGTCCGACGACGCCCGATGCCACGACGGCCAACGACATCAAGTCGAAGTCGCACAAAAGCTCGGCCGAAAAACGGGCCGATGCGCGCAAAGCGCTCGAAGAGAAGAAGCGTGCCGCCAAGGAAGACGCCAAGGCCAAAAAAGCCAAACTGGCGAAACACGTCAAGGCCGCCGACGATCCGGCCGACGCCAAGTAACGCACGCGTCGATCGACCGCTTCACGTCGCCACGTCGGCCTGGGTCCAGTTTCCGTCGATCATCCGCCATAGGATCCCGCTGGTGTTTTTGTCTTTGAGCGCCGCGGGCAGACGATCCTGACGCACGTTGTCGTAACACTCCAAGGCCGTAAATCGCCGCAACGCGGCGGGGATGCCGACGGCCGTAAAGCCGGGATGGCCGGTGGCCGGATACGGGCCGCCATGGTTCATGGCCGCGCTGACCGCCACGCCGGTGGGCATTTTATCGTTCAACAGACGTACGACTTTGCGCCGCAATCGCGGAGCCAACGCATCGTACAATCGATCATCGGCGCCCTGGCTGTCGGAATAGATCGACCCGGTCAGATTGCCCTCCAAGGCGTCGATCAGCTCTGCCGCCTGCGCTGCGTCGGCGGCCACGACCAACAGCGACGCATTGCCAAACGCCTCGGTTTGGTACAGCTCGGGATCGGAGAGGAACTGCTTCCCGGAAATCGTCAACAGCGTGTTCGAAAAACTATATCCGCTTCCGCCGCCAGGCGTTCCTCCGGACAAAAGTTTTGCGCCTCCCGCGACGAGTTTCTTGGAGCTCTGCTCAAGCGATTGCGCCACGTTCTTGGACAATAAAGTTCCGACCGGAGCCGCGCGAAATTTCTCGGCGATCGACTCGACAAAACGGTCGGTCGCGGCGCCGGCCAGCAGCACGACGAGGCCCGGATTGGTGCAGAACTGTCCGGTGGCCATCAGGCAACTGGTCGTAAACTCAGCCGCGATCTGTTGGCCGCGATTGGCGATGGCCGCTGGAAGAATCACCAGCGGATTGACGCTCGACAGCTCCAGGTAGATGGGTTTGCCGGCCCGATCGGCCGCGGCTTTGAGTTGCAAGCCGGCGGCCCGGCTGCCGGTGTAGCCGGTGGCGGCGGTGCGCGGGTCGGCCACGGCCCGGGCGCCGTCGGCGTGGCTGGTGCGATAGATCAATTGCACGCTTGCCGGGGGCAACCCGACGTCGCACGCCGCGGTGTGGGCTGCCACGGCCAGCAGCCGCGTGGTGCCGGGATGCGACGTGTTGGCCTTGGCGATCACCGCGTTTCCGGTGGCGATGGCCGCGGCAAAGTCTCCGCCGGCGACGCTGTTGAACGCGAACGGAAAATTGTTCGGGCCAAAAATGAACACCGTTCCGAGCGGCGCGTGGCACGAACGGATGCCCAGTTTTGTGTCGATGGTCGGCAGCAGCCAACTGCCCTCGCGGGCCGCGCGGGCCGCATCGCGCAGTTGGCCGGTCGTGCGCGGCAACTCGACGTCGGCCAAGCGCGGCCTGATCGGCAAAGCCGTTTCGGCATGGGCCATCGCCACCAACGGCTCGCTCTGGCTGGCGATGGCGGCGGCGTAGCGTTCGAGAAACTCGGCCACCAGTTCGCCGGAGGCCTGCCGCAACACGGCGGCGGCTTCGGCGGCCGCGTCGAGCGCCGCGTCGACGTCGGCGTAGGAACTCACCGGATAGGTTTCTTCCAGCGGTCTTTTCGTGGCCGGGTTCTCGGCCTGAAACGTGCCGGAGGCCTGCGACGGCCGCCACTGGCCCGCGATCAAGACAGGTTGTATCGTCATGGTAGGATTTGAAATGCGTTGTCGTTTGAGTACAGAAAGCTCGCGGCGTAGCCCAGCTATCATGACGCAAAACAGTGTCGGAGCAAAGAGGCCGCGCGGGCCGGGTCGACAGTGTCCGGAGCAGAGGGAAGGAACTTATGAAAATCGCCATCGGGTCGGACCACGCGGGTTTCGAATATAAGGGCCAGATCCTTAAACTGCTGGTGAGCCTGGGCCATGAAGTTCAAGACTTCGGCACGCACTCGACCGAGCCGGTCGACTATCCGCTGTTCATCCGGCCCGTGGCCGAGGCGGTGGCGTCCGGGAAATTCTAGCACGGCGTGGTGCTGGGCGGTTCAGGCAATGGCGAGGCGATCGTGGCCAATCGCGTGCGCGGCGTTCGCTGCGTGTTGTGCTGGAGCCTGGAGTCGGCCCGCCTTGGGCGGGCGCACAACGACGCGAACCTGCTGTCGATCGGCCAGCGTATGATTTCGCTCGACCTGGCCCTGGACATCGTCAGGCAGTGGCTCAATACGCCGTTCGAAGGCGGCCGGCACTTGCGGCGGATCCAGATGATCGACGCCTGAAGTCACGGCTTGGAAGGGTGTTCCATACGATGGCTCCGACGTGAGTCCGGGCGCGGGGTATAATTCAGATGTGGACGGCAGGGTCAATGCTTGGCGCTTGGAATTGCAGCCGTGTCGCAGTATTTCGGTTTTTTGAACTGGTTCGAAGATAACGTCGTCATCACCGCCGGCCTGCTCGTGGCGTGGGTTGCGTTGTTGGTCGGCAGTTTGTGGGCTGCCCACTATTTTCTAGTGACGATCCCGCCGAAGTATTTCACCCGCGAGCATCAGCCGCTGGATCGCTGGCGTCACTCGCACCCGGCTTTGCGCTGGACGCTGCTAGTGGCCAAGAATCTGATCGGCGGCGTGCTGGCCATCGCGGGCATCATCATGCTCTTCACGCCCGGCCAAGGAATCCTCACGCTGCTCTTGGGCCTCTCGCTGGTGGACCTGCCGGGAAAGCGAGCCTTGGAGCGTCGCATCGTCTCGCGTCCCGCCGTCTTGCGCCTCGTCAATCAGATGCGCGCCAAAGCCCGCAAGCCGCCGCTGGAGTTTTCCTAACCATCAAAAAGCGGTCGCCATCAAAAAGGGGTCGCCATCAAAAAGGGGTCGCCCAAAAAGGGGTCGGGAGTCTTTTCCTTGAAAAAGACTCCCGACCCCTTTATCTCAAGCAATAGCGTTTGCTGCTTACTCGTCGCGCAGTTCATAGCCGGGCGGTACATCGAGACTGAACAAGGAGTCATCTAGCTTAGGATCGAAGACAAAATCGGTCATGGTTGTGGTGACCTCCCGGTCCCCAGCGCGAAACTTTTGCTCGATCACCAGCGGCAGGCTCGTTTTTGGATGAACCCAAACGGTGAGCGTCTCGCCATTTTGCTGGACGCGAAAACCTTGGGCGCGGACGCCGCCTATACTCTTTTCTCCAATGGGCTCGGCCTTGTCGCTGGCGATGTTCTTCAATTTGTCGAACCCAGAAAACTCGATCCTGCCCTTGTCCGCTGGCTTTTGGTCAATGACCTGGGGCCCGGCGTGAAAAGTGCCCGTGACCCCTCCCGGCTTCGGCTTTTTCCGATTTGGGAAAAACGCAGTTTTGTTTGCAGGCCTAAGAAACAACTCATTGCCCGGGTTGCCATCAATGATCATGGTCAGGCCGTTGCTCGATTCAAGGCGTATGTGACTGGGCACCTTAAAGAAATACTTTCCCGTCACCGGCGTTGTTTGGCCAGCGGTTTGGATTGTGGAACGATACGTCAACGTCCGCGCATCACTTACCTTTTCGACCACTTGGGCCCATGCGACGGCGCGTGTGCCAGACATGGCAGAACCAAAATACCAGAGCCCGCCGAGGGCTACAAACACAGCGGCGGCAACTGGAATCGTCAATCGCATCCTTCGTCTCCTCGAGAAAAGGTGAGCCGACTGGTCTTGGGCGGCGCGAAGGGAATTCAGAATTCGAGCCCTGACGTCGTCCGCCGGACCTTGGGGCGCCTGCTGCAGCCGCCAGGCGACTTCCGCACGCGAGAGGAGATCGTCTTGAGATCGTTGGGGTATGGTCATGAAGGCTCCTTGCTTGCGTTTCTTGTCTCCCCGCTCGACGAGCGCCGACCCTCGTTCCCTCGCTGGTTGCATAGCGTCGTGGCTAGCAAGCGAGCCAGCCTTTTGCGAGCCCGGTGCAACAAAACGCCCACTCGACTCGTCGAAATATCGAACTGCTCGGCGATTTCCTGATAGCTCCACTGTTCCAAATAAAGACAGAAAAGCTCGGATTGTTTTGGAGGAATTTTGGCTAGGGCGGCGCGCAGTTGTTCGACGACTTCAGCGTCTTCAATTCGCTGTGCGGGGAGCGGCGCGCCGGCGTCGGGCATGCTGCCATCGACAACCTGTTCGCGAGCACGGCGCCGCGAGCGCTCTCGCAGGCGGTCGATGGCTCGTGCCGCGGCCAAATGCTTCAGCAGAGCCGGCCAGGAACGTACCGATCGCCGACGCGACACGTTCAAAGCGGACAAGCAAGCCTCTTGAAAGCACTCATCGGCGTCCGCCCGATTGCCCACGATTCGGTAGGCAGTCTGCCATGCGGCGGGCCCGTCGCGACTCAATATCTCTTGCCAATCCGGCATTTGCATCAGGTCCAATTGGTTTCCACACAATTAGTCGATTTACGTGCCCAACTTATTACAGCCACGCGAATAAATTGAGCGCGATTTCTCCGAGATTTGCTAGCCGCGCCGTTGGATCGCGAATCTGGCAACGTCAAAGGGGTCGGGAGTCTTTTCGTTGCCGTGACGCAGCCGTCGCTTTCCCGCTATCGCTCGAAAAAGACTCCCGACCCCTTTTTCTCGAAGGTCGCGGTAAAGAACCACCAGCTTCCTTGAATACTTAGCAGGCGAAAGCCGGCCTGCTCGGCGAGGCTTTGCACGGTGGAGCGGGATTGGTAGTGCGGGTCGCCGGCCATTTCGGTAATTGAGAGGCGGCCGGCGGGTTTCAGTGCCCGATGGCATTGGGCCAGGGCGGCCGGGCGGTCGGGGATTTCGCCCAGGACGGTGCAGAGGAACACCAGGTCGGCGCTGGCTTCTGGGACGTGCGGCATCGTGGCGTCGCCCAGGATGGCGGTGAGGTTCGAGACGCCGGCGCGTTGGGTGCTGCGCTTGAGACGCGCGAGCATTTTTGGCTGGATGTCGATCCCGATCGCCTGGCCGCCGGGCAGCACGCGCTGGGCCGCGGGAATGAGCAAGCGGCCTGGGCCCGGGCCGATTTCCAAGACCGTCTGGCCCGGCTTGAGGTCAAGCCGCGCGAGGG
>JBGQKM010000326.1:0-5809 GCA_041499515.1 Planctomycetia bacterium | reverse complement strand
CCGCTTCCTTTGGCTGCGGGCCGTCTTTTGCCGCAGGCTGCATTGCCGCGGCGGCCTTTTTCGCTTTGACTTGCATTGCTGTCGCGGTGAACTTGGCCTCAAGCTCCAGCTGCACGTCGCCCAAGTCTTTCGATTCGCCGGATTTTACCGAGAATTGTTTGAGCACTTGCGGTTTGCCGTCTTTGTACGTTTCCAGCCGGTAAGTAGCGCCGGGAATGAGCGCCGGAAAAGTGACCCGCCCTTGCTCGTCGGTCTTCGGGCCTGGCCAGTAGTTCATTCGGTCGACATTCGCCACGAAGTCAGCGTCGGCCGCGAGTTTGCCCAGCTTGGCTGCCGCATAATCGTGTTCGTGCTCGCCCGGCGTGATGACGATGTGCAGACCCGGACTAAAGCCAACGTGCGGCTGCCCCTGGGAATCGACGAACCTCGCTGACGCCAGGCCACACGGCTGGAGGACCACCGTGAGATCCTTGCTGTCGGCGCGAAGCATTTGCGTGGCGCCGAGGCGCCGTTTGGCGTCGAGGAAATAGACGGCATACTCCCGATCCTGGCCGAGACCCGACAGCTCGAACTTGCCGCCGAGCGTCGGCGGCAGCGCATCTCCGTATCCGCGCCAAAAGGGAGAATGTGGCAAGACAAACAACCGAGAAATGACCAGGGCCTCATCGATGGGATGTCCCAGTTCGTCGACAAGCCGGCCGGCGACGGTTGCGCCTGCCTTGATCTGGACGGTTACGTCGATGGGATCGGCGCCCGGCGCCGGCTCGATGCGCTCGACGGCGTGGGCATAGTTCCGTCGGCCGCCGGGCTTGCCTCGGTTCAACTCCGACTCGGACACTTCCTGCAGGACATACTTCTCACTCGGGCCGTGTATGAGCAAACGGCCTGGGCCCGGCAGTACGGCGATCTGGAACTTGCCTTGCTCGTCCGATAGTTTGATGCCCTGCCAACCGGTCAGAATGTGGTCTGCCGCGTGTGGATTGTTGGCCTCTTCAGGAATGTACTGGATCGACGCGCCGGCCACCGGGACATTCGTGCCCGATTCCAGCACGGTGCCGCGCACCAGCACGCCCCGCGGTAGCTGAATATCGACGTGCTTCACGCGGTCGCCGGTTTGCCACTCGATCCCGGGTGATGAGGCAGTTTGCCGCGCCAGGTATGCCGTGCCATCCGCCGGATAGGCGTTGATGCCGAATCGAATGCCGGGATGCGGGCTGATGCGGTATCGTCCCTGCTCATCCGCTTTGCCAGCCACGGAGGCCATCGAACCGAACTGTTGCTGACTGGCCCAAATCGTCAGCCGCGCATGGCCGGCCGGCTTGCCGGTGTCTTCATAAGTGACAAGGCCTTCGAAGAGCTGGGCCGGCGCGAGGGGCAGCGTCGCTTCGTCTCCGGGCGCCGCGTCCTCAACCAGCGGTCGATAGGTTCCATCGCGCTCGCCACGTTGCTTGGGCATGCCCGTGTTGAGGGCAATTTCCTGTGGCGCGAACCGTTCGCTACCCGCCACGTCGAGAAACACTCCGTGGCCGGCGGGGACACCACTCAATGTAAACCGGCCGTCCACGTCGGACGTGACCGGTTGCAGCCATGCAAGTGGAACGTCGTCGCCCCCGTGATAGCCCGCGCCTTGTTCACTCGGCAAGTCGCCGGCGGACTTTTTCATGACGGACCGGATCAACAATCGCACGCCCGAGGCCGGCTGTCCCTCGATGTCGACGAGCCTGCCGCGGATCGGTTCCTCGGGTGCGAGCTCGAACGAGACTTCGGCGACCTCCGCGTCGATATTCAGCGGGTGCCAGGCGACCGCGTATCCGTCTTTTCTTGCAATCACGTTGGCATAGCGATGCGTTTTTGAGCTGGCGCCCGCGAAGTTCAGGCGATACTTACCGCTGCTGTCGGTGATACCTTCTGCCAAAACTTGTCCATCGGGGGACAGATCGCCGCCGCGTGGATGTTGAATTCGCATCGCGATGACGGCGACGTGCGCTTCGGCAACTGGGTTCCCGCCGGCCAAAGTGATTTGACCCGTGAGCACGGCGTGTGGCTGCGTTGGCAGGGCAGGTCGTTCCGTTTTGACTTGCTTGGCCGCCGCAGCAAACGTGGCTTCATCCGCCAGCCGCACGTCGCCCAGGTCTTTCGATTCGCCGGACTCAACCCGGACGATCACATCCAGGGGACCCAAAGTCCTTTGCGTCTGTCCCCCCGCGGGCGTCATGCTCGCGCGGTCGAAGGCCCGCAGTCGATACTCGATGCCAGGCACCAGGCACGAAATCTCGAATCGACCTTTCTCGTCGGTTTCGTACCGGCCGTGTTGCCACTCCGCCCGATTGTGCGGAAGTGCGGGAGCACGATGCACGCTGTCAGAATCTGCCGGACTGCTCACGGGTGGCAACCACGACACGAGTTCGCAATTGGCCAGCGGAGAGCCGTCCTGGTCGACGAGTCGACCCTTCACCCTGCCCGCCGGCTGGAGCTTGACCACGAGACTCTCGGGCAACGCGCCTTGCACGATCGCGCTGGCGGCCAGATTTCGTTCGCTTTGGGAGAAAAAGGCGCGTCGTGGCGACTCAGGATGGTAATCTTTCAACTCGAACTTGTCGCCCGCGGACGGTTTCCAACCGTCGAACAGTGCCATCTGCCCAGAGTAGTAAAAGCCGGTGACCGGTTTGCCATCCTGGTCGACCACATGGCCGATTACATTGTTGCCGCCGTCGAGTTCCAGGTTCAATTCCACACGTTTGGCGTCCGTGGCAGGATCGACCTCGGCAACGACATGGTAATTCTGAGTTGCCAACTGAAACGGTTCGGTTGCAAGCAACGTCGCGTCAATCTTCTTCCGACTGCCGTCGCTGGTCACGATGGCTGCGGCGCGGGGGTAGTTCTCGTGATCGTTGGCCATGAACGTGACGAACCCCGGACCCGGCAACGCGGCAATCCGGAAACGACCCTCATTGTCCGCCAGCAAACGGTCACGTTCATCCACGCGGAGCGATCGAGCAAATTCGTAGTTCGGACTTCCCTTTTTTACGAAGTAGTCAAGCCTGCCTGCCAGTCCTTTGCCGGTTCGCTTGTCGACGATGCGACCCTCGAGCCAAACACCCACGCGCAAATCGAAATCAATTTCAGGCGCATTTTCCTGGTTACTCGTGGCCGCGTCCTTGCTCATGGAGAGGTAGGGGATATCGCCCAAGGGCGCGATCGCCGCGATGCGGTTATCGCTGCCGATCGGCATGCCTTCCAGGCGATACCGCCCCTCGGCGTCGGTCACGGCGCGAACGAAGTCCTGACCCCAACCATTGATGCGCTCGCCGTGGCGCGATTGGCTTTTGACCGTGACGCCGGAGAGCGGAACTTTTGTTTCGGCGTCGCGGACAACCCCGGCGATCGCCGCCGACGGGCCGGCCACGTGAACCAGCTCCGCCGGATAGTAAATATACGAACCCAATTCAGGCGAACGACGTTCGCGCATGAGTTCGATCTTCTCGCCAGCTTCGGTGCGGGCAAAGATCTTCGCCGACTCGATTCTTGGTCCTTCGACCAGCAGCTCGGCGATCCGCCCACGACCCACTCCTCGCAGCGCGAATCGGCCATCGTCGCCGGTCACCGCGGGTTTGACGAGCGAGCGGACCTGGGGGCCGTTGATCGCCCAGTCCGTTTTCATGCGGGCCGAATAGTAATCTGCCTTGGGCTCTTTTGCCGCCGCACGCCATCCGGCTAGGTCATCACCCGTCCCCGTCCATACTTCCAGCAGCGTGAGCCGCGCACCGCTCACCGGCCGGCCATCGATATCCACGATGCGACCACGAATCGGCTGGTCGTCTACCACCAGCTTGAGCGGCTCGCCGACGCCACTGAGCATCCGCTTCATCTGTTCGACAAGTTCTGCCGGTGCGTCCTTTGCACGGGCGCGGGCGTCGCCGAGCGACTTGCCGCTCGTTTCGTGCTTGCCGGCCTGGGACCAGGCGAAACCGAAACCATCCTTGACCGCGATCAGCGCCGCGTACCCAAATTCACGTGCCGATGAATGCATGCCAAAATCCGTCGGGCTGGCCGTAAATCGAAATGCTCCCTTGGCGTCGGTGGTCGCCACCGGCTTCCCGGTTGGAGCCAACAAGCCCCTGGGCTGCGGGATGTGGTACACGAAATACAATTCGGCGTGCTGGACAGGTTTGCCCGTCGGATCGACGACCTGGCCTTCGAACACTTGCACGGCGTCGGCCTGAGCGGCTTTGTCCCCCGCCGCGGTCGAGCTTTCACCAGACTTTGCACCTGTTGCACTGGCGTTGATGTTGGCCGCGGACTTCGTTCGCACCGGCGCGGGCCGCTCGTCGCTGGTGATGTCGATCGTGCCGAGATCGATCGTTTCGCCGGGCTCGACGGCCAGGCCGACCGCAAGACTTTTAGTGCGCCCCTTGTCGGTCTCAAACGTCACATCGTACGAACCGCCGGGAAAGACCATGTTGTTGACAAACCGGCCATCGACATCGGTGCGCACTGGGCCGGGCGCCGCGCGCCATACGTCGGTGCCCGCGATTTGAAAAGATAGCTGCACTCCGTGCAAGGGCTTCCCCTGCGCGTCCAGGAGTCGACCTTGGATTCTGCCATTGGGCCGCAACACGATAGGCACCGGCCCGGCCCGGTCATCGTCGAGCCCGACCTGGACCACGCCGCCCAGGTTCCGCTGGACGTGACAACCAATGATCCACCGCTTTTCACCCGGCTTCAATCCCACCGCCGCGATCACCGGTGCGCTGTTGAGCTCGACCTGCGACAAACGGCTCGGCCACGTGCCGCCAATGGTCGCGCCCGAAACCGCCGCTCCCGCTTCGTCGACGACCGTTAGCTTGACCGAGCCGCCCTGCTCAAGCTCGATCTCGGTCGAGAATTCCGCCTGATCTTCGGCTGGCTGAACATGCTTGACTGCGATGATGAAATCTCGATTCGGCATATAAAGCTGGGAAATGCTCTTGAACCTTTCCGCGTTGGCCGCCAAATCGGGGATCTCGTCAAAGCCCTGGCCGCGCGGGTAGGGCTGGTCGTCAACTCGGATCACGCTGAGGAGTCCACGGCCTGGCAAGCCGACGAGCGTAAAGCGTCCCTCGGCATTCGTGCGATAGCGTTCGTCGTGGCCCGCCAGCTTGCGACTATTGAACTCCGGCAGCCCTGCGATATGCGGATTGTCGGGCCAAGGCAGATAAATGACGGTGGCGCTAATCGGTTCGCCCGAATCCTTGTCGCGAACCACACCGTGAATCAGCATGCCGCGGTGCAATTCCAGGTCGAGCCGTATCGGCTCGAAGGCCGGCGCGGTCGGCACTTCGAACTCGCGCATGAAATAGGGCTGCCCGTCGGCAGGCATCGCGAAAACCTCGTTTCCTTTGCCCTTGGGCATCCCTTCCAGGCGGTATTTGCCATGCTGGTCGCTGATTGCTTCGTCCATGCCGCTGTCGTACCTCGCTGGCTGACCGGCCAATTTCAAATTCAAAACGCTCACGCCCTCCAGGGGCTGGCCGCTGGCCGCGTCGCGCACAACGCCCTCGATCGGCTGCGAAGGCTCGGCCGCGAATTGAAATCGCGCGCCGAAAAAAGTCTTCATGATCGCTGTTCCGGACGAGGCGACGTCGGTGGTCAACGGCTCCATCGGCCAATTCACCACCTCCAGGTCGGTGGCGACGATGCCGCCGCCGGAGATCCGAAGCGTGGCCCATCGCCCGCGCCCAACGGCAGTAATCCGGAACCGTCCATCGGCGTCCGATTGCGTTTTGTTGCCCGGCTGGTAGACGTCGCTGCTCAAGCCCATATTCAACTG
>JBGQKM010000325.1:0-5867 GCA_041499515.1 Planctomycetia bacterium | reverse complement strand
GTCTTTTCGTTTCTCGTGCCCCATGCCACCATGATGCCCAGAAAAACTACAGCGCGCAAGTCCAACTATTCAGCCCAAATACGCTACATTCCAAGGCGCAAATCCTGTGCCGAACAGGATTGCTCCCGACCCCTTTTTTATTACTTTTTTATTATGGCGACCCCTTTTTTATGGTTTGTCGGCCTTGGCGGCTTTGTCCTTTTCCGCCGCGCTGGCCTCGGCTTTTTCTTTGGCCGCGGCCAACGTTTCGGCGGCCAGGTTCTTGCCGGCCAAGAGACCGTCGAGCTCTTTGGCCAACTGCTCTTCCAAATCGGGCAGAAGTCCGACGTGGACCACTTGCACCGATCCGTCTTTGGCTACGATCACCGTCTGCGGGATGCCCTCGGCCTTGTAGGCCCGGGCCGCGTCGCCGTCTTTGTCCAAAGCGACGGTGACCTTGAGTTTCGCCTCGTCGAGGAATTTTCGAACGTCGTCGGCCCCTTCCTCGACGTTCACCGCAAACAACAGCACGCCCTTGTCTTTATAGTGCCCGGCGACCTTCTCGATGATCGGCATGGCTTCGACACAGGGTCCGCACCAGGTGGCCCAAAAGTCCAGGATCACGATCTTCTTGCCCTTGTAGCTGGCCAGGTCGAGCGCGCCTCCGTCCAACAGATCGAGCTTGATCTGCGGCGCCGCCTGGCCCACCAGCGGATGAGGGCCCGTCTCGTCCGGCTCGCGTCCGCCGGCCAGAATGTCGGCCAGCGAGAGAACTTTGGCGATGCCTTTGGGCACGTCGAAGACGAACGTGTCGGCCGCGAATTTCGGATTCGCTTTCCAATCGGCAAACGCGACGATGTTGGTGATTTTGACGTTCGCGAAGGGCGACGAGGTCTTTTTGGCCTTGGCCATGTTTTCGAAGGCCTTGGCCAGATCGGGCACATACTGCCGCACCACGGGCTTGTCGCCCGCGTCGATCCAGAGCAGCCAATCCAGCTCGTCGCCCGTCGCCTTCAGCAAATGGCATGGCACCCCATCCAGCTTGACCAGGCCGGCGTACTGCAGCGATTGGGTTTTTTCCAACAGCTTTTTGGCCGGATGGTCGTCCAGCAGGGCCAGGGTCGCGGCTGTGGCGTTGCTATTGCTCAACGCCACTTGCACCAAGGGGTTTTTCAACAGACCTGCGAGCGTGTCGGGCGCTTTCTCGACGCCGTATTTGTCGAAGGCCTTGAAATAGGCCGACAGCTCGCTGCCGTCGGAGACGATCGTGCCGCCGCCCTGGGTCATTTTGGACGGCTCCAAGTGGAAGGCCAGTTTGTTGGGGCGCTGAACGGCCAGCTTCTGCGTAAACTCGTGGTTCTCCTTTTGGCCCGATTGTTCGATGGTCAGCGCCACGTTGACCGTGACCTGAAAACCGCCCAGCCCGGTGTAGTATTTGTCGAAAGCGTCCAGCACCTTCTGCGCCTTGGGGTCGATCTCTTGCCTGGCGGCGGGTTCGGCGGCGCGCACCGCGACGCACCACCCGGATACGACAATCAGGCACAGCACGAATGTGCGGGCCAACGCGGATGAAGAAGTTGACATGATCTCGGTTCCTAGTGATGCGGGAGTGGGCGGGTTTTTGGGGGGATTGGAAGGGCGAACGGGGTTAGCATACCAGCCGCCGCGGCACGGCACCATCCGGTTAAATGACCGTGGTTGCGGCCGGAATCACTCGGGGTGTCGCTTACTGGTTTCACGCTTCCCATTGTATTACAATCAGGCTTCCGTCGTATTGCGTTGGTCCGCGTCCCCGCCGATTTGGAGAGCCCCGCCATGGCCAGAATCACCCGCCGCAAATTCATTCAAACGTCCGCCGCCGCCAGCACCGCCTTTGGGCTCTTTACGATTGCCGGCACCAAGGCCTCCGGCCGAGTGCTTGGCGCTAACGACGTCATTCGCGTCGGCGTGGCCGGCATCCGCGGACGAGGACAATCGCACATCCAGGCCTTTGCCAAGGAACTCAAAGACAAAAACGTGCAGATCACGTATCTGATCGATCCCGATACGCGGCTGTTCGAGTCGCGCAAATCGCGCGTCAACGAGCTCGGCGGCAACGACCCACAAACCATCAAGGACATTCGCAAGGCGCTGGACGATCCCAACCTGGACGCGGTGAGCGTGGCCACCTGCAATCACTGGCATTCGCTGATCACGATTTGGGCCTGCCAGGCCGGCAAAGACGTGTACGTCGAAAAACCGATCAGCCACAATCTTTACGAAGGACGCAAGTGCGTCGAAGCGGCGCAAAAATATGGCCGCATCGTGCAACACGGCACGCAACAGCGCAGCGAACTGCGACGGGCCCAGGAAATCGCCGCCGTGCACTCGGGCAAGTACGGCAAGCTGCTGGTCTCCAAGGCCTATTGCTGCAAGCCGCGGTGGGCGATCGGCGCCAAGCCGGTCGAAACCGCGCCGGACGCGTTGGATTTCAACATCTGGCTCGGCCCGGCCCCCGAGCAACCGTATCACGCCAACCTGGTGCCTTACAACTGGCACTGGTTTTGGGATACCGGCAACGGCGAAATCGGCAACCAAGGCGTTCATCAGATGGACGTCGCTCGCTGGGCGATCAAAGACTCGACGCTGCCCAAGAGCGTGTGGAGTCTCGGCGGCCGCTTCGGCTATCAAGATCAGGGCCAAACGCCCAACACGCAAATGGCCGTGTTCGATTATGGCGACGCGCTGCTGGTGTTCGAAGTGCGCGGACTGGTCGGCAATAAGGAGCGGGGCGACCTGCCGAACAAGATCAGCAACGAGTTTTACACCACCGAAGGCGTGATTCGCGATGGCATGCTCTATCGCAACGGCAGCAGCGAGGGAGAGAAAGTCGTGGGCGAGGCCCACGTCACGCCCGGCGGCCCGTTTGGAAGCTTTATCGAGGCCGTGCGCAGCCGCAAGCCCGAGGATGTCAACGCCAACGCCGAAGTGGCCCACTATTCCGCCGCGGCGTGCCACCTGGCCAACATCTCTTATCGCCTGGGGCAGACCGTGCCCTATGACAAGGCCGGCCAAGCGCTGGGCGACAACAAACAGGTCGTCGAAACGTTCGACAGTCTGCGCGACAACCTCAAGGCAATCGGGCTCAAACTGGAAGAAACCAACTACACGCTCGGCCGCACGCTGAAGATCGACCCGCGGGCCGAAAAATTCGTCGGCGACGGGGCCGAAGCGGCCAACCCAATGCTCTCGCGGGCCTACCGGGCCCCGTTTGTCGTGCCCGCTCAGGTTTAACGTGCGCTGGAGTAGAACCGTGGGGGCGATCGTTTGAGCTAAAAAAGCCTCCAGCCGCGACCCGATGGGCAATCCGCTGGGGTTTAATCAATAGCGCCGAAGCTGCGCATGGGATGAGCGCCTGCGCTTAATGTGCTGAGTGCCTTGGGTTTATGGAGGAATGGCCATGTTGAACATCGTGTCGGACCGTACGGATCGTGACTGCCAAGGGAATACGCGACGCGAGTTTCTCAAGGTCGGTGCCCTGGGTGCAGCCACGCTGGGGACGGGCGCACTGGCATTGCCGGGCTTGCTGGCCGCACGGGCCCAGGCGGCCGCGGCGGGCCGGCCGGTCAAAGACACCTCGGTGGTTTGGGTCTGGCTGGGGGGCGGCCCCACGCACATCGAGACCTTCGATCCCCACATGAACGCCCCGGTCGAGTATCGCAGCGTCACGGGCGAAGTGCGCACGCGTCTGCCGGGCGTGACTCTCGGCGGCACGTTTCCAAAAATGGCCGCGGCGGCCGATCAGATGACGTTTGTCCGCTCGTTCGCCCACAACAACAGCGCCCATGCCGGCGGAACGCATTTCGTCATGACCGGCTACGATAACCGCCAGATCGACAATGGCGGGCTGCCGACCCGGCCATCGATCGGCTCGATCGTGGCCCGCATCCGCGGCGCCAACGATTCTCGCACGGGCATGCCGACGTACGTGCGTCTGGGCCGGATCGGTTCCGACGGGCCGGCGTTTCTCGGCACGCCGTACGCTCCGTTCGATCCGACCGGTCAGGCGTTCAATAATATGACCCTCGCCGTGCCGGAAAACCGGGTCGGCGAGCGCCGCACGCTGCTGGCCAGCCTGGACCGTATGAACAGCGTGGTCGACCGCAGCGGCCTGATGGAAGGACTCGATCAGTTCGAGCAGCAAGCTTTTCATCTCGTGCTCGGCGGAGCGCCGCAAGCGTTCGATCTGACGCGCGAAGACCCGAAAACCATCGAGAAGTACGGCCAGGGATTTGGCGCGCAGATGTTGCGGGCACGGCGGTTGTGCCAGGCGGGCTGCGGTTTCGTCACGCTTTCGTACAACGGCTGGGACATGCATCAGCAGGTCAAAGCCGGCCTCGAACGACGCGGTCCCGAACTGGACCATGCCATCGCGACGTTTCTCGAAGACGTCCGCCAGCGGGGCCTGAGCGACAACATTCTGCTGGTGATTACCGGCGAGTTCGGCCGCACGCCCAAGATCAATCGCAACGCCGGGCGCGACCACTGGGCCCCCTTGAGCACGTTGGCGCTGGCCGGCGGCGGATTGAAGATGGGACAAGTCGTCGGCGAATCGTCGCCCAAAGCCGACGTGCCCAAGGCCAACCGGATTCGGCCGCAGGACCTGATGGCCACCGTGTTCCACGTGCTGGGACTCGACCCGCGCACGCAGTTCACCAATCCCTCGGGCCGGCCGGTCTCGATGATCGAAGATGGGCGGCCGATCGGGGAGCTGGTGTGAGCGGTTTTTTTGGCCATTTTTCCGCGAATCGGTGGAAACATGCCGGCCGAAAGTTTACAACGATCTAGCGCGGGCCCAGGGGCCGACGATCGGTTCGTCCCGCCGCTGCTGATCGCCCAAACTATCGGCTTCGTTTCCGTAATTTTGCGGCACTAAAAATCCTAGCGAAAACTCTTTCCAACCGCCTGCAAGGAGACCGCGCGTGCGCCATCTACCTCGACGTTTGACCCGCTCGGTTTTACTGGTTCTGGGGTTCGCACTGGCCGGCGCCGGTGTGTCGCGGGCCGAAGTCAATTGGCCCGGCTTGGGCGGTCCGACCGGCACGGGCCACACGGCCGAAACGGGCTTGCCGTTGCAATGGACTGCCGACAACGTGCTCTGGAAAGTGGCTCTCCAGGGAGCCGGCCAATCGACGCCGGTGGTGTGGGGCGATCAGATCTTTTTGACCACGGCCTTGGAAAAGGGCCGCCAGCGGGTCGTGCTGGCGATCGACCGTCGCGACGGAAAACTTCTGTGGCAGCAAGTCGCCTGGACCGGCGAACCCGAGGAGAGCCACGTGATGAACGGCTGGGCCTCGTCCACCTGCGCCACCAACGGCAAGGTGGTCGTGGCGTTTTTCGGCCGCGGCGGTTTGCACGGGTATTCGCTGGATGGCAAACCGCTTTGGTCGCGCGACCTGGGACGCTTCAACGGCCCGTGGGGCACCGCGGCCAGCCCGATCTTCTACGGCGACACGGTGATTCAGAATTGCGACAGCGAATCGGCCGAAGCGTCGCTGCTGGCGGTCGATTATCGCACGGGCGAAACGGTGTGGAGCACGCCGCGGGCGAATCTGCGCGGCTGGAGCACGCCGATCGTGATCCGCACGCCGCAGCGCGACGAGCTGATCCTCAACAGCCACGCCGGAGTGCGCAGCTATGACCCCAAAACCGGCCGCGAGCTGTGGTGGTGCCAGGGCTTTAATGGCCGCGGCGAACCGGTGCCCGCCTATGCCCAGGGACTGGTGCACGTCGTCAACGGACTGCCGGGCGATATTTATGCGGTGCGTCCCGATGGCGAAGGGGACGTGACGGCCAGCAATCGCGTCTGGCACACGCCGCGCCGCGCCGGCCGCGACCTGCCCTCGCCC
>JBGQKM010000324.1:0-5940 GCA_041499515.1 Planctomycetia bacterium | reverse complement strand
CAAACAACATCCCGACAAGAAGAAAAGCCTGGTGATGAAACGCCGCCTCGCCGGCTGGAGCAGCGACTTCCTATCCGAAGTCCTGTTCGGAACAGGAACTTAGTGTGCGCCAGCCCTGGTTGTCGTGCCGAGCTCCGGTCGTCACCTCCGTGTCCAGAATGACGCGACTGTCAGCGTCGATCGTTTGGTGAACCTTGTACTTGAGTTGCCGAGGCGTTCCGCGCTTCTGCGCCAGCGTGGCGTCCGGATCCGTGCGGCTGCGGTGCGTTTGATTGGACAGCTTGCGTTGTGCCTCTCCGTCGATCGTCCCTCGCCGCTGCCGTTGAGCCTCTTCTTCCTTCTGCGCTTCGCCAGGATCGTTGTGCACCAGCGAGTTCAGCGAGGCGTCGGCAGCGATCAAGGTCGCATCAGTCATCACTCGACATGAGTCTTTCACCAACCCCTTCTGCTTGCACTGCTCGACGACCCTGCGGAATACCGACTCGAAGATCTCGGTGCCGTAGCGGTCGCGGATGCGGGTTAGCGATGAGTGGTCCGGCACGTCTTCCGTGAGCGGCAAGCGGCAGAACCAGCGGAAAGCGAGATTGTAGTAAATGTCTTCGCAGAGTTGCCGTTCCGAGGTGACGCCGTAAAAGTACGCCACCAGCTGCATGCGGAAGTAAACTTCCGGGTCGATCGACGGCCGCCCTTGTTGGACTGCGTACCGAGCAGCCGTCAAGTCTCGAACGAACGACAGATCGAGTATCCGATCAACCCGACGCAGGAAGTGGTCCACGGCGACGAACGACTCCAAGTCGATGCTCACCTTCGTCTTCGGCTCGAATGCATGCACTCCTTGCATGACCACCTCCGCCAACAGAAGTGAAGCGGATGGAACGACAACACGCCCAGAAACGCGTTTTCACAAGAAAAATCAAGCCGAATTCGTGCTAGCTCCAATCGGACTTTTTCAACAGGCCCGGTCGTTTCTTAGGATTCCAAAAAAAAGAAGCAACTGTTGAGCCGCGACTACCTGGCATGGAAGCAAAAATGGTGCTCCCGAGCGGCGAGTGGACTTCTTACAGGCGGTAGTAGATGTCCATCACCTGCTTGAGCATGTCGTGGACGATGCTGCGGTCGGGAATGTTGGCCGCCAGGCCATAGATCGGGGCCATGCCCCCTTCGATGTTCGGAGTGTCGCGGACAAAGGCCACGGATTCGGCCAGGTGGTGGATGAACCGCTCAGCCACGCCCGGCTGCGATTGGCGCAGCGTGGGGCTAACGTGAATGGCCGGCGGTTTCAGCAACCCGGTCAGGGCCCAGCGGCGGGCCGACATCTGGTCGAGCACCTGGTACATGTCCACACGGTCCGAGGCGATGGCAAACGGCCCGATCGGCCGGCCGAGCAAATGCAACTCGGGGATCTGTTCAATTCCCTGGCGAATGACGGCCACGGCGTCGAGAATCTTTTTCGTCGCCGCCAGATAGCCGGCTTCTCCCATCGAGACCAGAGCGGCCCAACAGGCGGCGCTGAGGCCCCCCGGCCGACTGCCGGAGAACGTCGGCGAATAATAGAGTCCGCCTGGCCAGTCGGCGATGGTGAAATATTGATAGCGGCGCAGCTCCTGGCCGCGATACAAAACGACCGACGTCCCCTTGGGGGCGTAGCCGTACTTGTGCGTGTCACACGACATCGAAGTGACACCCGGCACGCGAAAATCGAATGGAGGCACCGGCTGCCCCAATTTCTCCGCCCAGGGGAGAAAGAAGCCCCCCAGGCAGCTGTCGACGTGCAGGCCGATGGCGTGTTCTTTGGCCAGTTCTCCCATCTGGTCGATCGGATCGATCGTGCCATAGGGAAAGTTGATCGCCGAGGCGACTAGCGCGATCGTGTCGCTGTTGATCGCCGCGGCCACTGCCCCGACGTCGGCCCGATACTCAGCGTCGAGCGGAACGAGCCGCGTTTGCAGGTTGAAATACTGCGCGGCCTTGTGAAAAGCCGCATGGGCCGAGGTGGGCAACACGATCTCCGGCGCGGTGATGCCCCGTTTGTGGCGGGCCCAGTCGCGATAGGTCTTCATTGCCAGCAGAATGCTTTCCGAGCCGCCGGAGGTGACCGACCCGCAGATGCCCTCCTCGCTGCCGAAGGGGGCGCCCGTCTGGCCGGCCCCCAGCATGTGCGCGGTCATGGCGACGATTTCCGCCTCGAATTTGGCGGCGCTGGGCCACAGGTCGGCGTGCAACTGGTTGGATTGCGATTGGATCGCGTATACCTGGTTGACGAATGCAATGTGCTCTTCGTCGCCGTTGTAGACCGAGCCCGAGGCGTAACCCTCTTTCCAGCGGGCCTGTTCCAGCGCCCGCAGTTCTTCCATCTCGCGAATGATTTCCGTCCGGGCGCGTCCGCTTTTTGGCAACTGCGGGCAAGCCTTGAATCGCTGGCGGTAGGGATGCATCGCCTCGTCGATCGGCGCGAGAATTCCCAATTCGGATTCGGTTTCTGATGACACGGTGCAAGTCCCCTACGGCATGACCCGGCTGGTATTGAGTGTTACGCGGCCCCTGGCCCCGCTGCCTGGTCGCGGCGGCCATTGAGCCGCCGGAAGATTCCCCTGTTGGCTTTATAACTGTTGAGGAACTCGCCGTACAGTTGGGTGTAGAGCGTGCGGTGCACGGGATTGGGGATAAACTCTCGTTCGATCCGCACCGCTCCTGGGATTGCGTCGAGCGGCATCCGGCGTAGCGCCACGAGTGCCGCCAGCGCGGCCCCGCGGGAAATCGCCATTTCTGGGTCGGCGACCCGACGGATCGGGCGCTGGAACACGTCGGCAAGTATCTGGCACCAGACGCTCGAACGGGCGCAGCCGCCGATGACGTTGAGTCCCTCGAACGGGCGGCCGACGAACCGCTCGACGCTTGTCTGGAGCCAGCGCAGATTGAAGGCCACTCCTTCCATGATGGCGCGAACGGCCTCAGCGCGGCCGGTGCGCAGCGACTGATTCAAAAAACCGCCGCGAATCGTGCTCTCGCCGCTGGGGGGGCCGGCTCCGTTGAGCCAGGGGAGAAACAACAGCCCTCCGCTGCCGGCAGGAACGGCGCCCGCGAGGCGTTCGAGCCGCTCGTAAACGTCCGGCGGCGCTCCGTGGGGCGTTAGTTCGTCGGGGGGACAAAGCCAATTGTCGACGAACACCCCCAGGCACTTGCCGGCCGCTCCCTGCTCGGCGGCGACCATATTGCGACCACGAATGGCCGACGGCATCGTGGCAATGTAGTGCAGCAAGTCGGACTTCTTGAAAGGTACGTGGCAACTGAGCCAGGCGGAGGTGCCGATCGAGAGATGGGCGTCGTAGTCGCGGACCGCCCCCGATCCCAGCCCTCCGGCCTGGCTATCGGGCGTGCCGCCGACGACCTGCGTTTGCGGCGACAGACCCCACTCTTCGGCCGCCTCGGGACGGATCGTTCCCAGCACGGAACCGACGGGCAACAGATCGGGCAACTTCGCGCGGTCCAGGCCGCAGCGGGCGATCAGGCCATCGTCGTACGCAATCCGCGCATGGTCGCGGTTGTCGGTCAGCAAATAGGGAAAGATCGTGGCGTACGAAGCGGCCGCCCGCCCGGTTAGGCGAAAATTGAGGTAGTCCATCGGTTCGAGAAACTTGAACGTGCGCCGATAGACATCTTCACACTCATGGCGGATGAACAAAATGTGAGCTAGCGCGTCGGCCCCCGAGTGCGTGGGCACTCCACCGGTAAGCCGCAGCCACTTGATGAGCGGAATGACTCCGTAGCCGCCGACCTTGATTAGTCCGGTGGTGATCCGTTTCGTATAGATGGCGCCCCGGCCATCGGTCCAATGGACGGCGTTCATCAAGTGCCGGCCCTGCTCGTCCACCGGCACGGTGACGGACCATTGGCTGGCGCAACTGACAGCGATGACGCGGTCGAGGGGCACTAGCCGCTGGCCTAGAATCTCGCGCACGCAACTGGTGATCGATTGCCACCATTCGCCCGGGTCCTGTTCGCCGCCGCCACCGGCGGTGAAAGTGGTCGAAGTCGTGCCCGACGAGCGAGCCACGAGCTCTGCGCGGTCGGAGAACAGGGCCACCTTCGGTCCCCCGCTCCCCAGGTCGATTGCCAGTACGTAATTCGTTTCGCCGGAGGAAGTCATGAGTTCGTCGCGTCGTCGAATCAGCAGCAGGGACAGCCGGCGGATGGTCCAGTAGCCACTCTTATTGACGGGCAGGGCCAGGCGTGCAAGGGGTCAGCGCCGGTTTTCGTCCCGCCACGAGTCGCCTGGCGAAACGTAAAGAATTCCACGTTCCCCAGGCGTGGCCGACTTGGAAGTCTACTGCGGCGAGTTTCTGACCGACATTTCCCATACAGGCTGTGCCCGAAACCGATCCAGACTCGCAATAGTCACGATTTTAACAACGCGCCTCGCCCCCCGCGTCTAGCGCGTAGGAAATGATTGGATAAGCGAAGCAACCATCGGAACGAATTCAGTGGTTCCAACGATCACCCCGCCCGTGTCATCAAACGCTTGATTTCCCGATGCACGACCACTGTCTCAAAAACAGGGTCGTTTTCTCGGAGTCTCATCGAGGGTATGAGTTGATGGCCCAGCCGACCGACAAATGGGGCTGCGGAAAGGAAAAAACCCCGCCAAGCCATGAGGCCGGGCGGGGCGTTGAATCTTGAGTTGGCATAACGAACTCACTGCGCCTGCGGCGATGCCACTGCCGGTCAGTCCCCCGGAGTGAGAACGCTTAGTTTGCTCCTGCCGCTGAGGTTGGTGGCTGATACGAAAGCTCAGGCAAGATCCTGGCGTCGATCTGTTGGATTCTTCGTACGACCGAGTCCCGTTTTTTCGCGATCGGCGCGACCTCGGCACCCAACTGCCCTAATACTTTCTCGGCTTGGGCGTAGTGATCGGCGACGCTCTTTGCATTCGTTGCGACAATCATGATGGGCAATTCGGCTCCTCCGATTACCTCGTAGACTGTGAACCCAGTGTCGCAGTTCGCTTTTTTATGCAGATCAGCGTACTCCTTAGCGGCTTTCTCGGCCGTGGACCGCTCTCCGAAGTTCAGATAGTGGAAATCGAAGTGCATCGAACGAGTATCGCCGGGCGATAGCCGCGGATTTGACGGTTGATATGAAAGGTCCGGCCTGGCAACGACCAAGTAGGCGTTGACGTATTCAATCGCGTCTTTCGCCCGCTCGGCCCATTCCGAACCCAATGCTGCACCCGCCGCAGCCAGAGCGTCGATCTGAGCTCGTCCATCGGCAATCCTGCTCACCGGAAAAATATACGTGTATACTACTTCGTCGCTGCGTGTGCACAGGAAACCGCCGGCGCTCGATTTCTGTTTAACCAATTGTTCTACCGCGTCTTTTGCAACAGCTTCGAACTGAGCCACCTTCGACGGTTGCACGACGTACTGGACAACGAGAAGTAACTGTCGGTCCTGCGAGGGACTGCGCTGGGCCACGGCGGCCGGAGCCTGAAGCCCCGCCAACAAAATGGCCAGCACGGGGATAGAAACACGTGGTCTCATGACACACCTCCTTCGTTTGTCGACGATCAATCGGTGGCAAAGACGTAAAGATTGCAATCCATCTCCCTTAAGCGAACGACACCGGGCGGCTTCGTTTGCGCCCCCATGGGCGGCAGTGATCTTGGAGCGCAAAGCGCCTGCAAACCCCATGCCGCGGTTCGCTCTTCCGCCGACTCGAGCGGCACGGCGCGGCGCAGCATGGTCGACGCTCGCAATAGACATCGCCAACGTTCCCACGAACGGAGGCGTCTCCCGTTGAAGGGGACCAACCGCAGTCGCTGATTCGCAATCGCCGTCGTCACGCGAGGTTGGCGTCGACGCGGCTCGGCTAACCGTACGTGAAAACGTCAGCGAAAAACTCCATGAAACGAAGCGCGTCACCCGGCCGCAATGCACGAAGCAT
>JBGQKM010000323.1:0-5958 GCA_041499515.1 Planctomycetia bacterium | reverse complement strand
GCCAAGATCAAATCGCTGGCCAGAAACAGGGCCGCTCCGATGGCCAGGCCGGAGAGCCTGCGTTCTTGCAACGCCAGGCCGGCGGTCACGCCCGCGGTGCCGGCCAAGAGCAGCGAGTACGGCAGGGCCGGCCCGATGAGCGAACGATTCTCAGAGCCCAGAAAGACGACGAGGTACCAGGCCACCAGCCCAAAGAGTTGCCAGAACAACACGGCGGCCCCCAGGGCCCGGCGATCGGTCAATCGCAGCTCGCGGCGTAAATCCCAGCAGCCGCCGATGTAGGCCACGTGTCCCAAGCCAAATGCCGCGATGCCGCCGAGCGTGCCCTGCACCACCGGCACGAAGTCCAACAAGCCCGCATTAAAGAAGTCGCCGATCGCGCCGAGCGTCATGCCGACGGCAATGGCCAGCGAGAACCGCCCGGCCCGCGTCCCGCGCCACAATGCAAACGCCCACCAGCCGTCCACGACCAGCGCGACCGACGAGGCCATGCGGCAGGCCGTGGGAATCGCCTCGCCGTGCCGATCTGCAATACTCCCCCAGATCATGGCCGCGGCCAACAGCGCGGCCCACAGCAGCCACAGCGCGGCAAACACGCCGCGCGAGCCGAGCGTAACCGCACCCTTGGACAACGCCGAACGGCCCGCAAGTCCTTCGGCATCGTCAGTCATGGATCACGCTTTCCGACGTTGCGTTTCGGCGTTCGGTGGCGCTGAATATCCCCGACAGGGCTCGAACCTGTAACCTTCGGCTTCGGAGGCCGACGCTCTATCCAATTGGGCTACGGGGACGCGGGTTGCAAGTCACGCAACGATAACAGCTTAACGAATCCCCCTTCGGGCCGCAAGATTTGCCCGGCGGCGTCCAATGCTCGGAGCGGCTCGGGCTGTGTGCATTTTTTTGCGGCACGATACACGCACCGCCGATCCCGTGCTAGAACCGGTTTTGAAACTGCTCGGAGAGGGGGACAGTCCCATTTTGCTGTAAGGAAGAGCGCAAAATCGGGACAGTCCCCGCAGTTTCAAAACCGGTGCTAGACATCCGCCGGCACTGGGCTCGGCGCCTGGCTACGCTGCTGCTGAAAAGAACGCAGCGTGTCGTATGAGTACAGACCGACGGCGGTCCAGATGCAACTCAAGGCGATCAGCTTGACGGTCGACAGCTCTTCGTGAAACAAGAACACGGCCAGCAGGAATTGGATCGTGGGGGCCAGGTATTGCAGGAAGCCCAGGGTCGAAAACCGCAGCCGCCGGGCCGCGCCTGTAAAAAACAATAGCGGCACGGCGGTCACCACGCCGCTGGCCATCAGCTTGGCGCAGGTCAGTGGGTCGCTCGGCACGAACGCGGCGGAGCCGGTCGACGCGAGATAGCCGATATAGGCCAGCGCCAGCGGAACCAATAGAACCGTTTCGATGAACAGTCCCAACAGACCATCGACGGCGACTTTCTTGCGCAGCAGGCCGTAGAACGCGAACGACAGAGCCAGCACGACCGCGATCGGCGGCGCGCCCAAAATCGCCACGCCCAGCCCGGCCAACACGATGCTGGCCAACTGCCAGGGGCGCAATCGCTCTTTTAGAATCGACACGCCGATCACCACGTTGACCAGCGGATTGAGAAAATAGCCCAAGCTGGCCTCGACCACCTGGTTGGTCGAAACGGCATAGATATAGGTGAACCAATTCACAGCCAACAACAGCGTGCTGGCCGCGAGCATCCGCACGATCGGGCCCGCGGCCAGGGCCGGCCAGAGAGCCTTCCAGCGGCGCAATGCCGTGATCACGACCGCCAGCAGCACGAACGACCAGACCACGCGCTGGGCCAGAATTTCCTGTGGAGCGACGTGCGCGACCCATTTGAAGTACAGCGGGATCAGCCCCCACCAGCCGTAGGCAAGGATGCCATACACGACTCCCTGTCGCGACTGCTTGGGATCGACAATGTTCATTCGCTGGTAGTGGCCCCGCTGGGTTCGTTTTGGCGTTCAACGTCAGATGTCGCATCGCGTGCGCATCGAGACACGCTCGGCGGTCGCCGGGTTCGACCCGGCCCGGAGCAGACGATGATAGAACGCGAGGGCGGTGATCGCTAGTTGAGACTTTCGATATGCGACACGCGTCCCGCGCGCGACGCGGGCGATTAGCGCGCTGGCGGTTTCGGCTCGGGACGATCCGGACAGGGGTCCTTCCACGGCGATTTGCTCTCGGACCAGGCGCCTTTGGCGTCGTGCTTGAGCTCGATATATTTTTGGGCTAATTCCAGCACGGCGTTGTCGCTTTTGTCGACTCTCTGGTCCAACCAGGCTCCTTCCAGGCCCGGTTTGGCCATGACGATGGCCGCGGCCAGCCGTCCGCGATGGTCGCCGCCGGCGCAATCACCGGCCACTAGCGCGGCCATCAGCCGGTCGGCCAGGCTTCCCTCGGTGTTCTCGAAGGCGCGGCCCATCGCCGCGATCACTTCGCTAGAGCAGAGCGTGTTGCCCTGACAGGCGTAGAACCGGCCGCTTGCCGCACCCCACCAGCGGCTGTCGGCGCCGGCTTGCGTGGGGTTTTGCTGCGCCGTGCGGCCCTGGCGGTCGATGATTGCCAACTGCCGCTGGCCGGCTTGGGCGTCGTTCTGCGTCAGTTCGACGAGCACTTCGCTGGGCAGCTTGCCCTGCTCGAGCAAATCCAACGCGCGCGGCCCCCAAGTTGGATCGTGCCGGTGTTGCGTGCAAAAGGCCCCCACGCCGCCGCGCACGTAAGGCACCACCGCGCCGACGGCCGGATACTTGCTGGCCACCGCCGCGCCGCAAACGCCCGACTCGGGCTCGACGGCCACGATCGAGAACGTGCCGCTGACGCCGAACTCGGGCTGTGGCGTCGTGGCACTCGCTGTCGCGCCACTAGCGCCGGGATCGAAACTGCTCGGAGAAGGGGACAGTCCCATTTTGTTTCGAGGACTTCGCAAAATCGGGACAGTCCCCGCAGTTTCGGATCGGCCGCACCCGGCGACGCAGGCCGGGCTCGCCAGGATTACGCACATGGCGACAAAATAGCGACTTCGCATTCGTGGGCCCTCGACGGGTTCAGGCCGGGCGACAGGAAACATTCCCAGGCGGCGCGCGGCTAAGCCGCAAGCGGTGATGGAACGCTGGTGGCGAGGGCTGGGGTTGGGTTTTTCTGCGTTAAGTTTTACGGGGTCCCGATCCGGACCCACTTGTTTCCGCGCGATTTTTTTTCGTTCAGACTTCGACTAGCATTCGCATCGGTTCTTCGATGACGTCTTTGATGCGTTTGAGAAATATGACGGCGCCTTGGCCGTCGACGATGCGGTGGTCGTAGGTCAGGGCGACGTACATCATCGGCCGGATCACGACCTGGCCCTCGCGGGCCACGGGCCGATCTTGCACGGCGTGCAGACCCAGGATGCCGCTTTGGGGCGGATTGACGATGGGGGTCGAGAGCATCGAGCCGTAAACGCCGCCGTTGGAGATGGTGAACGTGCCGCCTTGCAGCTCGTCGAGTTGCAGGCTGTTCTCGCGAGCCCGATGGGCCAGGTCGGCGATCGTCATTTCGATTTCGGCGAAGCTCATGCGATCGGCTTCGCGCAGCACCGGCACGACCAGGCCCTTGCCGCCGCCCACCGCGATGCCGATGTCGTAGAAGTTGTGATACACGATGTCGGTGCCGCGGATCTCGGCGTTCACCTGCGGCACCAGCTTCAAGGCGTCGATGGCCGCCTTGACGAAAAACGACATGAAACCGAGCTTGATCCCGTACTTGTCCAGGAAGAGTTGCTTATGCTCGTTGCGCAGCGCTATCACGGCCGACATGTCGATCTCGTTGAAGGTCGTTAGCAAGGCCGCCGTTTGCTGGGCCTCGACCAGCCGCTCGGCAATGCGCCGCCGGATCGGGCTCATCGGCACGGCCTCTTCCTCGCGACCCGGCCGCGGGGTCGGGGCAACCGCGATCGGCCGTTTCGGCCTGCGCATCTCGCGGCCTGGCGGAATCGCGTGCGGAACTTCCGGGCTGATGACCAGCGCCTGCTGGGACGTGGCGGCCGGCGGCGGCGCCGGTTTCGATGGTTCGGAGGCCGGTTTGGGCTCGGGCGCGCGACGCGGCTCTGCCGGCCGAACGGCCTCGTGCCTGGGTTTGGGCGTCTTAATCGTTTGCGCGGCTTGCGCTTGGGCGGCCGCCGCGGCTTGTTGGTCGCGCGTGGCCGCAGTGCTGGCCGAGCCGTCGACGGCCGGCTCCAGATAGCCGATGACTTCGCCGACCGCGGCCATCTCGCCGGTGCGCTTGAGCACTTTGGAAATCGTGCCCGACACGGGCGCCGAAATCTCGACGGTCGCCTTATCGGTTTCGATCTCGACCAGGTTTTCGTCCTTCTCGGCGACTTGGCCCTCGCCTTTGAGCCATTGGCCGATCTGGACTTCGGTGATCGATTCGCCCACGGCGGGCACTTTCAGTTCGACGGTCATGCGGGCACGCTTTCACCAGAGGTCTCAACGATGCATTTGCCGGTCTCGTGTCAGGCCGACGGCTAGATGCAGCCAAAGGCCTGCATCAACAGTTCCTTTTGTTCCATTTTGTGGCTACTGGCCGAGCCGGTCGCCGGACTCGGCGATGCACGGCGAAAGATGCCGGAAAACGGCAGCCGGTCGAACAACTCGCCGCCGAAGCGGGCCAGCAAAAACCGCCACGCGCCCATGTTCTCCGGCTCCTCCTGCACCCAGTATACCGGGGTTCCGTCGCGATACCTGGCCAGCGCCGCTTTGAGCGGCTCCCAGGGCAACGGATAGAGCTGTTCGAGGCGCACGATCGCCACGTCCTGCCTGCCCAATTCGTCGCGCTCTTGTTCCAGTTCGTAATACAGCTTGCCCGAGCACAGCAGCACGCCGTCCACGTTCGGTCGATCCTCGCTCGCGTCGGGAATCACTTTCTGAAAGCCGCCATCAGCGCATTGGTCGAGGCTGGAAACCACCTTGGCATGCCGCAACAGGCTCTTGGGGGTCATGATCACCAGCGGCTTGCGCCAAGTGCGCAACACTTGTCGCCGCAATACGTGAAAGTACTGAGCCGGCGTCGTGAGATTCATGATTTGCATGTTGCTCTCGGCCGCCAATGCCAGGAACCGCTCCAGCCGGGCCGAAGAGTGCTCGGGGCCCATGCCCTCGAAGCCGTGCGGCAACAACAGCACCAGCCCGCTCAGGCGATTCCATTTTGTTTCGGCACTGGCGATGAACTGATCGACGATCACTTGCGCCGCATTGACGAAATCGCCGAACTGGGCTTCCCACAGGACCAGCCCATTCGGGAAGTCGAGGCTGTAGCCATATTCAAAACCCAGCGCGCCGGCTTCCGACAGGGGGCTGTTGACGATTTCGACCGGCGCCTGACCCTTGGCGACGTGTTGCAGGGGCGTGTAGCGGTGGCCGTCTTGATAGTCGTGCAGCACGGCATGGCGCTGGCTGAAGGTGCCGCGGGTGGTGTCCTGGCCGCTTAGGCGAACGCGATAGCCGGCCTCGGCCAGACTGGCAAAGGCCAGCGCCTCGGCGGCGGACCAATCCAACGGCCGCGCGCCGTGGGCCATCTCGCGCCTCGCCGCCAGCAAGCGCTCGATCTTCGGATGCGGCCGGAAATCGGCCGGCAGCCGCGTCTGCGCTTCTAACAGCTCGGACAGCCGGCCGCGGTCCAGGCCGGTCGCGACCTCCTTCAGATCGGTATCGCGGCCGCCGACATAACCCTTCCACGCGCCGGGGTACGCTGGGGGCCGGGCGACGTATTCGTCGCTGCGCGCCACCGACAATTGCTCGTCGAGTTGCTGCGTTTCTTCCTGCGCGATGCGGGCGGCCTCGTCGCGGTTGATTTCTCCCAGTTCGAGCAACCGATCGAGATAGTTGTCGCGGACCGGCTTCCGTTTTTCGATGGCGCGATACAAAACCGGATGGGTGAAGGCCGGCTCGTCGCTCTCGTT
>JBGQKM010000322.1:0-5976 GCA_041499515.1 Planctomycetia bacterium | reverse complement strand
CGATACGATGGACACCAACCAGGACGGATTTGTCGATGCCAAGGAGCTGGCGGAAGCCCGCAAGAAAATGCAGCAGATGCGGCAGCAAGGCGGCGGCCCCGGAGGTCCGGGCGGCGGCCCGTGATGGTCGCATCGTGAGGCGTTCTCCGCTGGCGGTGTTTCGCCCGAGGGCCTGCGCGACGCGATTCTTGGCAGGCGCGGGGTATCACGATTGGGTTCGAGATTCTGGCAAACCCTCCGGTTGGGACTCAAGAGTCTACTGCTGCACAAGCTGCGCTCCGGCCTGGCCATCTTGGGGATTTTCATCGGCGTGACGGCCGTCATCTGGCTGGTGGCCATGGGCGAGGGAGTCAGCTACCAGGCCCAGCAGCAGATCAAGGATCTGGGCGCCAATAACATTATCGTCCGCAGCACGAAACCCCCGTCCGATGTCACGCGCGGCGGCGGTTTTGTCATCGCCTACGGCTTGCTGCGCGACGACTTCGACCGCATCGTGGCCAACGTTCCCACGCTGTTGCAGGCCGTGCCGATGCGCGAGATTCGCCAGGAGGCACGCTACCTCGACAAAGTTTCCGACGTGACCGTGGTGGGATGCACTGCCAAGTACCAGGAGATGAACAATCTGCGCGTGGCGCGGGGGCGATTTCTTTCGGATAAGGATCTCGAGCAGTCCGACAACGTCGCGGTCATCGGCGACCGGACCGCGCAAGAACTTTTTCCTTATGAAGATCCCATCGGCCAGTTCGTGCAAATCGAGAGGACTTTTTACGTCATCGTCGGCCAGACCGAATCCAAGACGCCGGCCGGAGGCATCGGCGGCAGCCTGGCGGCCAAGGACTACAACCTCGATATTTACATCCCCCTTTCGACGCTCCGCAAGCGGATCGGCGACATGGTGGTCACCTCGCGCGCCGGAAGCCGCGAGGGCGAGCAAGTGCAGTTGAGTCAGATTACGGTCACCGTGCACGACTTGTCGGAAGTCGATGAAACGGCCGACATCGTCAAGAATCTTCTGCAACGGTACCATCCGAACGTCGACTACTCGATTGTCGTCCCCAAGGAATTGTTGCAGCAGGCCCAAGTCTTGCAGATGATGTTCAATCTGCTCTTGGTCCTGATTGCCGGCATTGCCCTGTTGGTCGGCGGGATCGGCATCATGAATATCATGTTGGCGACCGTGACCGAGCGGACGCGCGAGATCGGCATACGCCGGGCGCTGGGGGCCAAGCAGTTCGACATCGTCGCGCAATTCTTGAGCGAAACGGTCGTGCTTTCCGCGACCGGCGGATTGTTGGGCGTGTTTTTTGGGTTTCTCTGCCATCCGGCGGTCACCGGGGCGCGCCAAGTGATGCGCCAGTTGTTTCCCGAGGTGATCGCCTCCTTGCCCTCCAACATCCAGCAGTTAGAGCCACGCATCGCGCCCTGGTCGATCGTGGCGGCGTTCTTGATCTCCGTCGGCGTGGGAGTCGTGTTTGGCATTTATCCGGCCCAGCGGGCGGCAAAAATGGATCCCATCGAGGCCCTCCGCCATGAATGACGTTCCCCCGCACCCCCAGGAATCCTCGACGTGAAAATGGCGGCTCGGGTCATCGACGTGCACAAGGACTACGTCCTCAAGGGCGGCATCGTCGTCCGCGCGCTGCGGGGCGTGTCCATCGATTTTCCAGAAGGCGATTTCGTGGCCGTGATGGGCGCCTCGGGGTCTGGAAAGAGCACGTTGTTGAACTTGCTGGGCTGCCTGGATCGAACGACCAAAGGCCAATACATTCTGGGCGGGCAGGACGTTTCGCAATTGAACGACGATGAATTGTCGGAAATCCGCAGCCGCTCCCTGGGCTTCATCTTTCAGTCATATAACCTGATCGCCCAATTGACCGTGGTCGAGAACATCGAACTGCCGCTCTACTACCAGGGCAACATCTCGCGCGAGGCCAAGCGGCGCTGCATCGAGATGGCCCAGATGGTGGGTCTGGGAGATCGCCTGGACCACCGGCCCTATCAACTCTCCGGCGGTCAGCAACAGCGCGTGGCCATCGCCCGGGCCCTGGTCAACAATCCCCACGTGATCCTGGCCGACGAGCCGACCGGCAACCTCGATACGGCCACCGGCGAAGAGATCATGCAAATGCTCGAAGCGCTCAATGCGGCCGGCAAGACGATCGTGCTGGTGACGCACGAACCCGACATTGCGGCCCGGGCCCACCGTACGATCCGCTTGCGCGACGGAGTGCTCGATACGCATGCCGCCAGCGGAGCCCTGGCGTAGAGTCGGCGGCCTACTTGGGCCATTGCCCTTGGGGCATGTCCCGCGGCAGCAGTTTCGCCGGATCGATCGCGACGTGCTTGATCTTGTTTCGCTTCCAAGTGTAGGTGATGTGCGCGTTGCCGTCGCGCGTGCAAATCACGGCGGGATACGAAAACTCGCCACGCTCCGTTTCCAGAGTCAAGGCCGCTTGCCACGTCTTGCCATCGGCCGAGACCGCCACGTTGATCGGGCTGCGGCCGATCGGCGTGTGGTTGTAAACCAACAGGATGCGGCCATCCCGCAAATTCACGGCGTCGATCCCGCTGTCGGGATTGGGCAACACCGTGGCGGCCAGCGGGCTCCACGTCACACCGCCGTCGGACGACCACGACTCGACGATCTTACGCTGCCGGCTGCGGCAGAGAATCTGCAGTTTGCCGTCCGGGTGCGTGAGCATGGTGGGCTGGATGATGCGGAACTTCGTCCAATCGGCCAACGGCCCGGTCTTGGTCCACGTCTGGCCGCCATCGGCGGTGCGTTCGATGTGTCCCTGCCAGCCCCCCTGCTCGGTGCTCGACGAGCACAACAATTGGCCTTGGTACAGGATGGGCTTGTTTTTCACGGGACCCAAAATGCCCTCCGGCAAGCGGCGCGGCCGCGACCAGGTTTTTCCGGCGTCGGCCGAGGTGATCAGCATGCCCCACCACACCGACGGATTGGGACCCACTTTATAGAACAAAAACAACGGACCGTCGGGATTCTGGAACAGCACCGGGTTCCAGCAGGGATAGCGTTTTTCCGGCGTCTCGACGCCGTTGGCGACTTCCACCGGCGCCGACCATTTTTGTCCGTCGTGCCGCGAAAGCCAGATGCCCACGTCGGGCTCGCCCTCATCCGTGCCGCCGAACCAGGCGGCCGCCAGGCCGTCGGCCGTTTGGGCAATCGTCGAAGCATGGCACGACGGAAACGGGGCGCTATCGTAGATGAATTCGCTGGTGATCACTCCCGGCAAGTCCGCGGCCATTAACCCACCGACGATGGCCGGCGCCAAGCTGAAGGCGACGACGCACAGACCGAAAAACAAATCGCGGTGACGAGTCATGATGTTCGTCCTCGAACGGGCGTGAGGGTCCAGGGAATTTACTCGTGGGCCTATTAAAGCGGTCGGGCTTGCCAGGAACAACCCCCGGACTTTGGAATTCAGATGCCGCTGGTGCGGGGACGCACTTCACGCCAGGCTCTTTTGCACGGCCTCGCGGGTTTTTTCCAGACCGCTGCGGGCCACGAACAGCGCGTCCTGCTTCCAGTATTCGCGATTGAACACTTCCAGCGAAAGCATGCCGCGGAAACCCGCATCCCGCAAATTGCGGAACAACGTTCCCAACGGCGCGACCCCATCGCCCGGAAAGACGCGATAAGCATCGGTGATTTCCTTCCGGTCGGGCCTGGCCGGATAGTCGTTGATGTGAAACACGTGCATGGCCGGGCCAGCCACGACGTGCAAGCCGTCGAAATCGGAGCCGCCTTTGTAAAGATGATAGGCGTCGGCCAGGATGCAAGCCTGCGCGTGGCCCGATTCGACGGCCACGTAGGCGACTTCGCTCAATTTGTTCAACACGCGCGCGAAGCCCCACAGTTCCAATTGCGGCACGACGCCATGCTGGTTGCCCAGCACAAGCAGCGCGCGGTAGCGCGCGGCTGCCGTGGCCAGATCCGGGGTGTCCTGGTCCGACAGACCGGCCGGCGGCGCGGCCAATCGTTGGCCGCCGATCTGAGCGACCATGTCCATCACGCGCTTGGCTTCGGCCAGTCCTTTGGCTCGGCGGGCCTCATCGTCCACGATCCATTCGGCGAATCCAATCACGCTCTCGACGGTCAGGCCCAAGTCGGCGATCCGCTTGCGCAGGTCGGCCAGCGATCCGCCCGATTGGACGTATTGGTCGATCTCGTTCACCCACGGTTCGATCCCGCGATAGCCGGCCCGGGCGGCGATTTCCAGCTCGGCGATCAGGCCGAGTTTTTGGCCGCGGATCGTACTGGTGTTCAGACAGTATCCAAACGGTTCCTGCGGCGGCCGCTCGGCGGCGGCGGCCGGAGCCGTTTGGGACAAGAGGGCCGCGGCGCCTGCCGCGGACATCGAGTGGCTGAGCATTTGTCGTCGCGTGGGTTGGAAGCGCGTCATGGCCGTATCGAGTGGAAAATTCAGGCAGGGATTCGTCGGAATGAGTTGGCGGTCAAAAAAGTTCGTCGCTCGGCTCGGGCGTGGCGTTGAGTTCGCGCTTCACTGGCGGACTCGATCCGGGGTGCTGCGGCGGATCGTCGTTCTGCCAGGCCAACACGAAATGGATCGTTTCGTCGCGTCGTTCCGGTGCCTGGCACCCCGTCACGTATTTGTCGATCAATTTCCAACCCACGGCCAGATAGTCGTTCACCGTGTCCGCGTCGCTCAAAGTAACCAGCACGCGAGTATCGGCCAATCGGCGCACCGAGGCCAGCACGTAGGTCACCACCGCCGGCTGGTCGGACGTCGCTTCCACCACGTATTGGTTGATCAAGTCCCAGCCGAATCGCAAATACTGATTGGCCGTCTCGTGGCTGGTCGTTTCCATCACGCGACGGGCGCCTTCGATCTTCATACCCGCCATCCTAGTCGATCGAAAACGCGGACAAAAGCGGGGGCCAGACAAGGGGACCGTCCTGGCAGTTTTGAAACCGGTTCTAGTGGTTGCCAGGGTCTCCTTCCGGCGGATAATACACGGTTCTGGCTTCCTTAAGGTTCGCGTAGGTCGGCCCGGCGCGCGGCAGCAACGACGCATGGCTGTCGCGCGCAAGCAAGCCATTGAGCAGCGTTCCGCTCCAGTTGCCCGGCGCGGGATGCACGACGAGTCCGGCCGGTTTGTCGATCACCAGCAGGTGTGCATCCTCGAACACGATAGCCAGCGCAATCGGCTGGGGCCGGAAGGCCTGGCTTTGCGGCGTCGGGCGCAGCTCGATTTCGCCGTGGTCACCGGCCTTCACCTTCTGTGAGGAGCGGGTCGCCGGCGCCCCATTGAACGACACCGCGCCGGCTTCGATCAACTGCTGCAGGTAGCTGCGCGAGAACTCCGGCACCAGCGCGGCCAGTGCGCGGTCGAGGCGTTCGCCGTGTTGCGCGGCTTCGATCACGAAGGGCCTGAGCTCAGCGTCGGGGCCGGCGTCCAGTGCATCTTCCAGGCCAGCCGGTGCCTCGGGTGGAAAGGGGTCGGCCGATATAATGAATTTGCCCGTGCGATACGAATCGCTTGGTTGTCGTTCTCGAGACGACATTTAACTAGGATTTGTCACTGGAAAACAGGGGCACTTCCGTGTGAGTGCAAAGCTCACATCGTTCGATCGCAGACGCGCTCCCCGAGCACGTGTGCGGCAGTTGGATGCGTATTTCGCAGCCCATGGGTTGTGGATAAGTGTCCTATTGTGGCGGATCGGCAACGATCTCCGTCGAGTAATTTCACCAAGAGCGAGAGCTCTGACCTACCTTGTCCCCCATTCCGGTTCCCCGAACTGGTCTGCGGAGACCCGCCATACGACTGGCGGTAGCCTACGTTGACATGCGGATGCTGGCAACAGCGCCGTGTGAAGCTCGACAGACAACGTACCCCCGCATCAGCGGTGGCGCGCCTTCGCGAGAAGGCGCGTCAGCAACTGCCAGCAGAAGGCGGTGAAGAGGCCAGGCTAGTTCTGCATGGGTAAAT
>JBGQKM010000321.1:0-5989 GCA_041499515.1 Planctomycetia bacterium | reverse complement strand
GACTTATGAAACCAATTCCGAGCGAGTCGACGCCGTCGTCTTCTCGCCTCACAATCCGGTCGTGGCGTTTGGCGATCATTTTGGAATCGTGCGCGAGTGGGATTGGAAGCTCGATCGCGTTTCGCGAGTCATCGACAGCGGGCAGGGGCGAATTCTCTCCTTGGCCTATTCGTCCGCCACGAACACGCTGGCCACCGCCGCACGCGACGGCTCGGTGTGCATCTGGGACTTTACGGGCCAAGAGCTTGTCAGCGATCTTTCGTCCGGCGTCTTTTCAAGAAGTGTGGCATTCAGTGCCGACAGTGGAAGGTTGATTTCAGCAAATTTCGGAGGAGGAATTTCCGTTTTCGACATGCAAAAACGCACTATGGAAACGCTCAGCCGCACGGTGCTGAAGCCCATCGGGGGACTGGCTCTCCTTGGGCCATTCGCTTTCATGACCTTGGCCCACGACTTAGGTACAGTGTATGGCTGGGACTCAGCGGGGCAGGTTGAGCCTTCCACGTTCGTGGCATCCAATGAGCAAATCGTTCAAATGCTGGTGACTCCCGACGGAACGCTCTTGTTGACCGGCGATAACGCGGAACCCTCGCTCGTGCGGCTATGGGACGCCGTGTCGGGCCGGCAACTGGCGATTTTAGGAGAAGATCAATTCCACATCAATTGCATGGCGTGCACACGATCGGGAGATATCGCCGCCAGTGCCTCCAGCGACAATATTCGACTGTGGGATCTAAGGCGACGAAAGCTATTGCGGACGCTCGACACGAATCGCGCCTTGGCTCTCGCGTTTGCATGTGACGGTCGCACATTGGCAAGCGCCGGAGATGAGCACCAGGTGCGATTTTGGGACACGGACACCGGCCAGCCGTCTCGATTGGTGCTGAGTCATGTGTTTCGTGTCAAGTCTCTGGCGTTTTGCCCCGACGAGCCGCTACTCGCAACCGGAGACGAAGCCGGATTTGTGCGGTTGTGGTGCCTGCCAAGTGGCGAGGAGCTGATGGTCTTGGGTCAACTGCGCGACGAAGTTGACTGTCTCGCTTTCTCGCCCGACGGTTGTTGGCTGGCCGCTGGAACGGACGCGTCGGCCCGCGGTCGGCAGATGCGCGTCTGGAACGCTCCCAAGTAGCGCAAACGGCCGAACGTAAACCGGCATTCGCCTCAAAATGACAATTCCAAGTTGGGCGTCGTCGCACATTCGATTGGTCGCCCAGCGCAACGCCGTGTCATGACGCTCACGCCTCCGGCTTATGCTGTTCCATTTCGGAGATTTTTCCGATGCGTCGGGCGTGACGGCCGCCTTCGAATGCGGTTTTGAGCCAGATTTCGACCATGCGGTCGATCAGTTTTTCGCCCAGCATGTCGGCCGACAGGCAGAGCACATTGAGGTCGTTGTGGCGGCGGCTCATTTCGGCGGTCAAGTCGTCGTGGCAGGGCGCGGCCCGCACGCCGGGAAACTTGTTGGCGGCGATGCACATGCCGATGCCGGTGCCGCAGATCAAAATGCCGCGGTCCACCGTGCCGGCGCTGACCTGGCTGCCGACGATCGCGGCGATGTCCGGATAGTCGACGCTCGCGCTGGATTGCGGACCCGCGTCGACGACTTCCTGGTTGAGCCGGTTGAGGAGCTCGATGATTTTGGTTTTGACGGCAAAACCTCGATGGTCACTGCCGATGGCCACTCGCATAAGATTATTCCACTCCCGCGACGATGCCGCTTATTCCCTGCAACTATAAATCGAGCTCCGCCACGCGCCGCTGCAACTCGCGTTGGATCTGCACGGCGCACTTCTCATAATACTCGACCGGACCGCCAATCGGATCAGCAATATCGGATTGATCGCCCGACAACACGAACACGCGCGACGACGCCTCGGGCCACTGTTCCACGATCGCCTCGCGGTGAGCGCGGGTCATGGTCCAAATCACGTCCGCGTGGCGGACCAGTTGCGTCGTCAACGGCTGCGATTCGTGATCGGCCAGTGGCAGGCCCATTTTGGCCAGGACGCTGACCGCCTCGGGAGTGGGGCGCGCCCCCATCATAGCGGAAATCCCGGCCGACATGACCATCACCCCATGATCGCCCAGCGCGCCGACCGAACAGCCCAACCGGTCGGCGATCATTTTGCGGCACATGGCCTCGGCCATCGGACTGCGGCAGGTGTTGCCGGTGCAGACCAACAACACCATCAGGCTCGACAGCCGCCGCAGGGTCTTCTCGGAAACCACCCCGGGCCGCAGGATCTGGAGACTTTTGGGGCCGACTTTGACCACGGTCGAGGGCTGGCCCAACCGGCTTTGCCCGTCGTTGAGAACCAATTGCACCCGCTCGCCCAGGACGGACAGCACGTCCTCGACGGTCACTGGGTCGGGGCCTCCCTCGGGATTGGCGCTGGTCAACACCACCGGGCCCACGAGCATCCGCAGGATGTCGAGCACCATCGCGTGGGCCGGCACGCGCAGGCCGATCGTGCCGCCCGGGGCGACCGCCTTTTGCACCGTGGCAGGCAATTGATGAACGAGGCTTTCCGAGTGGCAATCGTCGGTCACGATCGTGACCGGTCCCGGCCAACAGCGCCGCGCGAGGCGGCGCCCCAGAGGGCTCAACTTGGGAACATAATCCAGCACGTCGTCGGCACTTTTGATGGCCAGGGTCAGGGCCTTGCCGGCGGTCCGCTGTTTGATCTCGAGCAGCCTGGCAACGGCCCCTTCATCCAGGGCGCTGGCGGCCAGGCCGTAAACGGTCTCGGTCGGCAGCACGACCAGCTTGCCCTCGGCCAAGGCCTGCACCGCCCGATGCACCACATCGCGCGAGTCCTCGGCGCTGCGGATATCGATCACGATCGGGGGCATGAGGCGGTGGCTTTATAAGCCGTATCGAACGGCTTTTTCCATGAAAAGGAGAGACCGGGTTCACGCTCGTGACGCCGTAGCCCCACAGGACCCGTTCGACCGCCGGGACATCCTGGGCGAGCGAGCGCAATACTTTACTATAGAGCCCGTTACAGATGCTGACAAGTGCGTGGCACGACGGGCCAGCAGGCATCTCCTGGGGCCACTTTGGGTCGATCTGGCAAGACGGGCGAGACCTCCAATTCTGCGCCAACCATCCATCGCGCTACGCCACCGCCGATCGTCGGGCCGCTTGCGCCAGCGCGCGGATTCGCCGCGGTCCAATGCTTGCTAAAACTAAGACGGACCACGATAAAGGTGGGTACGGAACACTCGATGCCCAACATCGATTTGGCTCTCGTTCGCCAGCGCGGCCATCGCACGCACGTTGGCCGAAAGACACCGGACCCATGGACTCAGAGATCCTCCAACGCAGGTCCTTTTTGACGTCGCTGCTGGCCTGGCCGATGCTGCTGGCCGTGGCGGGCTGCGATGAAGAGCGCGGATCCTCCGGCCGCTGGCTCGGCTGCTGGGGACAAGCGGGCGTTTCGGACGGCCGACTGAACAAGCCTCGGGCGATGGCCATCGACGCCGAGGATCTGATCTATATCGTGGATATCACCGCCCGCATCCAGGTGTTTACCACCGAGGGGCAATTCGTGCGCGGCTGGCAAACCCCGGTGCATGCCAACGGCCGACCGACCGGGTTGACCATCGATCGCCGTGGCAATTTGCTGGTGGCCGATACGCATTATTTTCGCGTGCTGACCTATTCGCCCGCAGGCCAATTGCTGGCAACCCTGGGGGGCACGCTGGGCCACGCGCCGGGCGAGTTCGGTTTTGTCACCGACGCGGTCGAGGACTCGCAAGGCAACCTCTACGTTTCGGAATATGGCGAGTACGACCGGATTCAAAAGTTCTCGCCCGAGCGCGAATTCCTGCTGGAATGGGGCGGACACGGCTCGGAGCCAGGGCAGTTCTCCCGACCGCAAAGCCTGGCAGTCGACAGCGACGACCACATCTGGGTCTCTGACGCTTGCAACCATCGGATCCAGGTGTTCGACGCCGGGGGCCGGCTTATCAATTCGTGGGGCGCCCAAGGCAGCGAGCCGGGACAACTGGCGTATCCCTACGGCCTGGCGCTGGACGGTCAAGGCCACTTGTTCGTGAGCGAATTCGGCAACCATCGCGTGCAGAAGTTCGCGCTCGATGGCCGCTCGCTCGGCTGTTGGGGCACGCACGGCAGGGCCAAGAACGAGCTGCTCAATCCTTGGGCTTTGGTGCGCGATCGCCTGGGCCGCGTGTACGTGTTGGACACCGGGAACAACCGCGTCCAGTGCCTTGAACTATAAGAGTGTTTCAACGTTGCGTCGCGCCGTCGCGATGTAATCCCTGCAAGAGAACGTCGCACGACATGCATCGCCTTGCCTTCGACAGCCCCTGGTACTTGCTGCTGCTGGCCGCGCTGCCTTGGTTCGCATGGTTGGGCTTTCGCAGCCTCGCCGGTCTGGGACGGCTGCGACAGGCGCTGGCGATCCTGCTGCGCGGCCTGATTTTCGCGCTGCTGGTGTTGGCGCTGGCCGAAACGCAATGGGTGCGCACCAGCGACCGGCTGACGGTGATCTATTTGATCGATCAGTCGCTCAGCATCTCGCAGGCCCAGACCGACGCGATGGTCAAGTACGTCAACGAGTCGATCCGCACGCAGCGCGATCGCGCGCGGCAGGACAAGGCCGGCGTGATCGTGTTCGGCACGGAGCCGGCCATCGAGCTGCCGCCGCTGGACGAAAATCAGTACATTCCGCGCGTGGAAACCCTGGTCGATCGCGAACACACGAACCTGGCCGGCGCCCTGAAGATGGCGGTCGCCTGCTTTCCGCACGACACCGAGAAACGCATCGTGCTGTTGAGCGACGGAAATCAGAACATCGGCAACGCGATGGAACAGGCCCGAGCGCTGGCCGAGGCCAGCATCGGCATCGACGTGGTGCCGATCCGCAGCGCGTCGCAGGGCGAAGTGTCCGTGGAAAAAGTCATGATCCCCTCCGACGTGCGGCGCGGCCAACCGTTCGATTTGAAGGTGGTCTTCAACAACACTCCGGCCGAGGGCCAGCAGCCCGCCCCCGTGCCCGGCCGCCTGCAAATCATGCGCAAAGCGGGCGGCCGCGAACAAACCATTGCCGACCAGCCCATCTCGGTTGCCCCGGGCAAGGACGTGCGATCGGTGCGCGAGGAAATCGAGGCGCCCGACTTCTACACCTACGAGGCGCGGTTCGTGCCCCAAAATCCCGCCGACGACACGCTGCCCCAGAACAACCGGGCCTCGACCTTTACCCACGTCCGCGGCAGCGGGCAGGTGCTGCTGCTGGAGGATTTCGAAAATCGGGGGGAGTTCGACGTGATGGTCGAGCGGTTGCGGACCATGAACCTGGAGGTGACGTTGCGCAGCACGCAGCCCGACGAATTGTTCGGCGATCTTTCACAATTGCAGCCCTTCGACACCGTGATTCTGGCCAACGTGCCGCGCGAGCATTTTAGCGACGAACAGGTGGAAATGCTGGTGCGCAACACGCAGAACATGGGCAGCGGGCTGGTGATGCTGGGCGGGCCCAACAGTTTTGGCGCCGGCGGTTGGACCAACACGCCTTTGGAAGAGGCGATGCCGGTCGATTTCCAGATCAAGAACGCCAAAGTCGCGCCGGTTGGCGCGCTGGCCATGTTGATGCACGCCTCGGAGCTGGCCGACGGCAATCATTGGCAAAAAGTAATCGCCCAAGAGGCCCTCAAGACCCTCGGCGATCAGGATTATTGCGGCGTCGTGCACTGGGGCCTGCGCGCCGAATGGCTGTGGAATGGGATGCTCAAGGTGGGGCCCAACCGGCGGCAAATGCTGGCCCGGCTCGATCGCATGACGCCGGGGGACATGCCCGACTTCGAGTCGTCGATGGTCATGGTGCGTCAGGCGTTCCAGGCTCTGCGGAACGACGCCGCCGCAAAACACATGATCATCATCAGCGACGGCGATCCCGCGCCGCCCGACTATGGCGCCAGCGGCTCGATCGCGGCCCTGGTCAAGATGGGCGTCAAGATCAGCACG
>JBGQKM010000320.1:0-6054 GCA_041499515.1 Planctomycetia bacterium | reverse complement strand
GGGCAACTGCAAGGCCTGAGCCATTTGCGCCGCCGTGGCCCCGCGCGCCCCGGCCAGCGCCATCAAGACGCAAGCTTCCACGCTGGTCGGCGATACGACCACGTTGCCATCCTGGACAGTTAATCTCGCAAACAGGGCCCGGGCGAAGGCGTCTTCCACGTCCGTGGTCAGTTCCGCGTGTTGTGGCATGGGATCTTTCCTTGAACTGGAATCGGGATCAACCACGGCGCTGGAACATGCCGGGCCGACGGCGACGATGATCAGCGAAGTCCAAAGCGCCGCGCGGGTGCGGATCGGCGTGAATCGACAAGGCATGGTCGAATCTCCCGGCAAACATTTCGAGTCTGTGGCAGGTCTAGGTTATTAGACGGGACTGGCACCGGATTAGTTCCGCCCGGCGCGGATGTTCGACACGCTTCAAGGCACACGGTAGACCACCACCTGGTTGTGCGCGGGTCCGTGCGGTCCGATGCCGGCCACCAGCACCAGGTGGTCGCCTGAGGCCAGCACTCCGTCGCGCAAAGCCCAGGCGGCCACCGCTTCGAGTATCGCCTGATTGTTGTCCGTGGGGATGTCGGCCCTGGGGATCACGCCCCAATACAGGCACATCTGCCGCAGCGTCTGCGGCGAATCGCTGATGCCGATCGTCGGCACGTAATTGCGTTGTTTGGACATGGCCAGGGCGGTGGCACCGGAATGGCTGGCCACGACCATCAGCCGCGCGTCGATCTCCAACGCGATATGTCCGGCCCCGTACACCACCGCCGATGTGATCGGGTGCAGGCCCTCGGCGCGAAAATTTCCCGGCGGCTGCGGCACGTGATCGCGAAACAATTCTTCGGTGGCCAGCGCCACCTGGTTCATCATCTGCACGGCTTCGCGCGGATATTGGCCGATCGCCGTCTCGCCCGAGAGCATGCAGGCGTCGCCGCCGTCGAGAATCGCGTTGGCTACGTCCGTGACTTCGGCCCGCGTGGGGCGGCGCGAGTGCTGCATGCTGTCGAGCATTTGGGTAGCGATGATCACGGGCTTCTGATGTTCGTGACACTCCGCGACGATTCGTTTTTGCACCACCGGCATCTGGGCCACGTCGATCTCGACGCCCAAATCGCCGCGGGCCACCATGATGCCGTCGGCGGCCTCCAGGATGCCTTCGAGGTGATCCAGCGCTTCTTGTTTTTCGATCTTGGCGATCACGCGGGCCGACGAGCCGTGATCCTGCAAGATGCTTTTCAGTTCGCGGACGTCTTGCGGCTGGCGCACGAAACTCAAACCGACAAAGTCAATTTCGTTCTGGGCCGCCCAGATCGCGTTGGTGCGGTCGACTTCGCTCAAGGCCGGCGCGCTGAGTTTGACCCCCGGCAGATTCAACCCCTGCCGGCTGCGGATCACTCCGGGTTGCACGACCCGGCAGCGGGCGGAGTCGGCGCTTTTTTCCAGTACGACCATGCTCACGGTGCCGTCGGCCAGCAGCACGCTGTCGTCGACTTGCAGTTCGTCGATGAGGGGCGGATAGGTGGTTGTCAACGCATCGGGCCCGGGGGCCTGCGTGCCGCGCACAAAACGAAATTCGGCGCCAGAGGTGCATTCGATCATGCCGCCGGGCAATTCTCCCAGCCGGATTTTCGGGCCGGCCAGATCGATCAAGACCGCGATCGGCTGTTGCAGATCGCGGCCGATCTGACGAATGGCCGCCAAGGCGCGGGCATGCTCGCCCAGGCTGCCGTGGGCCATGTTCAGCCGAAACAGATCGGCGCCGGCACGGATCAAACCGGCCATTTGTTCCGGCTCCTGACAGGCCGGGCCAATCGTGGCAATGATTTTCGTGCGAGCACGCGGTTGCGAGCGAGTTTCCATGACGTCGACACACTTCCTGAGTAATTTTTCGCCTGGCCGGCACCGACTGCTCGTTGGCCACAGCCTACCGTAGGCGATAAGATTTGACCAGCAGCATGCCATCACGCGCCTCGTGCAGCGACCCCGACCGCCCCAATCGCCCATGATCATCAGTTCGCATTCAACGCCGTCGGACGAACCGGGTGAGAACGGGCCGCAGAAAAAAATGCGCGGCGGCTGGCGCAGCCATTCATTGTTTCTCGGCACGGCTCTGGGACTGGTCGCCACCATGGTTGCCGTGCTGGTCGCAAGCATCCTGGTTTCCATGGTCGCCCGTCATCATATCCCGCGGCTGACGCGGGCCGACTATGACGCCGCCGTCCGGCGATGGGAAGAACATGGGCCGAAGGACTACGATCTCGATTTGGAACTCGCCGGCAATCGGCCGGGAAAAATTCATGTCGAAGTGCGCCAGCGACAGGTCGTGCACATGACGCGCGACGGGTTCGAGCCGACACAGAAACGCACCTGGGACTACTGGTCCGTGCCGGGGCAGTTCGACACGCTGGAAGAAGAGATGCACATGGCCGAAAATCCCGCGGCTTCTTTCCAAGCGCGCGGCGCATCGCAAATGGTGATGTGGGCCGAGTTCGATCCCGACTGGGGCTATCCGCGCAAATACGACCGCGTGGTCCTGGGCGCCGACTATGAAGTCCATTGGACAATTACGCGATTTCAGCCAATTTCTGCAAAAAAATGACCCTCGGTTTCTAGCTTTGGGCCGCCGCGGCGGTTAAACTTGGCGGGTAATACCGACTGCCAGGGCATCTTTCATTCCACTCCTGGCGGTTCTTCTGGTTATCAAAAACACCTGCGCGTTCTGATCGCGCAGTTTTCCTGTTGGCTCCGCGCTCTTCATTTTTTTGTTGATCGACAAGGGACTGACTATGAATAAGCAGCTTACGCGTCGCACCTTCGTGCAGACTTCCGCCGGCCTGCTGGCCGCGGCCGGTACTCCTTATTGGATCACCAGCCGCGTGCGAGCCCAGGAAGCGAAGAATGAACGGCCGCTGCTGGGGGCTATCGGCCTGGGCGGACAAGGAACCCATGACGCGCGACGCGCCAGCGGGCACGGCGACATCGTGGCGGCGTGCGACGTACAGCGGCAACATGCCGAACGGGCCAGGCAACAATTCTTCAACAAGGCCGAGATTTACGAAGACTATCGCAAGCTGCTGGACCGCAAGGACGTCGAAGCGGTCACCATCGGCACGCCCGACCATTGGCACACCGAGATCGCCTTGGCGGCCTTGGACGCCGGCAAACACGTGTATTGCGAAAAGCCGCTGACTCTTACCATCGACGAAGGCAAGCAGTTGGTGGCGATGGTCAAGAAGACCGGCAAAGTCATGCAGGTCGGCACGCAACAGCGGGGCGATCAGTTCGAGCTGTTCGCTCGCGCCGTGGCCACCGTGCGCAGCGGCCAGTTGGGAAAGATCAAGAAAGTCACCGTGCAGTTGCCCCTCTCGACCGAAGAAGGCGGACCCTTCGCCGTCCAACCGGTGCCCGAGGGTCTCGATTGGGATTTTTGGCTCGGCCAGGCCCCGAAGGTCGACTATTGTCCCGAGCGGAGCCACGCCCGCTTTCGCTGGTGGTATGAGTATTCCGGCGGCATCGCCACGGATTGGGGCGCGCATCACATGGACGTGGCCCATTGGGCACTCGACGTGGAGAACTCCGGCCCGATGACGATCGACGGCACCAAAACCAGCCTGCCGGAACTTCCCGGCGGCTTCAATACGCCGAAGCTGGTGACGGTCGACTATCTCTATCCGGGCGACGTGCACGTGCAGATGCTGGCCCAGCCGCCCGGCGACGAAGGCCTGCTGTTCGAGGGCGAGAAGGGACGCCTGTTCGTCAACCGCGGCCGGATCACCGGCAAGCCGATCGAAGAGCAGGATGCCGACGCCAAGCTCAAGGAAGCGATCATGGCCGAGGTGGTCAAACTGTTCAAAGGCAATACGGCCAAGATGGGCGACCACATGGGCAATTTCTTCGAGGCCTGGAAATATGGCAAGTGGCCGATCTCCGACGTGGCCAGCCAGCACCGCTCGGTGAGCGCGTGCCACTTGGGCAATCTCTCGATTCGCCTGAAACGCAAGCTCACCTGGAACGCCGCCAAGGAAGAGTTCGTCGGCGACAGCGAGGCCAACAGCATGCTCAAGCGGGCCCAACGCGATCCCTATAAAGTCCGTAGCGTGGCATGAGCCCCGCGCGATATAAATGATCCCCGGGCGCTGACCTCGCTTCGGCGCCCGGGGTTTTTTATTGGTTGCAATGGAATCGCGAATCAAGATATGGATACCTGGCAAGGAAAAGTCGTCCTGGTCACCGGCGGCTCCAGCGGCCTGGGGCGCGCGATTGCCGCGGCCTTTGCGCATCGCCAGGCGCGCGTCGTGATCGCCGCGCGGGGGGCCGAAAAACTCGAGGCCGTGGCCGACGCGCTGCGCCGCGAGGGCGGCGACGTGCTGGCCGTGCCGGCCGACATCACGCGCCAGCCGGACGTCGACGCCCTGCTGACAAAAACGATCGGGCATTTCGGACGACTCGACGTCCTGGTCAACAATGCCGGCCGCTCGGCGCGCGGCGAGGCAATCGCCACGACCGCCGAGGAATATGCCGAGTTGATGGACTTGAATCTCATCGCCCTGGTGCGCTGCACCCGGGCCGCGATGCCGCACCTGCTGGAATCGCACGGCCATCTGGTCAATATCGGCTCGCTGGCCGGAAAAACCGCGGCCCGCTACATGGGCGCCTATTCGGCGACCAAGCACGCGGTGAGCGCCTATTCGCAACAACTGCGCTTGGAGTTGGGCCCGCGGGGCTTGCACGTGCTGCTGGTTTCGCCGGGGCCGATTGCGCGCGACGAGCCGCGCGAGTATTCGGCCGAAAAACTCGCCTCGCTGCCGCCCAGCGCGCGGCGGCCCGGCGGCGGCGCGAAAGTCGGCCTGCTGCGCGCCGAACGGCTGGCCGAACAAATCATCGCGGCCTGCCAGCGCCGCAAGCCGGAACTGGTCGTCCCCGGCCGGGCTCGGCTGGTGTTTGCCATTTCGCAGCTCTGGCCTGGCCTGGGCGATTGGATCGTGCGCAAAATGAGTTAACCCGCCGTCCTCGACCGAATTTTGTGGCTGCGAAACTTATTGACCTGCCGGAGTACTTCTCGTGAAACTGCATCGTTCTGTCGTCGGCTTGCTGATCGTTTGCGTTGCCTGGTTCGCCGCGGCGACGCACGTCTCCGCCGAGGAGCTCGTCGCGCCGGCCAAGCTCGATGCGCTGGCCCGGCCGCTGGTCGACGGAGGCTGGGCGTATGGTCTGGCGGTCGGGCTGATTAGCGAATCGGGCACGCAGGTTGTCGGCTATGGCCGCGTCTCGGAGAACGACGCATCGACGCCCGGTCCCGAAACGGTGTTCGAGATCGGATCGATCAGCAAGGTGTTCACCGGCTTGCTGCTGGCCCAGATGGTTGAAGAACATCTGGTGGAATTGAACGAGCCGGTGCAAAAACTGCTGGGCGACTCGATGACCGTGCCGCAAGGCGATCGCGAGATCACGCTGGTCGACCTGGCCACCCACTCCTCCGGCCTGCCGCGGATGCCAAGCAATTTCAATCCCAAAGATCTCACCAATCCGTACGCCGATTACTCGGTCGAGCAACTGGGCAAGTTCATCTCTGGATACAAGCTGAAGCGACAGCCGGGCGTTCGCTCCGAATACAGCAACTTGGGCGTCGGACTGCTGGGACACGCGTTGGCCCTCAAGAGCGGCGGCACGTACGAGTCGCTGTTGCGCACGCGGATTTGCGAACCATTGAAGATGGCCGACACGTGCATCACGTTAAGCGACGCGCAAAAAGCCCGGCTGGCCCAGGCACACGACAGCGACGGCCGCCCGGAATCGAATTGGGATCTGCCCACGTTTGCCGGCGCCGGCGCCATCCGTTCGACGGCCGCCGACATGCTCAAGTTCCTGGCCGCCAGCATCGGCCTGGTCAAAACGCCGTTGGAGGCGGCCATCGCCGAGAGCCACGTCGTGCATTTCCAAACGCCCGACGGGCCGCACGACGTCGCCCTGTGTTGGCAAGTGCAACGCAAGCCGCTGGTCATCTGGCACAACGGCCAGACCGGCGGATATCATTCCTATGTCGCTTTTTCTCCCGAG
>JBGQKM010000319.1:0-6156 GCA_041499515.1 Planctomycetia bacterium | reverse complement strand
AGCTGATCGTCCAGCCCGGTGGACGCTCGGCCTGCCTGGTGGCGATGGACCCCAAATCGGGAAAGGTTCTCTGGAAAACTTCGGGCGGAAAACCAGGACACGCCTCGTTTATCGCCGCCAGCGCGCCCGGCGGCACGCAGGCGATCGGATACGACGCCGATTCGCTCGGCGGTTGGAGCGTTGCCGACGGAAAGCGGCTGTGGAAGATCACACCACGACTGTCGGGCGACTTCAACGTTCCGACCCCGATTCGCCTCGACGAGCGAAGACTGTTCGTGTGCACCGAGAATAACGGCGCGCGAATCTATGCATTCACGCCTCAAGGCACGCTGCGGCCCGAGCCAATCGCGACCTGCGAAACGCTGGCGCCCGACTCGCACACGCCGGTTGTTTCGGGCGGGCGAGTGTATGGAGCCGCCAATGGGCTTCACTGTCTCGACGCCAACAACGGCCTCAAGGAAATCTGGGTCAACGAAGACGAAGCCTTTCAAGGTTACGTGAGTTTGATCGCCTGCGACCATCGAATCTTGGCATACACCACGGCCGCCGAGTTGATCCTGCTTGTCGACGAAGGGGAGACATGCCGCGAGGTATCGCGCCTCAAACTTGCCGACGCGGCCGAGGGGGTCTTGTCGCACCCGGCATTGGTCGGCTCGCGGTTATTCGTACGCATGGGACGACGGATCGCGCGGCTCGACCTGGAATGAATCTCACTTTCTCTTGCGCGCCTTGTTCCGTAAGACAAAAAAGGGGGGCTGCCAGAAAGTTCCACTCCCGGCTGCTTTTCTGCTAGCCGGAGGGCTATAATTAGCGTTTGTCTGACCAGGCGGTCTACACGCTGGCCTGGACGATGGTAAGCTGAGTGCGACTATTGACGTGCAAAGGAGCAACGTATGGCACAACCCGTTGTTGTGGAGGCGGTGCGGACTCCTTTTGGGCGCAAGGGGAGCGCGTTTCGCGAGATTCGTCCCGACGCTCTGTTGGCCGGGGCCCTGGCCGGTCTGTGCCAGCGCGCCGGAGTGTCGCCTGCAAAAATCGAAGACGTCGTCACCGGCTGTGTTTCTCAGGCCGGCGAACAAGGCGCCAACGTCGGCCGCCTGGCCGTGCTCTTGGCGGGCTTTCCGGTCGAAGTGCCGGCCGTCACGCTCAACCGCATGTGCGGTTCCAGCCAGCAAGCGGTTCATTTCGCCGCACAGCAAATCGCCGCCGGCGATGCGTCGTATGCGATCGGGGCCGGCGTGGAACACATGACCCGGGTGCCGATGTTCAGCGACCTCGGTTCGTTGGACAAGCTCAATCCCGAGCTGGCGAAGTTCAATCTGATCCATCAGGGAGAGAGCGCCGAGCGGATGGCCGAAAAATACAAGCTCACGCGCAAAGACGTGGACGAGTACTCGATGGAGAGCCACCGCCGCGCCAGCATCGCGGCTCACGAAAAACGCAACCGCGAAATTCTGCCCACCGCCGGCCTCGACGCGGCCGGCATCTTGGCGCTCTTTACGCGCGACGAAGGCATTCGCGACACGCTCGACCCGGCCAAGATCGCTTCGTTGCCGACCGTGTTTCGACCCGCCGGAAATGGCGTGGTGACGGCGGCCAACTCCAGTCAAATCTCCGACGGCGCCGCCGCGGTGCTCGTCGCCGATCGCGACGCGGCGCGTGCCGACGGCCTGCGCGCCCGGGCACGATTTCTGGCCCGCGTGGCCGTCGGCGATGATCCCACCCTGCAATTGGCCGGCGTCATTCCCGCCACGCTCAAGGCGCTGGCCAGGGCCGGACTGACGATGAACGACATCGACTGGATCGAAATCAACGAAGCCTTTGCTTCGGTCGTGCTGGCCTGGACGCGCGCGTTGAAAGCCAACCCAGAAAAAGTCAATCCCTGGGGCGGGGCGATCGCCCACGGACATCCGCTGGGCGCGACCGGCGCCGGGCTTTTCGCCAAGATGCTGGTGGGACTTGAGGCGACCGGCGGCACGCTGGGCCTGCAAACCATGTGCATCGGCCACGGCATGGCCACCGCCACGATCATCGAGCGGATCTGAGCCGCGCGCAGTCACACGCCGGCCGCCGCCAAAAGGCGCGGCAGGCGCGCACGGTCAGAGTTCGGATCGCGGTCGCCTTAGAGACGTCCAGCGGGCGACGCTAATTCTTCTCGCGCTTGGGTTCCCAATCGCGGACCATCGTCTCGCCATTGCGTTCCCGCTCGCTCTTCCCTTTGATCGTGTCGCCTTCGACCTTGCCCTTGTACTTGGCCTTGAAGGTATTGCCGTTGCGTTCCACTTCGGTCGTGAAACTGACCTCGTCGTTCTTGAACGTGCCCTCCTTGATGTCGATCTTGTCGCCCATCGGCAGGACGAGCTGGCCGGTGAGCTTTTCGCCGTCCACCTTCAAGGTCACGGCGAGTTCGAAATCCTGGCCGTTTTGGGTCGTGAACTTCCATTTCCACGTGCCATTGGCGTCGGCCGCGGCACGGGCCGTCGCGACCAGAGAGACCAGCGACAAACACACCACCGCAACAACTGTCAAAACTCTCGCGTGCCGGATCATGGTTCGTGGCTCCTAAAAAGTCGTGAAAAGAAAAGTCCCACCGACGCGCCGCGCGGACACTATCGGCGCCGACCGATGGCGTTAGCATGGCAGTCCAGCAAGGACGCGTCAAATAAAAAATAATCGCCTTGATTCAACACCGCCCCCCGCGCAAAGTTCCTGCCCACGGCGGGGATCCAGGGGGATCCCAGGCCGGCTCTACTCGCCGCGGGTTTGCCGCCGCAATTGGGTCGCCGAGACGTCCTGGCGAAACGAGTCCTCGGGCACTTCCTGGCACAAGGCCGCCAGGGTGGGTGGAAGTTGCAATTTCGAGAGCGTGCGGAACGTGCCGTCCACCAGGCGGCCAAACACCAGAAAGCGGCAACCGGCCCCGGCGATCTGTTCCAAAGCGGCCTGCATCGCCGCTGCCTGCCCACCGTAGTACCGGGGGTGGCCGACGCGGGCAATCGTATCGGCGCCGACGACGAACATGGCGCCGGGAAACAATGCGGCCTTTTCGGTGAAATGCGGCGCGCGTGTCAGCCAGACCTCCTGCAGCGAAGAGAATTGCCGCGTGCGCTGGTCGATCTCGAGAAAGTCCAGCGGCGGCTTGTCGACGTTGAGAATCGAGATCTCATAGGCCACGTCGTGTCCCAAGATTTGGCGGGCGACCTCGGCCATTTGCTGGTGTCCCGCGTGCAGCGGATGAAACGCGCCGGGAAACAGAACCGGCGGCCGCGCCGAATCGCTTCCCTTGAGCCCGATCGCCTGCGTGCGCCCGGCCAGCAGATCTTGTTGATCTGCCGGCGCGACGATTTGCTGGGCAGCGATCTGCTCGCTCTTGGCCAGCGGCACGCTCAGCCGCCCTGGGGCGCCGCAGGCTTCGGCCACCAGGTTAAGCACCAGCGACGTCACGAGCGCTTCTTCCTCGGCCCGGCTGCGCCGCCCTTTTTCCAATTCCAGCGACAGAGTTCCGGTCGTGCTGGCCGTCTGGTAGGCCAGGTGGGCCCGGTGGGCTCCGCGCTTGGGCCGATCGCTCCTCAGGCTGGCGGTGCAGGCCACGCCGCACGTCTCGGCCCGGGGATCATATTGTCGAGCCTTCAGGAAAGCGGCCATCGCCATGGCCCGCGCGGTCGCGGGGGCGCAGAACTCGTCGGGCTTGCCTCCGAGCCATTCGACCAGTGCTTCGTCGGCATAGGGAACCGTAGCGGCCAGGATCGATCGCGAGGCGCCGGCGACGCCCAACAGGCCCGAAATCGCGCCGCTGCCGCCGCCGGTCACGGCCATCACGAAGCGCATGCCCTGGGCGTGAACTTGTTGGGCCAATTGGTCTTGCGAAACGTCGGGCACGGCTGATGGACCCCGGGAGAAGCATGGTTGACACAACTAGCCTAACCGCTTGGAACGCGGAAGCAAAAACCGGACGGTTTGAAAAATCTTCAAAGAATCGGCCAAGCCCGGCCAATTGGCGGCGAATACCCCAGTGTTGCGGCGGTTTCGGTTCGTCGAGAACCTGTTTCGTTGACCCATCGTGTGGGAGGATTGAACCATGATCAAGAAGACGTTGGTAACCGTTGGGGGCCTGGCCCTGCTGATGGTGCTGTTTTTCGGCCGCGATGCCGCCAGCTATGTTCACACCTCATTTGGCTGGATGAAAGACTCCGTCAAAGCGCAGGTGCCCGTCGAATTCGAAATCGAGCGGGCGCGGCGGATGGTGAAGAACCTGGTGCCGGACATCCGCAAGAACATGCATGTCATCGCCCAGGAAGAAGTTGAAGTCGAGCGTCTGGACAAACAGATCGCTCAGACGTCGGCCACGATGGAAAAAGATCGGGCCGAAATCATGAAGCTCAAGACCGATCTGGCCACGGCCCAGCCCGTCTATCAGTACGGAGGCCGCAGCTACCCGATCCAACAGGTGAAGCTCGACCTGGCGAATCGGTTCGAGCGTTACAAGACGCACGACGCCACGTTGGGCAGTCTGCGCGACATTCTGGTCGCCCGGCGTAAGAGCCTGGACGCGGCCCGGCAGAAACTCGAGGGCATGTTGACCGCCCGGCGCCAGTTGGAGGTGGACGTGGAGAACCTCGAAGCGCGGTTTAAAATGGTGGAAGTCGCGCAGACCGTGAGTGAACATAACATCGACGACAGTCAATTGGGGCGGGCGAAGGAGTTGATTGCCGAGGTGCGTACGCGTCTGAACGTGGCCGAGCGGCTGGCCAACACGCAATGCGACATCGACAGCGAGATTCCGGTTTCGGCCCCGCAGTCGGAAAACATCGTCGACCAGGTCAGCGAGTACTTTAGCGCGGAAAAGGATGCGCCCCAAGTGGCCGGCGCGCAGACTGCCGACGCGCACTAGGAGAGTGTCTCGCGGTGATGGGAGCTTGCAAATGAGTGACACGGTTGGCTGGTGCAACCGTGTCTTGACGCGGCTCGTGGGATCTGCCCTGCTGGACACGCCGGCAGCAGCCATGCGGGGAATTCGAAAGATGTTCAATTCCGCCCGGTCCTGGACAACCGATTCGGCAGCTTGCATACCGTGGATCGAAAGTGCCGTGAAGAATCCAGCTTCCAAATCTCGTCTGCTGTTGTGGGTCGATGCGGTGGGCGGGTTCCTGGTTTGTCTGGGCAACGAAGTCCGGTTGGGGCAGGCCGTGCCGGACAGCGTGGTGGAAGTGCCGCTGTTGGCCGATTTGTCGCGCCATCACGCCACGATCCGCCGCGACGAGGAGGGATATATGATCGAGCCGTTGCGAGACGTGTGGCTGAACCACCACAAGATCGACTCCGTGAGTTGGATCCACGATGGCAGCCTGATCGAATTGGGACCGGCCTTGCAGTTGCGTTTCAGCCGCCCGCATCCGCTGAGCGCCACGGCCCGATTGGATTTCCTCAGCAATCATCGCACGCAGCCCTCGTCGGCCGCCGTGCTGTTGATGGCCGATACCTGCGTGCTGGGGCCCGGCGCGAACAATCACGTGGTCTGCCGCACCTGGCCGCAGGACGTGGTCCTGCACCGGCAGCACGGCGGTTTGTACTGCCGTACCGCCGGAGCGCTGGAGGTCGACGGCAAAACCTATCAACAGCATGCGCCGTTGACGCCCCGATCGCACGTGGTGGGTGAGCAATTTTCGTTCAGTTTGGAGGAAATCTGAGTTTGGTGCCTGGAAACTTCGTGTCATAATTCAAGGTTAGGGACCGGGTTGCTGGGGGGCGGCGAAAACCTCGCGAGGGCTCGCCCGGCAAGGACCCCCGGAGAGAAGAGAAGGTGGGCGATGCTCTCGCGGACGGAAAACACGGCCCTTACGCTCGAACCGATTGACGAACCGATGGACCCTCACGCCACCCAAGCCGAAAACGAGCCGCAACGAGGCGGACCGCTCAAGTTCACGCACGCCAACGGCGCGCGACCCCTGGCGGGCTATACGATCAAACGGGGCGTCGGCCGCGGCGGATTCGGCGAAGTCTACTTCGCGGTGAGCGACGGCGGCAAGGAAGTCGCGATCAAGCTGATCCGCCACAATCTCGACGTCGAACTGCGCGGCGTCACTCACTGCTTGAATCTGAAACACCCGAATCTGATCGCCCTCTACGACGTCAAACAGGACGACCAGGATAATAGTT
>JBGQKM010000318.1:0-6161 GCA_041499515.1 Planctomycetia bacterium | reverse complement strand
CTTTGCGGCGTATCCCGAGGGTTTTTGGCATGGGGCGTCGGGTACCGATCTCGATCGCGACGTGGACGCTCGCGGCCCTGTGGTTGGGGTCGATGGCCGCGCGTGCCGAGGAGCCCTATGGCCGGCATCAGTTCGAGGCCGACCGCCGCGAACACTGGTCGTTTCAACCGGTCAAGCGGCCCGAGGTTCCGCCGGCTTCCAACGCGGCCTGGGTTCGCAATCCGATCGACGCCTTTATCCTCTCGGGCCTGGAAAAAATCGGCGTCAAGCCGGCGCCGCCGGCCGAGCGTTCGACGCTGCTGCGGCGGGTGTATCTGGACCTGATCGGCCTGCCGCCCACTCCGGCCGAGCTGGACGCCTTTCTGGCCGATGCCAGCCCCACGGCCTTCGAGCGGGTTGTCGACGATCTGCTCGCGCGACCCCAGTATGGCGAGCGCTGGGCCCGGCACTGGCTCGACGTGGTTCGCTATGCCGAAACCAACGGCTATGAGCGCGACGGGCTCAAGCCCCAGGCCTGGCGCTATCGCGATTGGGTCATCGACGCGATCAACGCCGATAAGCCCTACGATCGCTTTCTGGTCGAGCAATTGGCCGGCGACGAAGTGGAGGGCTCCAATGTTGAAACGCAAATCGCCACCACGATGCTGCGTCTCGGCCCGTGGGATGACGAGCCGGCCGACTACCTGGCCGACCGTTATGACCAGTTGGACGACATCGTGGCGGCCACGTCGGCCGCGTTCATGGGCCTGACGCTGCGTTGCGCTCGCTGCCACGACCACAAATTCGAGCCGTTCTTGCAGAAAGACTACACGCGCTTTCAGGCGATTTTCGCCCCCCTCAAGCGGCCGCAACGCGATCGGGCCGACTTGGACCGAGACATCGGCCCGGCCGCGGAAGTCGCCGCCTATCAAGCGCGGGTGAAAGAGCTCGAAGCCGAAAGCGGCGAGCTGGAGCAGCCCATTCGCAATCTGCAGTGGCAGATCTGCCAGCGCGCAGTCGCCGCGGGGCAGGTCGGCGACCTGGCAAAAAAGTTGCCAGCCGAAGTTCTCACGGCGCTTGCCGTCGAACCGGCCAAACTCAACGACCCGCAAAAACAATTGCTGGCCAAACACGCGGCCAAGCTGAAAGAGCTTGCGCAAGAATTGGCCACGACCGAAGAGCGCGGGGAATTCGACGCGATGAGTCAGCAACTCGCGGCCCATCGAGCCAGGTACCCGACCCCGCTTGCCAAGGGCTATGTCTGGTACGAAGAGGGACCGACGTTTGGCGCCAGCCACGTGTTTCGCCGCGGCGATCCGCGCAGCCCGGGCGAGGAAGTCGGTCCCGGGTTTCCGGCGATCCTGGTCGACGAGCCGCCGCCCGCGCCGGCGCCGACCGATCATTCGACCGGCCGCCGCCTGCAACTGGCCCGCTGGCTGACGCGGCCCGACCATCCGTTGACGGCGCGCGTGATGGTCAACCGGCTGTGGCAGCACCATTTTGGCGATGGAATCGTGTCGACCGAAAATGATTTCGGCCTGATGGGCGCGCCACCGACCGATCAGAGGCTGTTGGATTGGCTGGCCAGCGAGTTTGTGGCCGGCGGCTGGCAGATCAAGCGGATGCAGCGGCTGATGGTTCTTTCGCGGGCGTACCAGATGGCGTCGACTTCACCAGAGGTCGCGGCACGCGTCGATCCGCCGGGGGTTCTGCCGGGACGATTCCGTCCACGGCGGAGGGAGGCCGAGGCGCTGCGCGATACGATTCTCTCCGTGAGTGGCCAATTGAACCCGCAGGGCCGAGGGCCGGGCGTTTATCCCAAGATCTCCCGCGAGGTGCTGGAGACGCAATCGCGCCCCGGCGACGGCTGGGCAACCTCTCCGCCGGCGCAGGCCGCGCGGCGGAGCGTATACGTGTTTGTGAAGCGAACGCTGCTAGTGCCGGAATTGGAAGTGCTGGATTTTCCCAGCACCGAGGAAACGTGCGAACAGCGGATCGTATCGACGATCGCCCCCCAGGCTCTGACGTTTTTGAACGGCGAGTTCATTCACGAGCAAGCCCAGGCTTTTGCCGAGCGGCTGATGAAAGAGGCTGGCACCGACGACGCGGCCCGCGTCGAACTGGCCTATCGGCTGGCCCTGTCGCGTCGGCCGAGCGAGAAAGAGCGCGCGGCGCTCTTGGATTTTTTAAGCAAACAGCAGGCCCAGATCGCCGCGGACGCTCTGGGCGGATCGACGGCCGATGCAACACGACGCCAGACGCTGACCGCGCTTTGCCTGGTGCTGTTCAATACCAACGAGTTCGCATATGTGCAGTAGAAGCGGTTTCAAAACTGCGGGGACTGTCCCGATTTTGCGGAGTCCTCGGAGCAAAATGGGACTGTCCCCTTCTCCGAGCAGTTTTGAAACCGGTTTCAGGAAATGTTGATCCCGACGACCGCCCGGTGAAATCGCAAGGAGAGCCCCAGTGTCAAAACTCCAGAAAACACGCCATGTCGCTGACCAGCCGATGGCGTTCCAGCGCGATCCATTGCCGCGGTTGACTCCTTGCGGCCGGACGCGGCGCGAGTTTATTTGGCAGGCCGGCGGCGGATTCGTCGGCACGGCGCTGACCTGGATGTTGGCTCAGGATGGCTTTTTTTCTCGCGCCGTGGCTGCGGACACCGCGAAAGTCTCGCGGCTCTCGCCCCGGCCGGCCCATTTCGCTCCCAAGGCGAAAAGCTGCATCTCGCTGTTCATGTACGGCGGACCGAGTCACGTCGATCTGTTCGATCCCAAGCCTGAATTGACTCGGCGCGATGGCCAGCCGATGCCGGCTTTGGAAAGCGACCCGCGCTTCGATCACAAGAACAACAACGGCAAGCCGCTCTTGGGCAGTCCCTGGAAATTCGAGAAGCACGGTCAAGCGGGCATCGAGCTGTCGAGCTTGTTTCCGCAACTCGGCGGATGCGTCGACGACATGGCCATCGTGCGTTCGTGCTATGCCGACAGTTTCGCCCACGGTTCGGGCCTGTTGCAAATGAACACTGGCAGCCTGCGTCAAGGCTATCCCAGCCTGGGTTCGTGGGTCACTTACGGTCTGGGGACCGTGAATCAGAATCTGCCGGCCTACGTCGTGCTCTTGGATCATCGCGGCGGGCCGATCGGCGGGGCACCGAATTGGGGCGCCGGATTCATGCCGGCCAGCTATCAGGGCACGCAGTTCCGCACCAGCGGCGATCCGATTATCGATCTTTCGCCGCGCGGCGGCATCACCCGGTCTCAACAGCGGCAACAACTTGACTTGCTCGAACAATTGGGCGACATGCACCGCGAGAAACTGCCGCACGACACGGAATTGGCTGCCCGCCTGGAAAGTTATGAGCTTGCCTTCCGCATGCAGCAATACGCGCCCGAAGCGGTCGACTTGAACCGCGAGAGCCCCGAGACGCTCAAACAATATGGGCTCGACAACCCGACCACCGAAAAATTCGGCCGCCGCGTGCTGATGGCTCGCCGGCTGGTCGAGCGGGGCGTGCGTTTCGTGCAGGTTTATTCCGGCGGGGGTCATTTCGACGAGAACTGGGACGCCCACCGCGGGATGAAAGCGAATCACGAATTGCACTGCGCCGAAACCGACCAGCCGATCGCCGCTTTGTTGAAGGATTTGAAAGCGCGCGGATTGCTCGACGAGACGCTGGTCGTCTGGGGAGGCGAATTTGGCCGCACGCCCACCAGCGAAAACGCCCAAAAGGGCCGCGACCACAACCCGCGCGGCTTCAGCATGTGGATGGCCGGCGGCGGCATCCAAGGAGGCCAGGTCTACGGCGCCACGGACGAGTTCGGCTACGCCGCGGTGGAAAACCCGGTCCACGTCCACGATCTGCACGCCACGATCCTGCACCTGCTGGGTCTCGATCACGAACAACTGACGTTCTACCACGGCGGCCGCGAAATGCGCCTCACCGACGTCGCCGGCACCGTCGTGCACGACCTAATCGCGTGAAGTGTGCCAGAGGGCATGAAACGTGAGAGAGCGAGTTTTCGCGACTTCCCTCTCCCCACGTGGGAGAGGGTGGCGAGCGCAGCGAGCCGGGTGAGGGGGCAGCCCTATGATCGACGATGCACCTTCTCAATCGAAGCAACAAAGCACCCGCTGCGCAATGCTCGCACCCTTGGCCGTGCCCGCGCGCTGCGTCGCACCATGACCGACGCGGAACGGATCCTCTGGTCTCGGCTTCGCAATCGCCGCTTTGCCCATTACAAATTTCGGCGACAAGTTCCGCTCGGACCGTTCATCGCCGACTTCGTTTGTTTCGACCGTCGATTGATCGTGGAATTAGACGGTGGTCAGCACGCACAACAAAAGGAGTACGATGCGGACAGGACGAATTGGTTGGCGGAAAATGGATTTCGCGTCGTTCGATTTTGGAATCATGAATTGACGTTAGATCGTGAGGCGGTGGAAGAGTTGATTTGGTCGCGGCTGCAAGGCGGGTAGATCGGCGCCTAACAATAAGGCTGCCCCCTCACCCGGCTCGCTGCGCTCGCCGCCCTCTCCCACGAGGGGAGAGGGGAATCAGGCTACGACTTCTTTCACGACGCGGCCGGCGACGTCGGTCAGGCGGAAGTCGCGGCCGTTGTAGCGGTAGGTGAGCCGCTCGTGGTCGATGCCCAGCAGGTGCAGAATCGTGGCGTGCAGATCGTTAATGCTCACGCGATCGGTCACGGCCTTGTGGCCGATGTCGTCGGTCGCGCCGTAATGGACGCCGCCTTGCACGCCGCCGCCGGCCAGCCAGGTGGTAAAGGCGTGCGGATTGTGGTCGCGCCCCGTGCCTCCTTTTTGCACGATCGGCAGGCGGCCGAATTCGCCGTTCCAAATAATCAGCGTCGACTCCAACAGGCCGCGCTGCTTGAGATCGCTCAACAGACCGCCGATGGGCGTGTCGGTTTCGCCGGCGAACTGTTTGTGGTTTTGCCCAATATTCGCGTGCCCGTCCCAGCTTCGCTCGTTTTCCATGCCGCCGCTATAAATCTGCACGAAACGCACGCCTCGCTCGACCAGCCGGCGGGCCGTAAGCACCTGCTTGGCGAAGTGGGCGCACTTGGGGTCGTCGATGCCGTAGAGCTGACGAATGTGGGCCGGCTCGCTCTCGATGTTTAGCGCCTCCGGGGCGGCCATCTGCATGCGATAGGCCAACTCGAAACTCTCGATGCGGGCCGCCAGGTCGGCTTCGTGGGCTTGCGGCTGATGCTGATTGAGCCGGCGCAATAGATCGAGCTGCGCCACCTGCTGCGCGTCGGTCATGTCGGCCCGACGATACAGATTGTTGATCGGCGCGCCCTGGGCGTTCAGCGCGGTGCCCTGAAACACGCCGGGCAGAAAACCGGCGCCCCAGTTTTGCGCATGGCCCTTGGGCAGCCCGCGCCCCAGCGTGTCGTACATCGTGATGAACCCGGGCAGGTTCTGGTTTTCGGTCCCCAGGCCATACGTGATCCAGGCGCCCATGCACGGAAAACCCATGCGGCTAAAGCCGGTGTTGATTTCGAACAGCGCGGGCGAATGATTGTTGGTCTTGGTGAAGCACGAGTGGATGAAGGCCATCTGGTCGACGTGTTCGGCCATCTTGGGAAAAATCTCCGAAACCCATGCGCCCGATTGGCCATGCTGGGCGAACCGAAACGGCGACTTCATCAGCGGTCCGACCTGGTCGGTGAAAAAGCCGGTGTTCTTGTCAAAGCCCGGCAAGTCCTGGCCGTCGCGCTTGGTCAGCTCTGGCTTATGATCCCAGGTGTCGACCTGGCTGGGCCCGCCGTTCATGAACAGCCAGATCACGCTTTTGGCCTTGGCGGGGAAATGGGCCGGCCGCGGCGCCATCGGATTCAGCCGCGCGTCATTGGCAGCCTGAGCTGACGACAACAGGCCCTGCTGATCCAACATCGCCGCCAAAGCCAACAGCCCGCAACCGCTGCCGGCCTGGCGTAGAAAATCGCGACGCGAGGCATAAGTTGACGCGGGCGGCGCGAACAAGTGTGGCTGGTTCATGGCGACCGCCCTCAGTCGATGTAAATAAACTCGTTCAAACCCAACAACACCTGGCAAAAATCGGCCAGGGCCAACTCGGCCACGTCGCTCTTGCCGGCGGCCTGGTACGACTCGGTGGCCCGCGCCACGAAGGCCGTCGACTCGGCCACTTCCTCGCT
>JBGQKM010000317.1:0-6187 GCA_041499515.1 Planctomycetia bacterium | reverse complement strand
CTTTGCGCTCGGCCGCCTCGGCGAGGAGGTGGAGGACGTCTTCCATAAGCGAACGGAGGTCGAAGTCGATGACTTCAATGACCATTTTCTCTGCCTCGAGTTTGGAGAAGTCGAGGATGTCGTTGATGACGGTGAGGAGTGCGTCGGAGCTTTCGCGGATTGTCTCGACGCATTCGAGCTGCTCTTCATCGAGGTTCGTCTGGAGAAGGAGGCCGGTCATGCCGATGACGCCGTTCATCGGGGTGCGGATCTCGTGGCTTGTGTTCGCGAGGAACTCCGACTTCGCCCTGGCTGAGGCTTCGGCCTGCCGCGCAAATTCAACGGCCTGCTCGGTCGCCTCGCGGAGCTGAGAATTGAGCTGCTTCAGTTCAATCTGAGCCCGCCGCTTTTCCAGTTGGGCGTCAGCGTCTTCGATTTGCGCAACCGGCGCGGATTGAGCGATCATGTCTCCCTCGCGCACTGAGATCTTTGCAAGCACGCCTGCCACCCGGGCCGGAACTTCGACCTGTTCGCTCAATTTCACCAGCACGGAATTGACCTGCACGTCGTCGGTCGCGAGGGCCGGCGCGCAAGACACCCCCGTCAGCAACAGGACGACAGAAAGGGTACGGCGACGCATGGCTCGTTACCACCACCAGTGAGATTGAACGGCTTCGAATAAATCGTGCAGCCAGACGTAACCCAACGAGCGCCGGCCACAATCGATGCGGGCCAGCACCGTCGCTCCGGGGCGCAGTCCTTCCACTTCCTCGCGGTCGAACGCCACGGTGACCAGCACCGTCGCCCCGTCGGCTTCGTCGAGGTGCGTGGCCAGTGCCACATCCTCGATGCGCCCCTGGTAGACCTTGCCCGGATCGGCGGCCAGCGCGAACGAAACGGCCAGGTCGGTCCGCAGTTCCTCGCGCGCAGAGAGTACATGCCCGGCGCGATGGTCGGGCACGTGCAGCTCGACCACCCAAGGACCGGCAAGATCGGCGACCGACAGCAAGGACTGGCCGCGCTGCACGGGGCGCGCGGAAAGCAACTCTTCCAGGTTCCAAGTCAGTGCCTGCCCGTCCAGCGGGCTGCGCACGACGAGGTCGGCACGCTGCTGCTGGAGAACTTCGCGTTGGGCCAGAAGTCCCTTGAGCAGCTCCTTCAGTTCTTCCTCGTCGGAGGTCAATTGGTGCACGTTGCGGCGCGAATCGGGCTCGACCGGTACGTTCGACAAACGCTCGGCCCGCACGGCGGCCAGCTTTTTCTCGGCCGTTTGAATCTCGCCGGCAAAGCGGCGAAACTCCAAGTCGAGTTCGGGCTTGCGGAGCACGACCAGCGGATCGCCCGTGTGAACCGCGCGTGCGTGATCGACGAGCAACTCGCTCACCACGCCGTCATCGGAGGCAAACACGTCGCGCCGCAGTTGGGGCTGAAGCTCGCCGCGCGATTCGATGTCGAAATCCGCCGGGATGAACACCAGCGCCGCGACCGCCGCCACGATCGCGCAGAGCGCCAGTACTGTCTTGGGCAGTTGCCGCGCTTCGCTCAACCAGCCAATTCTGGCCAGCATTCGCCCGAGCGTTGACAGCGGCAACCGCGAATGCACCAGCGCGTTGTTCAGGGCAGTGGCCGCGTGCGGCGCGACGGCGCCGGCGCGCTCGCGCAATCGCGCGTCGGACGGCGAAGCTTGTAATTGCTCGGCCACCAGCGCGCCGATCACCCGCGCGGGCCGCTGGGGCAAGGCCGATTGCGGCTCACAAAGGGGCACGATCGCCACGGTTCGGGCGTGGCTCTCGTCGAGATATGCTTGCAACGGCCGCTCGATCTCGTCCGGCATGTCCGCGGCGCCGTCGCAGTACCACACCAGTTCGCCGGCAGCGACCGCGCGGGCCGTCAAGCGCTCGAGCGCGCGGACAACCTGGGCGCGACGATCGAGCGCGTCGACACCGCTGATCGCCGCGGTGCGGCACTGTTTTCCGCGGCGCAAGAGAATGCTGACGCGGTCGCAATCCAGAATTCGCCGGCCTTCGTTGGCGATGAGAAACGCTGTTTGATTCAAGTCGAGACTGCGATGCACCTGTTCTGCAAAGTGTTCGAAGTCGCGCCAGATTAGTTGCCGTTGGCGCAGTTCGCCCAGCTCGCGATGGCGATGAAAATCCTCGGTCAATTCCACCGCGGCGGCCAGCAACCTTAGACAACCCCGGACCGCGGCAGGCGACATCGCGTGGCGCTGGACCAGTTCGATCACGCCGGAAGCCTCAGGCCCGGCGCGAAACGGATAGCACACAAGCCAGCAGTCGCTGGGATTGGTCGCCGCGTCGGACGTCGATTCGCCGGAGCGCGGCGGCGCTGTGCGCGGTTGGCCGCTGTGAAGTACGTCTTCTACCAACCGCCGATGGCACTCCAGCGCGCTGGGCTCCAGCGGAAGCTGCGAGCCGGCCAGGTCGATTTGGTACTCCAGCAGCAACTCTGTCGGCCGCTGGGCGGTCCACACCGCTCCGCCAGAGGCCCCAATCGCCGGGACGATGCGATCGAGCAGTTGGCGGTAAAAGTCGCGCGCGTCACCGGTGGTCCTGGCAAGCTCGGCCAATTGATCGAGCAATTCCTCGATCTCTTGCCAATTGGGGTTGGAGCCCGCGAAGTCGACAGGTAGCGAGTGAGCGCCCATAGGGTTCCAGTATAGTCGATAAGCTGCACAACGCCGATGATTTGGGGCGTCCTGTCAGGGCAGTGGCAGTGTCCGGTATTTGGAGAAATCTTGCCGGTTATGTTGAAAATTAGGATCGAAGTGACTGGGAGGTTGCCGATCTATGGTTCCGTGCGGTTTCAGGACTGCGCGCGTCACAGAACCTGGGCCGACATTTCCGGCCAAACGATCGCCGCGGGGACTTATTTTGGTGCGAGATTCATGCGGTTGAATCAGCAGATCCGTTTGAAACTAGCGCGGAGCGACCGCCTGTTTCGGCAGGTTGGAGTTGGCGCCGATCTGCGCACCGCTTGTCGTGCTAGCGGTACATGCCTCTGGGTGCGACCGGCGACGCTCGGCCTGGTCGTGCTGGCAGGCTCCTTGCTCAGCTTCGGCTGCCTGGTGACTCATCCGCCGTGCGTGCCCGAGGACGACATGGATTTTTACCGCACGGTGGCCAACAACACGCAGCCGACCTTCGAGGGGGAGATCACGTCGGGCCGGCATCCGCTGTCGACCGAGTCGCCATTGGTAATCGACGAGAGCGCGCCGCCGCCGGCTTGGGACATGACGCTCGACGAAGTGATTCGTTTAGGTCTGGAAAATTCGAAAGTGCTGCGCGACCTGGGCGGCAGCGTGTTGCGCACGCCGGCGCTAGCGCAGACGATTCGCGACCCGGCCATCCAGGCCACCGATGCGCGTTTCGGCATGGACGGGGCGTTGGCCGCCTTCGACGCGCAGTTGTCCACGCGGATGTTCGCCCAACATAACGACCGTGCGTTCAACAACCTGTTTCTGGGCGGCGGCACGTTTCTGTTTAACCAGGATCTGGACAACTTCGACACCGAGTTGAGCAAGACGACCGCCAGCGGCGGTACGTTCGCGGTACGCCAGCACCTGGACTACGACGATAACAATGCGCCGGCCAACTTGTTCCGCAGCTCGTGGAACGTGAATTACGAGACCGAGTTTCGCCAGCCGTTGTTGCAAGGAGCGGGCACGGAATTCAACCGCATTGCCGGCCCCCGGTCCTCGCCGGGGCAGATCAACGGCGTGGTCATCGCCCGGCTGAATAACGACGTCAGCACGGCGGACTTCGAAATCGCGCTGCGGGACTACGTGAGCAACCTGGAGAACGCCTATTGGGATCTGTACTACGCCTATCGCGACTTGGACGCGAAAATCGCGGCGCGCGACACGGCGCTGAACACCTGGCGGATCATTCACGCCAACGTGCAGGAAGGTCGCGGCTATAGCAAACTTCAGGAAGTGCAGGCGCTCGAGCAGTATTACCGCTTTCAAGAAGACGTGCTCGACGCACTCGGCGGACGCCTGGTCGAACGCACGCGCACCAACAACGGCAGCATGGGCGGCACCTTTCGCGGCATCGGCGGCGTGCATGCCACCGAGCGCCGCCTGCGAATGTTCATGGGCATTCCGATCAATGACGGCAAATTGATTCGTCCCAGCGACAAGCCGCCCGAGGCCAAGATCTCGTTCGACTGGTGCGCGATTGCCGAAGAGGCCCTGGCCCGCCGCCCCGAACTGAGGCGGCAACAGTCGATGGTCGAGCGCGCCAACATGGAATTGGTGGCCAACCGCAACTTCCTGCTGCCGCGGCTCGACCTGACCGGCCGCTATCGCTGGCGCGGGTTCGGCCACGACCTGATCGCCCCGGCCGATCCGGCCAACTCGTTCGACAATGCCTACGCCAATCTGACCAGCGGCCAGTTCCAGGAATGGGAACTGGGCTTCATGTATTCCATGACGGTCGGTTTTCGGCGCGAACACGCCGCGGTGCGCAATTCGCAGATGCGCGTGGCTCGCGAGCGGGCCATCCTGGAAGAGCAGCAGCGACAAACCATCCACGATCTGGCCGACGCCTATGCCGATGCCGAGCGCGCCTACCTGCACATGCAAGCGGCCTACAATCGGCTTAGCGCGGCCGAGGATCAGTTCCGCCGGGCGAACGATGCCTTCTTCGAGCTGGGGGGCAAGGTCTCGCTGGAACTGGTGCTCGATGCGCGCATTCGACTGGCCGACGCCGAGACCGGCTACCACCGGGCCCGCATCGAGTATGCCGTAGCGCTTAAAAACGTGCACTTCGAGAAGGGTTCGATATTGGAACACAACGGCGCGTTTTTGGCTGATGGCGGCAACTGGCGACCAACGGCGCCGATCATCGCTCAAAACAAACAGCTCATCGAAAAGCCGGTCGACTTGAACTACGTGATGAAGCAACGCAAGTCCGGTCCCGCCGCGCTGGCGACCTCCAAGGACGCGCCTGAGCAATCCGACCCGCATTCCCGCATGGCGCCGGTTTCATTTGCCGAGCCGCGGGCGCCAACCACCTCGAAGCCAACCGGCGGCGCACAGTCGTCCCGAAGTTCGAATCCAAACGAGGCCTTGCCAAGCGACGCCGGCACACTCAATTTGGCGCCGCCTGCGCCGCTGGAAAGAACGGCGCCGGCCGCGATCGTCATTCCACCACAAACGTCGCCGCTCAATTCCGCTTCGGCCGGCTTCCCCGAGCCAGGATCGCAAGGCACCGCGCCAACACCGCCGTTGGACGCGACGCCAGCGCTATTGACCCCTCAGGCGGTGGATGATGTTGAAGCAGAAGCTTCGCCGTAGCCGTGGGCCGAGCATGGCCAATGCGCCGCCCAAGGCCAAGAGGAGCACGCTACTCGGCTCCGGCACGCTCACCGGAACGACGGTCAGAAGATATTGCCCCTGCTCGACGTGCTCGCCTTTAAACGCGGTGTCATTGCCGCCGGAAACGCCGATCAGGATGCGGCCCTGCGAGTCGGCATTCCCAGTGAGCGTCGGCGCGTTATCTCCCGGATGGCTCTCTGCCACCAGGTTGCTGACCCCGCTGTACAATCCGATCAAGCCGTGGAAATTGGCGGTCAGGTGTGCGGTGAATTGCTGACCAGGCTGCAAGCCCGAGAACCGGAAAAAGTCGAGCGAGTCGCCGGTGCCAGGGCCGACCACGTTATTGATCGTGACGTCGACCGTGCCGCCGACGCGCTGGGGCTCGGCGACTTTCGGTGGATCGAACCAGACAAAATCGAGCATGCCGGGCGCTACGCCTTCGAAGTCCATGGGCAGTGACTCGAAGAAATTGTGCTGTGCGTCGAACAGATCAAATCGCACCGAGTAACTGCCGCTTTGCGTTTGGTTGCCCGTAAACGATGTATCCGGCGCGCCGGTGACTCGAAAATAGGCCGAGCCGTTGGGCTGCAGCGGCACGCCGGTCAACTTGCTGGCAAACCCATCGCCCAGCGGGCTGCTGTTGTCGTCGACGGCCAAGATTTTCGTGAAGGCCGGATCGGACGATGCCAACAGCGTATTGGGCCGGCCGGAGTCGCCATTTAAACTGTCGGCCACGGAGAGCTGTCCAACATTGAGTATCGTGGCCTGCGTCGGCCGGTTGTTCGGTTCGAAGATCGGCGTGGCTTGCACGTGCGCAGCGCCAAGCAGCACGATCAGTAGCGTGAGTACAATATGAGGTATGTAAGGACG
>JBGQKM010000316.1:0-6205 GCA_041499515.1 Planctomycetia bacterium | reverse complement strand
TCCTGGCGCGGCCTCGGACGGATCTTGGGAGATCGCCGGTGCGTGGTCTCGGGACAGCCCTCGACGATTCATGCCTGGTCCGCTACAATACACCTGCTGGTCGTCATCGTCGTCAGGAGGACGATGGGGTTGGCGACCGTTCAAAACATATCGCGGGGTGGAGCAGCCCGGTAGCTCGCGAGGCTCATAACCTCGAGGTCGCAGGTTCGAATCCTGTCCCCGCCACTTACATAACCCCCGGGTCGCGAAGCGCGGCTGCGGGGGTTTTTTGCAGTGCGAGGAATCCATGGATTTGAATTCCATTCGAAGTGCTTTGCGGCAGGAGCCATTCAGGCCGTTCACGCTGTGCCTGGCCGATGGCCGCCGCGTTCTTGTCAAGCATCCCGAATTCGTGGCCATGAATCAGCGAATTGTCATTGTTACGGACGAGGAGAGCGCCACGAAGATCCTCGAACCGCTCTTGATTGTTTCGCTCGAACCCGCGGCCGGACGTGGCAAGTCCGGCAACGGATCATCGAAGCGGAAGCCGAAAGCGTAGTGGGTCGATCGACTCGCTTTGTGGCGCTGTCGGTCGCATTCTTGGTCAAAGGGACCGTCGCGGAGGGGTGCGGTGGCGGAACCCGAACGCCTGTTGATTCCGTATGAAGGCTTCGAGGACGACCGCTTCAGCTTCGTCGGCCTCTATGCCGAAGACAATCAATTCATGGCATTCGTAACCGGCGCGTTTCCGGCCGACTGGTGGAGCGGGAATCGCCCTCCCGAATACTTGCGGAACCAGTGGGCAGAGCACAAGCGGTGGTATGCGGTGCTCCACCGGTTCGGCGCGGATGGCAACCACCTGGGAACCGAGGTTTGGAACGGTGGGACCACAGCTGGTGGGGAAGTCGAGGCAAACGAACGGGCCGATAAGAAGCTGGCTGAGTTGCTTGAGTCACTTCGGCCGTACAAGCTATGCGACATCTGCGTCAAACCGTTTGGGGTAGAAATCGATGGATATTTCTTCGGATTGGTGTACCAGCTAAACAATTACGATGATCCAGCCGACCCAGATGCGACGTATGAATGTGTGATGCTTGAACCGAATGACATTATGTTTCACCCGCCGTGGGATAGCGGAGAGTACTCGACGTGAGATCCGGCATCGCACATGACCTGCGCCGCCATACTGGTTTCGCGCGACACAAAGTTCTTGCGCGGGCCCGGCAGGTCAGCTTGGTCGTTGAATATAACCCGCACGCCGTTTGGTCGGGAGACTTTGTGGGTTATCGAGTGTGGATGATTACCCGGGGATTCCGAGACTGTTCGAGGGGAGTTCGGCCCCTCAACTGAGTTTTTGAAAAAGGGTTGCGGCCGGTCTCCGGCCCACAGCTTTTTTTCGCGCCGCCTGTCGCTCCTGGACGATGCGGCGATGCCGTAGCAATGGGTGGCCTGACTGACAAAACCGAAACGCACTTGTGTCAATCCATCGCGCTCTTTTGAACAGCTTGCCGCAAGACAGAGTCGGGATCCTGGAACCCTCCGCGGCTGTCGAATACATGGGGATTAGCGCCTAATCTGGCCCGTCGCCGGGCATTTCCGCTTGCCATCACTTCTTTGTTCGCCCGATTGCGGCTCTGAGGGCTTGTGCAAGCTCGCCTCGCCTGGCTGGGGCGTGTTTGCTATCTTGAAAGGATAGCCGGCGGGGTCGCGCCGCGACCGACCAACGCTATTAAATCCCTTGCCACGGAGCCCTTGCCTTGGATCTACCGCGCAATCCCACGCGTCGCGTTGGCGTCGGTTCGGTCGTGCTCGGCGGGGGCAGCCCGATCGCCGTGCAGAGCATGACCGCTACGCGCACGCAAGACGTCGAGGCGACGGCGGCGCAGGTCAACGACTTGCAGGCGGCCGGCGCCGATATCGTGCGGATCGCCGTGGACAGCCCCAAAGACGCCGAGGCCCTCGCCCAAATCCGCGCCGCCACCAGCGCCAATCTGTCGGTCGATCTGCAAGAGAACTATCGCCTGGCCCAGGCCGTGGCGCCGTACGTCGACAAGATCCGCTACAACCCCGGACACTTGTATCATCACGAGCGCGAAAAGCCCTGGCAGGAAAAAGTCAAATTCATCGTCGGCGTGGCGGCCGAAAACGACTGCGCGCTGCGCGTGGGCGTCAATTGCGGATCGGTCGATCCCGACAAACTGAACAAATACCGCCAGCACGACTCGCTCACGCCCATGCTGGAAAGCGCGTGGGAACACTGCCAGTTGCTGGATTCGATGCACTTCACTCGGTATTGCGTCTCGCTGAAAGATTCCGACCCGGCCAAGGTGATCGAGGTCAATCGCCGGTTCGCGGCCCAGCGGCCCGACGTGCCGCTGCACCTGGGCGTGACCGAGGCCGGCCTGCCGCCCGAGGGCGTGATCAAAACGCGGATCGCATTCGAGCAGCTCATCAGCCGCGGCATCGGCGACACGATTCGCGTTTCGCTGACCGTGCCCAACGCGCGCAAAGGCGAAGAGATCGTCGCCGGCCGGCAAATCCTGGCCGACATCGCCGCCGGCCGGGTGCGCAGCGTCGTCGACTATGGGCTCGACACGCTCAACATCATCAGTTGTCCCAGTTGCTCGCGGGTGGAGAACGAAGCCTTCATCGAATTGGCCCAAGACGTCAGGGAAATGACCCGATACGCCGCGGAACATGCGCTGACGATTGCCGTGATGGGCTGCCGCGTCAACGGGCCGGGCGAAACCGACGATGCGGATCTGGGCTTGTGGTGCGGGCCGAATTTCGTCAATCTCAAGCGCGGCAGCCAGGAACTGGGGGCCTATCCGTACGACGCGATTTTGCCCCGCTTGAAGCAAGAGCTCGACGCGTTGATCGCCCGCCGCGCCGCGAGCCACGGCCCGAAACGCGCTGTCCCCAAACGCTAGCACCCAACTCGCAGGTCATGGATGACCGCTCCCCCCCTGATCTCGATGGTCGTGGCCGGCTCGCTGCTGGCCGGCGGCTGCTCGCGCTGGCATTCGGCTCCGGCATTGCCGTTGCGCAATAGCCGGGTGCTCGACCAGTTGGTCGTTTTCAGCGATTCGCCGTTGCCGCAGCACCATCGGCTGCTGGAAGAGCTGCGCACGCAACGCACGGTGGTGAGCACGAAACTTGCATTGCCGATCTCCGACGAGCCGATCCACATCTATCTGTTTCCGACCGCCGAAAAGCTCTCGGCCTTCCTGCTCGTGCAATACCCGGCACTGCCCAAGCGACGGGCGTTCTTCGTCGAAAGCGACACGCGGCTGTCGGTGTACGCCTATTGGGGCGATCGCGTGGCCGAGGACCTGCGACACGAGGTGGCCCACGGGTATTTGCACGCCATCGTGCCGCATCTGCCGTTGTGGCTGGACGAAGGGCTGGCCGAGTATTTCGAAGTGCCCCGCGGATTGGCCGGCCTGAATCGTCCCCACGTGGAACTGCTCACCGGCACGTCAGCGGCGGCGTGGCATCCGGATATGACACGCCTCGAGTCGCTGCGCAACACCGGCGAAATGACGCAAAACGAGTATGCGGAGAGCTGGGCCTGGGTCCACTTCTTGCTGGAAAGTTCGCCGCAGCGATTGCAGTTGCTGCAAAACTACTTGCAATCGCTGGCCCGGTCGCAGACCGGCGAGCCCCTGTCCGGGCCGCTCTCACGCGCCGAGCCCGACTGCCGGCAGAACCTGCAGGACCACCTGGCCATGCTGCGTCAGTCTTTGCGGTAAAGAATCGAGGCGTCGACCTCGCTAAAGCCGAGGTTGCGATACAGGGCCCGCGCGACCTCGTTATCTTCGCCGACGTGCACCTCGGCCAGGGTAAAGCCTTGGGTGTGCAATTGGCGGAACGATTCTCCCAGCAGATACGTGGCCAGTCCTTGTCGGCGCCGCGGGGCGGGGACTTCCAGGCCCACGATGCCCACTGCGTGCACGCCCCAGACGGGCGACATGGTCTCCATGTTCCAGAAATTGACGCTGGCCAATGCCGGGCCTCCGTCGCGCGGCACCAGCAGGCATTGCGTGCGGTCGAAGGGCTCGAACATGCAGCCTTCCCACCAGGAGGTCGTCGGCGGATCGACCACCGTTTCGAACTTCGTGTGGCGGCGAATCTGGATCTGCTGTCGATCCACGATCGGTCGGAAGCCGGCCAAATCGCGTTGGAACACCAACGAGCGTTTGGCAGGGCGATAGCCATGCTCGGAGAAAATAGCCTGCATCCGCGCGTCGGAATCCAACACGCCCGACACTTCGCTGCCGCCGTAGAGCCCATAATAAAACGGCGACAGCGGAAAGTTGCCGCCGCCGAAGAGCGTCTTGGCGCCGAGCTGGCGCAGATACGCCTCGCTGTGGGCCAACAGCTCGCCGGCTATCGAGCTCTCGGCTTCGGGCCGGAGCATGACCACGCACGTCGTGCCGCTTTCGGTCGAGAGCGTGTTTTGATCCTCGCTGGGCCCAAACCCGCAGTGCGCGAAGCCCAACACCTTGTTGTCGTCGACCGCGACGATCAGACCCTCGGGATCAAAATACGGTTTTGCCAGGACAAAGCGTTCCAGCACGGCCATCGTCATGGGCTGCATCAGCCCGCGCTGGCCCACCTGGCTGCGCCAAATATCGGCCAATTGAGGCGAGTCGGTGTTGCGAAACGCACGGTATTGGATCAAGGTATGGCACTCGCTGGTCACAGATTCACTCCAAGTCTACCAGGATCCACTCCCCCTCGACACGTACCTCGAAGCGAGGCTGCACGATGCGGCTATTGAGTTGATGCTGGCCGCTGCGCACGTCGAACTGCCATCCGTGCCAGGGACAGGTCACGATGCAGCCCTGCACAATACCCTTCCCCAGCGGTCCGCCCTGGTGGGGACAAACGCCGTCCAGGGCATAGAACGTCCCGTCCACGTTGTACAGCGCGATCACGCGGCCCGCGGCAACCAATTCCGCGGCCGTGCCCGAGGGACAATCGGTCGAGCGTGCTATGCGAGTCCAATGGGCCATATCGGTTGCCTGCCAAGTCAAGCGGCGCCGGTCGAATCGGTCGGTCAGGCGGCCTGGTTTTGAACGGAAGCTCGCCGCTTGGGCCGGGTGTCTTTCCAGCGACGGTGGAGCCACCAGTATTGTTCCGGCGCTTGGCGAATGGTCTCTTCCAATTGCCGCGTGTACCACTGCGTTATCCCCGGCACCGACTGCATCTCCGACGACATCGTGCGCGGGTCCAACATTCCGCCCAAGCCCAACTCCTGGTGCAACGGCTTGCCGGTGCGCCGGGCGTAGCAAAACAAGGTCGGCGCTTCGCTGGCCAGCGTAAACAGCGCGATGGCCTTGTGGCTCGACGCCGGGCGGCCGAAGAACTCGACCCAGCAGCCCTTCGGGCCGGCATTTTGGTCGCCCAGAAGAGCCAGAATCCCGCCGCGCGCCAGGATGGCCTCGACCTGCTGCGAGCTGCCGGTCTTGGACAAGATGTACTGACCGCTCAGGCCGCGAAACGCGTTGAGAAACCGGTCCAGGTACGGATTGTCCAGCGGCCGGGCGATGGTGAACGTCGGAAACCCCAAAATGCCCAGCACGTGCCCCGAGAGCTCGAAGTTTCCATAATGGCCGCACACCACGACCGTCGGACGATCGTCGAAAAATGCCCGCACGATTTGATCGGCGCGAACCAACGTCACGTACTGGCGCCAATTCGTATCGTGAATCTTGCGCGGGGCATGCACGACTTCGATCAAGAGCAAGAACAGGTGCTCCCACATCCGCCAGCTCAAGGCGCGCCGATCGGCCTCGGACATTTCGGGAAAGGCGTGCTGCAAGTTCTCCTCGATCACGTCGCCGCGAATCCCGAGAATGCTCGAGCAAAGCGTGGCCAGGTGGCCTGCCAGCACTGCGCACGTCTCGATCGGCAGGGCCTGCACCACGCACACAAAAATGCGAATCACGACGTAGACCAGGTAATCGAGGAAGTTTGTCAAGGGCTTCGATCGCACGGCGGGCTTTCCGCGAGGGGCTTGCTAGCAGAATCGAGGGCGACATTGTGCCACGGACGGCCCAGCCGTGGAAGCCCGGTTGTGACGCCACGGCCGAAAACCGGGCTCAGGTCGACGAGATTGCCCGTTCTGGCGTTGACATCCGACGACGATTCTTAGACTGTACCGCCCCTCGAAGAAAACTCATTCGAAAACAGGAGGCTCTCTCATGGCGATACTCGAACG
>JBGQKM010000315.1:0-6227 GCA_041499515.1 Planctomycetia bacterium | reverse complement strand
CTACGGTCACGCAAAACTTATCTAGAATCGTTTCGTGATTCCGCAGTGAGCGGCTCGCCGGTGTAGTTTCGCGACTTACCACGTCCTTACCCGCTGCGCTAACTTGGGGTCGTGCGATCCGGGCCAAGAACCAACCCACGCGATGCAAAACCGTTGACACCTCAACCACCCCTCAGGCCGATCAGCTAGGGGCCATTATCCCAAAACGCGTGGCCTGGTTTCTAGTGGCGTTTGTGAGCCAATTTGGAGATATTTTTCGCGGGGAGCTTTTTTGCCACGGAGGCCACAGAGAGCGCAAAGGGAAGAAATGTTTTCGGGGTGCATTTCCGCCGCACACTAACCCGACGCGGCGGCGAGGGAGGCGCGGAGACGAACCTCGACGCATGCATCGCGAAATACCACGAAGATTCCTCGCTCGCGCGTCGAGTTAGTATGGGAGGTCACAAAGTCGATCGTGAGTGGATCGCGCTGGTTCACAACGGCGATGACGGAGTGCGAGCGTACTCCATCTCGCACTCCGTTTACGGCTTTGGGACGAATTTCGCTACGGCAGCGATTTCGAGAGCGATTATTTTCTGTGCCGCTTTGTCGGCCGGCCAAGCTGAGACATCGGCATGATTCGGATTGTTGGCCGTGGGTGAGGCTTTGACCGTTAGATTTCGAGCCAAGCACACTGTGGTCGAGACATCGCCTCGACCATAGAGCGTCTTACCGCTTGCAGCGGCCACATTGTCACCAACCGTCCAAAGCTCAATTTCAGTTGCCGAGAGATGACGTGTCACCGAAAGGTTTGGGCGAGGGTGCGGAACGAAGGCATCCTGCTTGATCGTCTGATTGCTGGGACGAACGTGGCTGGAATGCAGAACGTATCGGGCCAGCATTTCGTCCCTGGCAACCTCCGGTACGTTTGCTGGATCGATCATGCGGAGTAGATTCGCCGAATCAACGCAATGATGGTGTCGGGAATCTCATCAACGAATGCCTCGGTTCCATAGACTCGATTTGGGCCAACGAGTGCCGCGTAGTGCAGATCACCGTCAGGGCTAACACTGACCGAAAGCGTTCGCCTTGGCGCACGATGCCACTCGAGGGTCAGATGACCATCGGGCTCCGCACCAATCGAAGGGGCGGGAAAGCCGAGAGGCAGCAATTCCAGGAATAGGTATGCATTTCGCAGAGTGTCTTGAGTGACGGGGAGAGCCTGAAATCCATCCCAGTTTGGCTGGCGGCACTCTTCCCCGACCGTTGCCAGTTCATCACCCAAGGTGCTCTCGATACCAAAAGCATTCGACTGCTTAAGGTGTCGACGGCCTTGCGACGTTGTCTTTTCGATGAATTGGGCGGTTTCGCTGAAACCGCGTGTGATCAATCCGTTGGTCATTCTTTGTTCCCCTTGAATATCTTGATTGCATTCTCCTTCAGCAAACTGAAGAAGGCTTTGTCCTTCAGCCATCGCATCCTTGTCAAATGTGCGTTCAAAATCTCGTCAGAAGGCTGAAATGCCTGCGTCGTGAAGACGTCTATATCCAATATTAGTCCAAATCCCTCGGCCTGTGGAGGAGAAGGCGGCTGGATCGCTTGAACTACGTTGACTTTGAACGGATGACCGGGAACATCGTGCGTGCTCTGGTAGAGGAAAGTCGTCATTGGCAAACCCAGCGGCTCCAGGCATTTCGGAGGCTTTGCCAGATACTTCCCAAGCTTTGTTGGATCGATCGGGGCGATCCGGTTGATGAACCGGACTCCGAGCCGTTGCACTTCGGACGGCTCAGCTAGCTGGACAAACAGCGTCCAGAGCCGCAGCCCTTCAGCGGAAAATACGTTCCAGTCTTCGTAGGGCTTTAGCCGACTGAAAACCATTCCATCGTGGTTGAACTGGACGATCTGACGTTTATCGGATGACGTTAGGCGAAAGCCACGCCAAATGTCGCGACGGACTTCCGTCGACGATCCTTCAGGGGCAATCTCTGCCTCCAGCCGAAGCTCGTGCTGAGGTTGGCACTCAGGATAGTCGGGCAGAAGCTTGGTAAGTTGATCTCGCCACTCGGCCTGTGGGAGCGGGTTTTGTCGTCTTGCAACCCAGTGAATCACTGCCTCCACGATCGGGGCAGCCGGAAGGTGCGGAAATGATTCCTCTAGGTCGAAGTTGAATTTGGATTCCTTCTTCATTTCAGGCCTGGTCAGACGCGGCCGAGTCTCGGATCGGATCAGCGGGCAGTCGCCAGCCGGCACGAACCATTTCGGCAAAGATGATGTGCGATACGAACGAGGCACCGCGACGCCTCGTGCGGGCGAAATTATCGTGGGCCACAAAGTCGTCGAAGATCGGCCGAAGTTCTTCAGCCAGCGAGTTGCTGGCCAATTCATGGTTCTCACTTCGCTTTTCCGACTGCATTTGTGAGACCTGTTCCGTTGAGGCTCCGGAGCCAGCCGAGAGGCCCCGCGTTCTATGTATTCTCAGTCCGCACTCTGAATGGGCGCTGCTTCATCCGGAGTCAGCTTGTACAGGTGCGTCACCAATTCGTCAATCTCTTGTTCCAGCCGGCTGGCCTTCGCCGTTCGAACACCGCGTGCCGTTGCTCGATCTTAGTTTGCCTTCGCGAGCCACGCCACGCTCCGTGCGCCTTCTACGAGTCCGACGGGCTCATACCGCCTGCGTGCCACGGTTGGGCCGCCTGCTTTTCCCGCCCGCGCGGGACGTGAGCAGGCAGGGCCGTCGGGGAAAAATGAGGAAAAAAATCCTGTGAGCTAGACGCGGAAGGAGAGGCATTTTGGTAAAATGGCGGGCATTCCGATCTGGATCGGTTTCAGGCTCAGCCCACGGGGGAATATGTCGGCTTAGCGTCCATCCGAGAACCCAAACCGGAGAATCCACCATGCATCGAGTCATCTTCTACCTCACGATGCCCGTACTCTTTTGGCTTGCGCTCGGCCAGCTCGGGCAGGCACAATTGGTGCAGGTCGCTCCTGGGTATGTCAGAGCGCCCTTCGTGCGCGTCTATCGGTATCCCGACGGCAGTTCGTACGTCCGAGCGCCGTTCGTGAGCGTGCACTCACCCGGCTATCGCAGGGGTCACGGCTTTCCGACAGCCGCCGACTTCCAGCAAATGAGCTGGCACTCGCTGTGCCAGGCACTCGGAGATTTGTCGGGACAGCTCGACGCCGACCTCGACCACTACCCCTCGGGCAAGGCCTGGAGGACTCAGCTCAAGACCGCCGACATTGCCGCTTTGGTATCGAAGCAAGCCGACGTCCCGCCGCCAGATGACGTTCGCCGGCAATTGCAGGAGATCTTGAAGATCCACGGCGAAGCGAGCAGCGCGGCGGAGTTTGGCGAGATGGCGACCCTGCCGAGTTTTCGCATCCTGCAGCTCGCGCTGACCGAGTATGTGACCGCGCCGGAACAACGGCAGCGGCGGCAGTTGTTTTTTGCCGCCCACGAGTTGAATCGCTCGCTGGACCACATTTCCACCGGAGCCGGCTGGCAGCAGTATCTGATGTTGTCGTCGGGCATGGCTTTGTCCCAGAGTAAGGCGGAAGAGACCGAGCCGGCGGTGAATCCGGCCGAATTCAGCGAGGCGCTGACTCGTTTCGACTCGGTCGAACAAAACGCCGACTACCGGGTCATCGCGGTGATGCCGGCCTTCAAAGCGACCCACGAGCGACTGGCGGCCTATCTCTCGCAATTACAGGCGCCGTCTGCAAAACCGCGGGAGGAATTGCCGGCCCCCAGCTCGGATGATGGGACGTAGGGCGACGTGCGGCGGCGTGCGACTGGGTTGTGTGGTGGGCTAGTCCAAGATCTTTGAATCTCTCGGTGTGGCACGCCGTTGGCGATATTCCCAAGATATCGCGGATCGTCCAGAAGCCCTATGCGATTTCGGCCGCTCGCCCCGGTTTGGTTTTCAGGATCAAGTGCTTACGCCAGAAGTTGTCGTGGTGCATGAGCGCTTGGGTGTGCCTGAAATACACGCCGCGTCCTCTCCGCTACGAGATCCGTCGCGCGGTTCTCGGCAAGGTTTTTCGTCAAAACACTTGACGGATGCCCCACTTTCGGCAATTCTATGGGCGTCTGTCCGGTTGGATGCAATGCCAACCTTCCAGGAGGAACGCTAATGCTCGCGAAAACTCGACTCCCACAAGAAAAAGGGCGCTTGCGCTTCGCCGTTGCCGGTGGAACGTCAGCGCCCTTTTTCTTTGGTTGCGTGTGAACCCATCGGAACAATAAGGTGACGTATGAAGAAGGCAGTACAACCCCTGGTGGTGTGCGGTTTTATTTTGGCGTTTGCCGCGACCTCGGCGTTTGGTTCATTTGTCGTTTCGCTCGACGAAAACGGAAATGGGTCCATAACTGGCCTCCCAGCGGGTGACACCCCAATCCCAGCCACATTCGAAGTGGATCCCGTCTCTGGCCTGACTGGGCTGTTTTATGACCTGTCAGGTATCGCGGCAGCGACCGGTTTCGACTTCACTTCTGGCGATGTGGTGCTTGCGTTGCCGGAACTATCCCTGCCGTCCGATGTCATTCGATTCAACGACGTGGGAGGCCGACAGGGGGTCTTCTTCTTTTCGCTGCTCGACCACATTCCGGATGGTCTGGCTGACGTCGTTAACCTGCCTGTGCCAGATGGGCCTATTGTCTTGACCGAAATTGGTCCGGAAGGAAACAATGGAGCCCAATGGCAACCCGTGAACGTCGGGGACCCCGGTTTTGTTCCACAGGCAGCGGGGCTTTTCGTATACAATTTCGTCAGCGATGCTCCCGAGCCAAGCACGATCGTCCTGGCAGGTCTCGCTGCGGCCGGGCTGGCGATTTCATGGTTTCGCCGGCGTCGAGACTAGTCACCGTGCCATGTCCCGGTTGACTCAAAGGCCCGTTCAGTTAGAGCGGGCTTTTTGCTGTGCGTTGCATCTTCCGGGACGATTGATTTCAAACGGGCCCAACACCCCTGTCGGGTAATGGTACGTTTTCGGGGTCAGTCAAGAAAAAACCGAACCGTGACAATTGGCGACCCTAGCTTCAGTCACGTGTCGCTGTCTGATTCTGACCCAGTGCCAGTAGCGATCGCGAGCCCGCTATTCTCTATTCTGACACGCTTGATCTCAACGTCCATTTCTTCCGGCGTGACTCGCTGCACACTGTCACGTCGCTTGTGGCGTTTCTTCTTGTTAAGATGTTCAGCGGCCGGTGTTTTGGCGATCTTCAAAATGTGGTTGGTTGGCTCGATCATCATTCGGCATCCCTTGACGATTCGAGAACGATTGGAAATTCAATTTCAAACTCACTTTTCAATGACTTCACGATTTCGATTGCCTTGCAAAGAACTGGCAGCGGGTCATTTCCGCCAGCCATATTGAACGCTGCGAGAGGAACAAGCTCTTGCCCACAAACTGGGCAGCGAGCGACATCAAACTGCAACCGTCCTAATTGTTCGATTGGCAATTCAATGACGCCCTTGCAGCCGCGCTTGCGGCATAGAATACGAGCCGTGGTCAATTCTTGAAGCAGTACCTTGAATGTCGTTTCCGTCATTCTGCCCATTTTACGACTTTCCCGCCTCGGTAACTAGGTCGCTAAGTGACCAAAGCCGGTCAGTGACGCCAGCCGCCATTGCGGGCGTGACTCGCAAGGAACCGTGCCGCCGACAGAAATTGTAATGGGCCATGTGTAAGGCCGTGGCTGCTGCTAGGTTCTCTAGCTTTTTGCTGAAACCAAGCGACAGCCGCGTAAACCGGCGCATGAACGTGCGAATCGTCAAATTGTTTCGCTCGACGTGGCTTGTGCATATCGTCGATTCTTCGTCGCCACCTATGCCGCGAACCCCTCGACGCTTCGTTCCGACCATTTCTGACGGCGTGTATGGCATTGTGGCGTTGCGGTAGTCTTTTATGATCGTGCCGTACTTGACGTATGGGCCGAAAGCCAGATCAACCGCTTCCGGGTAGGGCGCAAAACCGTCAGTCGAGATTTGCGTGATCGTTTGGTAGTCTGGGCGGTCATAATTGCGATGGTCGCTTTTGCCGGCGGGTGGAACAATCAGGCGCGATGCCAAGTCGACCATCAGCCGGCGAGCCATGTCAGCAGACCGCTTGCCCACAATGAACGTGGGCACTAATTTCGTTTTTTGGTCAAGGGCGACCCATAGATACATATCGCCAATATCAAACCGTTCGCGGCGCTCATCGACGGTGAGCCGAGACTGTTTCTTAGCTACGAAAGTCCAAAT
>JBGQKM010000314.1:0-6239 GCA_041499515.1 Planctomycetia bacterium | reverse complement strand
CCGGATCCTTCGGGGCAAAGAACTTCACGATTCGCGTCAAGGCGCCGGTCGCGTCGGCGAGTATCTGCTCGTAGCTGACCTTGAGCGCCTTGGGGTTGTCGTTGTCGAGCACCCATTTATGGATCCACGCTTGCCAAAGTTCGAGAGCCTCGACCGCGAATGCCTGCCAATGTTGCAGGCTTTCTTGGTCTGCACTCCAGCGGCCGTGACGCAGACCATGCTCGTACTGCGAGACGATCGCGTGCAGCGGATGGCGATATTGAATCAGGTAGTCGCGGTCTTCGTCGGCCGGCAGGTCCAACGCATGGTCGTGGTTCTTCTGCAGATGCGTGACTGCGTCCGCGCACGGACGTTGTCCACACAGATCGTAATAGCCGCAATATTGAAACGTGCTGCCAAAATGGCTCTTCAGCAGATTGACCAACATGTGATGGCCGCAGCGCGGAATGGAAACGCCCTGCACGCCGGTCCGCAATCGCCAGCCCGGGTCGCGTTCGAGCTTCAGTTCGCCGAGGCGCAACTGGGCGGCGTCGGCGCCGGCAAACGTCAGCGTCAGTTTCAGCCCGCGCGGCGATCGCTGAGCTTGGGATGCCGAGAGCGTCTGGAGACAAACCGGGTATTGCCTCCAATCGGGCCGGCAGTTCAAGCGGTGCGATACCGCCATCGAGCCGGAGCGAATGTCCATCCTGGCGGAGAACGGGCCGCTGCCGCCGGGCTGCGTGATTAACGTGACTGCCAGCAACCATGGCTCGGTCGGGCCGGCCGCGATGTCAAGCCGCAAGGGCTCCGAGCAATCGAACGTCGGACTGCCTTTCGAGGTCCAGCCGGTCCGTCGCGGTTTTTCCGCCAGCCCTACGCGCGGATCGAAGCAAACAAACTGGCGCTTCATCCGCCGCAACCAATCCAGCGTCTCACGGATTACGGGCATTGCGGACAAATCCCTCTCCTGGCAGGCTGTTCCCATTGCCGGACGGCGCATGCAGCGTTGAGCATGGAACACCGAGCACGCGACAAAGTACCGGCGTGCACGGGATCGATCGTGCAGCAGCTAGCACAGTCCCGATTTCGGTGGCCAGGGCAAGGTCATTACGAGAACTCTTGCCAGGTCGGCTTGATGACCAGCTCGTGCACCTGAGCACGCGGTGGCAGGCAGGCCACCATCAAGACGGCGGCGGCGACGTCGGCGGGCTGAAGAATGCTCGCGCGGTGTTCGGCCGTGGGGGGCGTGGGGCGTCCGTCCAAGATCGGCGTGTCGACTTCGCCGGGACAGATGTTCGTGACGCGAATGCCGTTTTTGCCCTCCTCGAGCGCCACGGCGTTGCCCAAAGCGGTCAGGGCGAACTTCGAGGCGCAATACGCCACGCCCCCCAGTACGCTGGCGCGCAGGCCGGAAATGGAATCCATGTTGATGATCAGCCCATCCCGCCGAGCCCGCATTTGCGGCAGCACGGAGTAGATGCAGTTGTAGGCTCCCGTGGCATTGGTTTGCATGACCAGGTCCCAGGTCTCGGGCGGCAAGTCGGCCATGGTGCGCTTGGGCGTATTGACGCCGGCGTTGTTCACCAGGATGTCGACTCGGCCCAACGTCTGGTCGGCCCAGCGAAACAATTCTCCGACGCTCTTACGATCGGTCACGTCCACCACGTGCGCGAGAATCGGCGGCTGGCCTTGCCAGACAGCGGCGGTTTGCCGCAGCTTGTCTTGGCGGCGGCCAGCGATCGCCACGCGGCAACCCTCCTGGGCCAGCGCGATGGCAATGGCCTGCCCGATTCCGGTGGCGCCGCCGGTGATGACGGCCGTCTTGCCCGCTAGTCGCATGGTGTCGGATCCTCGTCGCTGACGTTTTGCGGATGGCGATACGTGAAACTGTAACTTCCCGGGCTTTCCTGGCAAGTGCCCCGCATGGTTGCGGCGCATCGCGCGGCGGCGAATAATAGCGACATGGCCAATCCGCGGCGACCGCTGGACTCGCGCATCGAGATCATCACTCCCGAGAATATCGCGTTTCAATACGTGCTGGCGGGGCCGTTTCGCCGTTTGCCGGCCTATCTCATCGATTGCGCGTTGTGCATTGCCGTGCTGGTCGGGACCTTGGTTTTGTTGAGTCTGTCGGCGACGTTTGCGGGCATTCTGACGGTGGGGATCGGCTTGTGGCTGGTGTTCGCGTTCGTTTTGTCCTGGTTCTATTTCAGCCTGTTCGAGACGTTTTGGAACGGCCAAACGCCCGGCAAGCGTTTGCTCGGCCTGCGTGTGCTCTCGGTCGACGGCCAGCCGATCAATGCACTGCAGGCCATCGTGCGCAACATCGTGCGAAACCTGGACGCCATGCCGATGCTGGGCGCCAACGCCGAGTTGGGCGTACCGTTTTACATGGTCGGCCTGCTGGCGATGGCCGCCAACGATCGCTATCAGCGCTTGGGTGATTTGGCCGGCGGCACGATCGTGGTCGTTGAAAAACGCAGCGCGCTCGGCGGACTGACGCCCATGAGACGCGGCGACGTCCTGGCGTTTGCGCAAAACATTCCGGTCCAATTCGTCACCGGCAGGGCCCTGGCGCAAGCCCTTTCGATCTACGTGGCGCGCCGCGAGCGGTTTTCCGCCGCGCGGCGATTCGAGATCGCCCGTGTTCTGGCCGAACCGTTTTGCGAGCGGTTCGACTTGCCGGAGGAAACGGATCCGGACTTGCTGCTTTGCGCGCTTTACTATCGGACGTTCATTGCCGATCGCCCCGGCCGTGATGCGTCCGGCCCGGTGGCGGTGCCGGCTGTGGCGGAAGGAGCCGGTCGATGAAAGTTGCCCAGCTTCTCGATCACCGCCGCGAGCAATGGCGCGACCTGGAGGCCCTTTGTCGCGAACTGGAACGCCGTCGCGTGCGGCGGCTGGGCCCGGCGGCCGTCTTGCGGTTTGCCAGTTTATATCGGGCCGCCTGCGCCGACCTGGCGTTGGCCGACGCCTATCAACTTCCGATCGACACGGTTCAATACTTGCACGAGTTGGTAGGTCGGGCTCACAACCAACTTTATCGCAGCCAGACTTTTCGCTGGCGGCATTGGGGCCACGAAATGTTTTTCGAGCTGCCCGGGCGTCTGCTGGCCGATCGGGCCCTGTGGCTGGCCTTTGCGGTTTTTTGGGGTATTTTTGGGGCGTCCTTGCTGCTGGCCTTCTCCTCGCGCGAGTATTGCGAGCGGGTCGTGGGCCAAGAGGCGCTGGCGCATCTGGAGGCGAGTTTTTCCCAACCGGTCGTGGACCGCGACGGCACGGGGGCCAGCGCGATGAGCGGATTTTACGTCATACACAACGCCGGGATCGGCCTGCGATGTTTCGCGGCGGGGCTGGTGTTCGGCATCGGCGGCCTGTTGATCACGATATCCAATGCGGTGCAGCTTGGCGCGGTGTTCGGTCACATGCTAACGGTCGAGCAGCGCGCCAATTTTTTGCAATTTGTCACCGCGCATGGCCCGTTCGAGCTGACGGCCGTCGTCTTTTCTTCGGCGGCCGGCATGCGGTTGGGTTTTTCGCTGGTCGCCACCGGAGGGCTGGCCCGGGTGGCGTCGCTGCGGCGAGCCGCGACCGAGGCGGTGCCGACGATGGGGGCGGCCGTGATTTTGTTTTGCCTGGCCGCCTTGATCGAGGGTTTTTTGTCTCCCTCGTCGGCGCCCTACGCAGTCAAAGCGGGAGTCGCAATCCTCAGCGCGTCCCTGCTGTTGCTTTACGTGGTCGGCCTCGGACTAAGGAAGCATTAAAGTGCAACTCGATCGAGCTCGTGTCGCGATTTGCGAGCGTTCCTGGCTCGACAACCTCGATCTGGCGCTGCACGTGATGCGCGCGCACTCCGGGCCGTTGACGGCCTGCGCGTTGGCCGGCATTCTGCCGTGGGCGGCGCTCAACGTGGCGCTGGTGGCCAGACTTTATGGCATGCAGATTTCGGACGACAAAAGCAGCAACGCGTTCATGGTTGCCCTGCTGCTGGTGATGCTCGAGGCCCCGTTGGCCACCGCACCGCTGACGCTGTTTTTGGGTCAGGCGCTGTTTCTCGAAAAGCCCGCGCCGCGACAGATCGTCCGCGGCTTTTGGCATTGCCTGCCGCAGTTGGTCGTGCTCCAGGGCCTGCTGCGCATCGTGCTGGTACTGCCCATCCTGACGTGGTTCATTCCCTACGTGTTGTGGCCCTTTTTGAGCGAGGTGATCCTGTTGGAGCGCAATCCGCTGATCGGCCGGCGTGGCCGGATGTCGACGCTCAAGCGCAATGCGGTTTTGCACCGCGGCAACAGCGGCGATTTCCTGGGCCGCGGCGTCGGCGCGGCGGTTTTGGCATTGTTGTTGATTGGCGCATTGTGGGTCACCCAAGGCATGGTATTGGACTGGTTGTTCGGCTTCCAGGCGGGCTGGATCGGCCGGCTGGTGGCCATGCAGTGCGTGATTTGGCTGGTGGCGGCGTACTTTACGGTGGCTCGTTTCTTGTGCTACCTCGACCAGCGCATTCGGATCGAAGGCTGGGAAGTCGAATTGTTTTTTCGGGCACAGCGCCAACGCCTGGAAAGGCCGATTGCATGAGCCGATGCGTGGCACGCTGGCTGTGGATCGCGCGGTTTTGGCTGCCGGCGATGGTCGGAATCGCACTGGCCGCGCCCGTGCGTGCACCGGCGGCCGAGACCCCGCCGTCGGCCGCCGAGTCGATCGTGGCCGGCCGCAAGGCGTTCGAGACGCGCGGCCAATTCCCCTGGTACGACGCCGAACACGACACATTGCGGCGCATCGAATTGCCGGCCGAGCCCAGACGCGGGAATTGGGACCTCGGCCGCTTCTTGCTTTGGCTGGGCTGGGCCGCGCTGGCCATTTTGCTGTTGGCGCTGGCCATCTTGTTGATCAACGCGGTGCGAAATCGGACCGGGCGGCTGACGCGCCGCGCCACGGCCGAGGTGGTTGGCGTGCTGGACCCCGACCGGGTCGAGGCGCTGCCTTTCATGGCCCAGCGCGGCCGCGCTGACCTGTTGGGCGAGGCCCAGCGCCATTATCGACTCGGCAACTACAGCGAGGCCATCATCTACTTGTTCAGCTATGAATTGACGCAGCTCGATCGCGTCGCGCTGATTCATTTGGCCAAGGGCAAGACCAATCGGCAGTACCTGCGCGAAGCCGCCAGAATCCCACAGATCAAGCGGCCCCTGGAGCTGACGATGACGACGTTCGAGGACGTTTTTTTCGGGCGGCGCCCTTTGGATCGCACCGGTTTCGAGGCCTGCTGGAATCAATTGGCCGAGTTTGAAACTCTTGTATTGCAGGCCGCGCCATGAGCAGCCATTCATCCCTGGCAAACGCGACGCGATGCCCGAGCGGCGCGATCCTTTGCGTACTATTGGCGCTGGCGGCTGCGGGTTGCTCCAGGGGCTATTTAGAATCGTCTTACGGTCGCCAGCAACATGTGCTGCCCAGCGCCAGCGTGAACGGCACCGACGTGTTGGCCGGAATGTTTTCCGAGGCTGGCCACGAGGTCTTTTCGCGCCGCGTGCTGCTCAGCTCGGAGATGGCGTCGGTCGACACGATCGTCTGGTTTCCCGACGATTTCGCCGCGCCCCGGCCGGAAGTCTGCCAGTGGTTCGACAATTGGCTCGGCGCTCGCCCCGGACGGACCGCGATCTATGTCGGCCGCGATTTTGACGCCGCGCCCTTGTATTGGGAAAAAATGATCCCCTTGGCGCCCGAGGACCAGCGCGCCGCATATCGGGCCCGCAAGATCCAGGCCGATTTTTGGGCCCAGTGGCGGGCCGGCGTGGATGCCGGAGACTTGAAATGCGATTGGTTCGAATTCGAGAAAGACACATCCCGCGACGTCCACACGCTTTCCGGTCCCTGGGCCCGCGGTTTGGACGTCGCCCAGACCGAGATTCGACTGGGTGCCAAACTGGTGCCGGCGGACTCGGCCGGACGACTTTTGACCGCGGATGAAAATGTGCTGGTCGCCGAAATCAGCAAACCTCAGGCGGCCGGAAGCCGGCTGATTCTCGTGGCCAATGGCTCCTTTCTGCTCAATCTGCCGCTGGTGAATCAGGAACACCGCAAGCTCTCGGGCGCCTTGATCGCGGCCGCCGAAGCGCCGGGCCGCGTCGTGTTTTTGGAGAGTGGGCCGGGCGGACCGCCGATCGATCCGCCCTGGAGCGAGAATTCGGTGTGGCAACTGTTCGGCGCTTGGCCGCTCAACGCGATCCTCTTGCATTTGGCCGTGCTGGGGATCATCTTTT
>JBGQKM010000313.1:0-6239 GCA_041499515.1 Planctomycetia bacterium | reverse complement strand
TGTTTCTCACGTTCGCCCGCAACAGCCTGGTGCGCGACATGACGTTTCGCTCGAACTTCATCATCGAGTGCATCACGTCACTGGCCTGGATGGCGATGAACTTGGGCTTTTATCTTTTGATTTTTAAATACACCACGACGATCGGGCACGGTTGGGGCAAATACGAGTATTTCGCGTTTCTGGCCACCTCGCTGTTTGTCAACAGTATCGTGCAAGCGTTTTTCATGCCCAACGCCGAGGAGTTCAGCGAGTTGATTCGCACCGGTGGGCTCGACTTCGCTCTGCTCAAGCCGATCGACACGCAATTTCTGGTTTCGCTGCATAAAGTCGATTGGTCGGCGTTGTCGAATTTGCTGTTTGCCGGTGGGCTGCTGATGTATGCGCTGGCGCACTTGCCCGAGTGGCCGTCGCTGGTGCAGATCGTGCTGTATCCGCTGTACGTGGGCTGCGGCGTGGCGATCATGTACAGTCTGATGATCACGCTCTCGGCGACCAGCGTCTGGCTGGGCCGGAACCAGACGCTCTACGATTTCTGGTTCTACATCACCAACTTCTCGCGCTACCCGATGGAAATCTATGAGGGCACGGTCGGCGGGCCGCTGCGCTGGTTTTTCACGTACCTGATTCCCGTGCTGGTCGTGGTGAACGTGCCGGCGCGGCTGTTGGCCAAGCCGCTTGCGGCGCAGAGCTGGCCATTGGCGGTGTTCGGCCTGGTGGCGGCCGCCGGCGCGCTGTGGGTTTCGCGCCAAATCTTCACCCGCGCCATGCTCAGCTACCGCAGCGCCAGCAGCTGAAAAAAAGGTGTCAGGAACCTTTTTTTCCGCGCGGAAAAAGGTTCCTGACACCTTTTTCGTATAGGTAATTTTTAGGAAAAAGGCTTGCAAACTCGGGCTGGGCAGGCAATAACTTACGGTCGCGCGGGGCAGTCGACGGTCGTTTGCGCCCGCGAATGTCCAAATTCGGTGACTTCTTGGCGGCCCCCGGCGCGCGATGGCCGAAGTTGGACCGAAGCGTCCGAATCACGCAGAGCACAATTTGACGGCGCGGCTCGACGGATATAGATGTCGTCCCATCATCCTCTCAACCAAACGGTGCAGCCATGTTTGACGACTTCTTCAGCAGTTTGCGAGTTCACTCCACCAAGACCAACGGACGGCGGCGCGGCCGCAAGAGCAAGCCGCAAAGCACTCCCTTGGTTTTGGAGTGCATGGAAGACCGCGCGCTGTTGACGATCGTTTACACTCCGGTCTTCGGGGTCGAGACGACCAACCAGGACGACGACGAGCACATGCCCCAGCCCCAAGTCTATATCACCTTCTGGGGCTCGTACTGGAGCGGCGCGGGGGCTTCGCAGGTGGCGCTCGTGACCGACGCGGCCTCGAAGGTCGTCACTTCGACGTACCCGCTGATTACCAATCAATACGGCGCCGACGGTACGAACATGACCATCGCCGGCACGGCCTTTGACAATTCCGATCCAAGCAACGGCAACTTCGACGACGGTAACATCGACGACGTGGTTCAGAATCAGATCGACAACGGCCCATTCCCCGAGTCGGATGCATTCAACGGCAACGACCATACCAAGATTTACGTCGTGGTCACGCCGCCGCAGATCAAATCGGACGCCCCCACGGCCGCCGGCTTCAACGTCGTCCATAGCGACACCGACGTCAGCATCTTTCCTCCCGATATTGACTTCGACGACATTGGAGAGGTGTGGGCCTGGGGCGGCACTCGCGCCGATGGCACCGTGAACCTCGATCAGTTCTCACTGGTCTTCAGCCACGAGATCGCCGAGATCATGACCGACTTCGACAACGAGGGCTACAAGGTCAATCCGCCCGCCGGCGCGCCGGCCGGCAGCGGCAACCAGATCGGCGACTATGAAGGCAATGGCTACTCCTTCCGCATGTCCAACGGCGTGGATGTGCAGCCCGTCTGGTCGCGCGCGGACAACGCCTGGGCCGTCACGGACGGAACCAGCCAGGACTTCTTCCTCGACGGCACTGGAAACTGGACCGGCAACACGGGCTTCAACGGCCAGTACGCACTGACGATCCAGGGCGACCAGTTGGGCGCCGACGACAACATCACCGTCGGCAAAGGCGCCAACGGCGGAGTGCAGGTCACGGAAAATGGCGAGACGGTGAACTTCGATCCGAACCAGATCACGAGCATCACCATCAAGGCCGGCGCCGGCTCCAACACGATCAATTTCAATCCCTTGCCCGGCGGCGTCACCCTGTCGATGAATAGCGTTGGGGGTACGATCAAGCTGGTGGCGCCAAATAGGCCCAACGACTGGGAAATCACCGGGGCCGACAGCGGCACGCTCGATGGCCAGGCCTTCTCGAACGTCTCCTCCCTCACCGGCGGCAGCAGCTCCGACACATTTAACTTCCATTCCGGCGGCAGCATTTCAGGCAATATCGACGGCGCCGGCGGAAGCGACTTCATCGACTATTCGAGCCTGAACGGTCCGGTGAATGCAAATCTTACGTCCAACACCGCGACGGCCATTGGTGGAACCTTCAGCAATATCACCAGCTTCGTCGGAAGCTCCAGTTCTCACGACACCATCGTCGGGCCCGATGCCAACTGGTTCATCTTCGGATTCAATAGCGGGAGTGTGAATGGAACAACCTTCTCGTCGTTCGAGAACCTGACCGGCAGCGGCCTGGACGACAATTTTGCCTTCGTCGGCGGCAGCATCTCCGGCAATATCGATGGCGGCGGCGGCAATAACACGCTGGACTATTCGTCCCAGAGTTTTCTCCCCATCTCCGTAAATCTCCAAACGCAAACCGCTTCGCATATCTCCGGCACCTTCAGCAACATTAATCATTTTGTCGGCAGCAACTCTTCTGGCTTCGACGAGCTGACAGGGCCCAACGCCGCGTCGGTATGGAACGTGACCGGTTTGAGCTCCGGCTCGGTCGGCGGCGTAACCTTCGATGGGTTCGAAACTCTAAAGGGCGGCGCGGGCGCCGACCAATTCCTGTTCAAGCCGGGCGGCTTCGTCGATGGATTCCTCGATGGCGGCGGCGGCGTCAATACGCTGGACTATTCCGCCCTGGCCGGACCGGTCACGGTCAACTTCACCACCAACACGGCCACCAACATCGGCCAAACATTCGCCAATATCTCGAATGCCATCGGCTCGGCCAGCCCCAACGACACCATCGTCGGCCCCGACGCCGCCTGGGTCATCAACGGCGCCAACGCCGGCACCGTCAACGCCATCAGCTTCTCGTCCTTCGAGAACCTGACCGGCAGCTCGGCCGCCGACACCTTTACCTTCCTGGTCGGCGGCAGCATCTCGGGCAATGTCGACGGCGGCGGTGGCGGCGATACGATCGATTACTCGAATCTCGCCGGCCCGATCACTGTCAACCTGCAAACGCACACGGCTCCGGACATCGGCGGCACGTTTAGCAATATCAGCGGTCTGGTCGGCAGCGCCGGCAGCGACACGCTGATCGGGCCCGACGGCGGGGCGACCTGGAACCTCACCGGCCCCAATGCCGGAGACGCGGGCGGCCTGGGCTTCTCATCGTTTGAAAATCTCACCGGCGGCAGCGGCGACGATCAGTTCGTCTTCTTGCCCGGCGGCGGCGTGAGTGGCAATGTCGACGGCGGCGGTGGCAACAATACCCTCGACTACCACAACATCTCCACGCCGATCACCATCGGCCTGGGCACCAACACCGCCACCGGCATCGGCGGCACCTTCACGGGCATCAGCGGGTTCGTGGGTGGAAGCGGCATCAATAACATCGTCGGGCCCAACACCGACACCACCTGGACCATCACCGGCGTCAATACGATCCACGTGCTCGGCTTCAACTTCAGCAACTTCCACTCCATTGCCGGTGGATCGGCCAACGATACCTTCGCTTTCCTCACCGGCGGACAGCTCGACGGCTCGATCGACGGCGGCGGCGGTGTGAACAACGCCACCTATGCCGGCTACACCGGCGACGTGATCGTGGATCTGCTCGTCCACAGCGCCACGGGCGCCGGCGGCGGCATTTTCAACGTGCGGAACGTCACCGGCGGCAATGGCAACAATCTGCTGGTCGGCGACGCCAATGCCAACATCCTTGTTGGCGGCACGGGCCGGAACATTATTATCGGCGGCGCCGGCGCCGACAGTGTGACCGGGGGCGGCAAGGACAATATCCTGATCGGCGACTCGACGGTGTGGGATGAAAACCTGGTGGCGCTGAAGGCGATTTTTGCGGAATGGACGCGCACCGACCTGAGCTTCGAGCAGCGGCTCGCCCACCTGATCAGCAACGGACAGAACGACAATCGGCTCAACGGCAGCTTCACGCTCGACAAGAAGACGGTCCTGCCGGACAACGCGGTTGACAAACTCTTCGACGGCGCCGCCAGCGCGCTCGACTGGGTCTTCGAGACCAACAAGCAGGACAGCTTCACCTCGCACCAACCCAAAGACCACATCACCGGCCTCTAGAAAAAAGGTGTCAGGAACCTTTTTCGCGCGGTTCGGGGAGCACCACCGGTCGGGCGCTCCGTTGGGGGGTGATCGCGTACCGTGCGTCTTGGCACGTGACGTGAAAACAGAATCGCGCTGTCTGCTCCCATGCAAGGGCCGGCGGCGTCCTCGGGCGGCCCATCGCGGGCGTTTATGGATTCCAACTAAAGTTTTTGCACTGCGGAAGCGCTTTGTGGAGGTTGCTGATTCCGTCGATGGATGCGTCCGTTCCATGCAAGGAGACAGACTCGAGATTTTTCATTCGAGACAAATGGACCAGGCCGGCGTCCGTGATCGGCACAATTGTCAGAGTCAGGCGGCGTAAATTATCGAAGTTGGCAATCTGCTCAAGTCCCTTATCGGTAATCCCGTGCGTCCCTTCAATCCTTTGCGTCCCTTCGATTGTGAGTGACGTGACTTGCCGCAGGATCGCGATTTGATCTAGCCGAGTATCGCCGAGATTGACCTGTCCAAGGCTCAACTCTGTCAGTGCCGTTAGCCCGGTCAAGTGTTTAAGGCCCTCGCCGGTGACGTTGGGCGCGCTTAGTGTCAATGTTTTCAACTTACCTTGGGATGCGAGTGGTTTCAGACCGTCGTCAGTAATCTTGTTTGAGTAGACATCCAAGCGTTCGAGATTTGACAACGTGGCAATTTTCGCAAGCGTTGCGTCGCTGACCTGGTTGCCGGTGACTATGATGCCAACGACATCGACAAAGTAATCGTCGCCCAGCCAATGCCTCCACCATGGCAGCCTGGGCGCCGATGCCTGGACAAATCCACGAGATCGCAGGAAAGTCGGATCGTCAGTGTAGGCAATCAGTGCGTTAACCCTCATGAGGTCGGCAACAACCGCCCGCTGGTTGTGAACCCGATTCACCTTCCAGCCTAACGGGATCGCCAAAAGCGCCACCAGCAGCAGCAAGGAACGCATGCTGAACCGAAATCGGCGACGGGTCCTGGCCGGAGCGTCAGACATGGACCGTATTATAGCGCGGGTCGGAAAAAGGTGTCAGTCGGAAAAAGGTGTCAGGAACCTTTTTCATCAAAGACTCCCGACCCCTTTTTCGTGCCCGGCGCCATAATTGCGGGCAGTATCTACAGAATTGAGCGCAATGGGCCAAATTGAGACCGCTGCCCGCGGTAACACATTAACCGCCCAGTACCAGATTTCTGATTTCAGACTGACCCGCCACCACATTTGACGTGAAACCCTGCCCAGGCGTTCGCTCCGGACCAACGAAAAAGCCCGGGACGCAACCGTGCGCGTCCCGGGCGGACTCTTGTAAGAGAGCGCGAACTCGGAGTTCCCGCGGGCTTATCGAGCGCGCGGGCTTGAACGTTACGCGCTTTTGTTTTTGGGCTCGGCGATCGGAAACTTCGGCTTGCGACCCTCGACCACGTCCTTGGTGATCATGTAGCGGCTGCCCTGGCCCTGCTCGGGCAGATCGAACATGATGTCCAGCATGACTTCCTCGATGATCGAACGCAGGCCCCGCGCGCCGGTTTCTTTCACCTGGGCCCGCTTGGCGATCGTCTGCAGGGCTTCGTCGGTAAACTGCAAATCGGCGTTTTCCATCGAAAACAACCGCTGATATTGTTTGACCAGGGCATTCTTCGGCTCGGTCAGCACGCGAACCAGGGCGTCGGAATCCAACGGGGTCAGAGCCGAGATCACCGGCAAGCGGCCCACCAATTCGGGGATCAGGCCGAATTCCAAAATATCATCGCAAGTGAC
>JBGQKM010000312.1:0-6373 GCA_041499515.1 Planctomycetia bacterium | reverse complement strand
GTTTTGCAGGACACGGTTGAGCTGGTGCGTGCCGCCGCTGATCGTTAGCAAGCCCCCCGCGCCGATCACGGTCGTGCCGCTGCCGGTCATCGCCCCGCCGGTCCAAGTCATCGCCCCGGTCACCGTCAGCGTGCCGCCGCCCCCCAGCGTGCCGCCGGAAAGCGTGAAGTCATTTTGGATCGACGAGGTATCGTCGACCGACAACGAGCCACCCGACACAACCAGAGCCTCACTGCTTGTCAGGCTGCGGATCGTGGTCGTGCCCGTTGAGTAATTGACGGCCGAAGTCGTGGCGAGATCGGGAATGACGACGTCGTCGGAGGAACCCGGCAGGGAATTGGTATCCCAATTGAGAGCGTCGTTCCAACTCGAATGATCACCGCCGCCGTCCCAGGTCACGATCGACAGCAGCCGACGGTCTTCAAGGGCCTCCAACTGCAGCGCGCGGCCCCTTTTTTTGGCGACCTCACGGTGTCGCGTCTTCGCGGAACCGGCACGCGATAATCGAAGGGACAAGGCGTACCGTGTCATTGATGGCTCGCTACTGAGTCATTTCGGCTGACAAGTCTTTTTGGGCCGGTTGGCGCCCAAGCGGTCCCCGCGGGTTCCTTCTGAACCAGCATTGGGCTGAATTACCGGCGCGCGGTGCGACGCCGATAACAAGCGACCAGCCACGGTTGAGCCGACCCGAACACTTGCGCGTTTGCTGCAAGTCGTAACGCGCGCCGCCGAATTACTGTCAGCCCACCGACGACGAGCCCCCCGATGCCCAGCAGGGCGATCGTGTCAGGTTCGGGAACTCCCAGTGGGTATTGCGTGCCGGAGTCGGCCTGGATCGTGAAGTCCGGAATGGGATTGCCATCGGCGTCGAAGACCTGGATGCCGGTCAATTGGGCCGTGTCGAAGAAATTGGCGCCGAAGTGCGCAGGTTCACCGGTGATTCCAAGACCTGCGATTTGGTCGAGGCTGAACGCCTTGAAGATGTCGAAGTTTACATTGGCGGTGAGGTCGACGCGCAGGTTGAATGGCGTTCCGAATGTAAAGGGAAGGAGTTGCGTCACGAAGGTTTGCTGGTTCAGTTGGACGTCAAAAATCTGATCAGGGCCCACGCCAAACCCGATGCTATCTCCCAATTCAGCCGAAGAGGGGCCCTGGGAGAGCACCAACGAAGCACCCGCAGTCGGGTAAAGTGGTTGCGCGTTTGGCAGAAAGAATTCAGTGCCCGCCACGTCCGCGAAGACAAAGCCCGACAGTGCGAAGGTATATGCGATCAAGCCTTGGCCAGAGCCTGGTATCGTCAGCGTGTCTTCAAACCGCGCCAGGCTGCTGGCGGAGGCAGCAGGCACGTTTCCGGCCGCGATCGGACCCACATAAGTGCCAATTGCCGAGGCACCCAGCGTCAGGTAGCTGGCACGGGCATTGACGCTTGCCTCGCCAAAGATCGTTAACGGCCCGACAGGCACAGAGGTTTGAAGATCAAAGAACTGACCGACGGTCCCACTATCGGCTGGGAATTCCACATTGAGACTGGGATAAGTCGGGCCAAACTGAATCGACTCAGCCGCCAGGAGACCGCTGGCCAGCGTCTGACGGGCAGAGCCAACCAAAAACGCCAGACCAAGCACCACGAAAACCCATGGTCGCACGAATCGCGTGTTCATCCGATCGTCCCGCCAGATGGTTGAATTGGTCAAACTTGAAGCTACCCGTAAACGCCCCGCCACTATCGCCCGGACTGAATGGTCTTGCCCATCCGCCCGTCTGCGCCTCAAACGGCATAGAGGCCTTTGGAAATCTCGCGCGCCCGAATGCTCCGTCAGTACATGCGACGACCGCAGGGATTCGTCTCATGAAATCGAGGAATTTTCGAGGAATTCGTTCCAAATGTGCCCTGTACCGCCTTGCCCGTTGCTCTGCAGACGGGGGCGAAGCCAGCATATAAAGTCAGTGCTGATAGGCAGTTGTGGCGAGAAGTCGAGCCGTTCTGCGGCCAGGCCGATCGCCTGCCCGAGATGAGATGCGACCGTCGCTCGGGACGGACTTATCAGTTCGCTTTTCCCGACGTGGTGTCTGTAACGATGGGAGAGGTGCCTTCACCGATTGCGGCAGCCGCACGCCGGCGGCACTCCTCCAAGTCGCGGACGTACGCCAAGTTCTCTGGAAACTCTGCAACCAGCTTGGCAAACGACGCCATCGCCTCGCGGTATAACTTTTCCCCTTCTTCAGATTGTCCGCTTCGAATGAGAAGTTCGCCCAAGTCCGAATTGGTATGGGAAGCCATCGACCTATAGTAGGACTGACTGGGCTGATCGCTCGGCAACGAGTCAAAGAGCTGCTTCGCCTGGCGATGGGCCGCGATCGCGTCGTGAGGGCGGTCGTGGGCAACGAGGAACTTGGCCAGGTCGCGATAACAGCGAGCGAGGTGTAGGCGGAAGAAACCATCTGTCGGGAATTTGTCCACGAGTTTCGCGACCCCATCGATTGCCCGCAGACGGCTCTGCTCGGCCTGCGGGTCCAAAACCTGGCCGGTCGATTCCAACAGCTTCATCAACTCATTCTGGGCCACGACCAACTGCTCGCTGTGAAGCGGCACGGTTGGGAATCTGTCCACGAGATCCTGGGAAAGGTTCACGGCCCGGCGATAGGCCTGCTCCGCCTCTGGGAATTTGCCCGTCCGCGCCGCGAGATCACCAAAGCGTTTGATGCTTTCGGCCAGGTCCAATTGGCGTTGAGGCACGTCGGGAGACTCTTTGGCGAGTTGCTCTCGCAATGTCAGTGCGCGAAGAAACTCTTCGCGTGCCTCTTCGGACTGGGCGAAATCTGGCAGGTAGCCTGCCAGGTCCTCGCACGCTCGGGCGAGGTCTGCTCGGTACTCGGGGACGGCCGGGTAGTCGCGCGCGAGCCGATCCCAGCCGGCGCGGCTTTTGCGCAGGAAGGCCAGCCCCTGCTCTCGGTGACCGCTCGAAATCTGTAGGTCAGCAAGGGTGGCGTAGTTTGCGGCCAGGTCACTCTGGAAGCCGTCGATCGCGGGATTCTCCTCAACGAATTTCTCCCAAAGGCTCGTCAGCTTCTGAAGGGCCTGAAAGGCCTCAAGCGGATCGCGAGGTAATGTTGCGTCCCTTTGAACGCTCCGTCGTCCCTTCCAGAATCCGGCCAATTTGCGGTGGTGTTCGGCAGCGCCAGGATGGTCGTGGCGCAATTGTTCGACGATTTCGAGGCCCTGCAGAAGTGCAGCGACCGCATCGTCGTTGCGGTCGGTCGCTCCATAAACGACCGCAACCCGCAAATAAGTTGCCGCCAGATCGGCCAGCACTGCCGGATCGTTCGATCGTTGATTGACAAGTTCTCGATAAAAGTCCAGGGCGGACTCCAAAAGATCTGTCCGCAGAGTTTGCAAACCAGGCACGTCCAGCAGCTTGCTCTCGCTGACCAGCGTGAAATAATGGTCGACCGTTTTGTGGGCCCTCTGGAAATTGGCCTCGGCATGTTCGCGTTGTGTCTCGGCTTCGGTCCGCTGCTCCGCTTCTGCCGTGCGAGCCGCTTCGGCCAGGCGTTCGGCCCGCGTAGCGCGAATTGCTTGCCAAGCGCTGGCCACGGTGCCGAACACTAAGGATGCGGACACGAGCGCCGCCATCGAGAGCGCCACACGGTTTCGCCGCGCGAACTTGCGAAAGCGATACGTTGCTGAGGGGGGGCAAGCCTCGACCGGCTGGTCGGACAGGTACCGCTGGATGTCGCGCGCCAGGCTCTCGGCGGTCTCGTACCGGCGGTTACGATCCTTTTCCAGCGCCTTCATCACGATCCAGTCGAGATCGCCGTGCACGAGATGGATGAGCTGTCTGGAATCAACCAGGCAATCTGCCGGCGTTGGCGCCCGGGAATTGCACACCGTGCGAATCCGAGTGCTCGGGCGGGGTGGTTCCTCATCGCGGATGATGCGGCGGACTTCTTCATAGGCCGCCTCAGCCAGGCGTTGCTTGTCGAACGGCGTCGTGCCGGTGAGAAGCTCGTACAGGATCACGCCCAGCGAATAAATGTCGGATCGCGTGTCGATATCTTGAGTGGTCGTCTCCGCTTGTTCCGGACTCATGTAGAGTGGCGTTCCGATGAGTTGCGCGACCGTGGTATAAATCGTCTTCTCGGTGAGCTGCTGATTGATCGCCTTGGCGACGCCGAAATCGATCACTTTGGGCGCTGGCCGTCCCTCGTCGAGCGTCACCAACACGTTCGATGGCTTGAGGTCGCGGTGAATGATGCCCTTCTGATGCGCGTGTTGCACGGCACGGCAGACTTGCATGAACAGCTCCAGCCGCTCGTGAACCGATAAATGGTTCTCAACGCAATAATCGGTAATAGGAGTGCCGCGCACCAGCTCCATCACGAAGTAAGGGCGGCCGGAGTCGGTTGCCCCGGCGTCAAGCACGCGGGCAATGTTCGAGTGGTCCATGAGAGCCAAAGCTTGCCGTTCCGCCTCAAACCGAGCAATGACCTGCCGAGTATCCATGCCCGGCTTGATAATCTTGAGCGCCACGCGGCGGCGGACCGGCGTTTGCTGGTCGGCCAGATACACGACCCCCATTCCCCCTTCGCCGATCTGCTCCACAAGTTTGTAAGGACCAATGGTGGTGCCGAGCCGCTCGGAGGGCGGCAGCTCGGAGCGAGACAGATCGACAGCCGCGCCGAACTGAGCAGCCGGCTTGTCCAAGAAGCCTTTTGGATCATCATGCGCGCTGAGCAGGGCTTCAACCCGTTCGCGCAAGGCGGCGTCGCCGGCCACGGCTTCGTTCAAGAAATCCGCACGCTCCGCCGGCGGCATCTCGATGGCGGCCAGAAAGATCGACTTGACGTTGTTCAAGTTGACCATCGCGATAGCTTCGTTTCAAGTTTCGACAATTGAGCAAACCAATACAACGCTCGCCGCCATGTGTCTCACTCAATCGAGGAGGTTTCTCAAATCCCCGGAGAGTAGTTCTTTCCCTGCATCTCACAACGAAGCCAAGCGCGCGCATAATTCCAGTGGCGGTAGGCCGTTGCACGCGAAAAGCCCAGAATCTCGCCGGTTTGTTCGATGGAGAGTCCCGTAAAATAACGGAGTTTGACGACTTGCGCCGCGGTCGCATCCTCCATCGCCAAATGGATCAGGGCCTCGTCCAATGCGAGCAGATCATCGGGCGATTCGTGAACGCCGGTCCATTCCTGGTCAAGCAAATCGACTCGTTGTCGGCCGCCGCCATGCCGTACGCGATGTTTGCGGCGAGCGCCTTCGATCAGGATCCGCCGCATGGCTTCGGCCGCGGACGCAAAAAAGTGTCTCCGATTGTCCCAGTGTTGATTGGCGTCGTTGCCGAACAGACGCAAGTAGGCTTCATGGACCAGCTCGGTTGGCACGAGTGTTTGTCCGGGCTGTTCATGGGCCAGCTTCTTCGCGGCCAGCCGCCGCAATTCCGCATAGACAAGCGACAGTAGCTCCTCGGCCGCGCGGCGGTCCCCTTGTTCGATCGCAGACAGGATGAGAGTAATCTCGTTCATTCCGTAACTCCAGCCAAGAAGCCATTATAGACGCAATCAGCCGTGGCGTTTGAATCGAAGAAAGCGCTTGGGGGCAAAGGACCTGCGCGCTGCCAAGAAGGGCAGCCCGGCACCGAAGGGAGGGGATTTAACTCGGCCAAATCGCCATTTTGTGGACGATTGCAAGGCGAAGGACTTTCGACGTTCTCGCCGCAGGGCTTGTTTCAAGCAATCGTCGGGGCGACGAGACACCGTTAGAACTTTTTTTGGCCGGCGTCCAGGCCTGGAATGTCCGTTTCCGGCACCGGTTCGGTGCCGGAAACTCAAGAATTGATTGAAGTTGCCTTCACAACGAACCATTTTGACGATTGAAGTCTTCAATTCGGATACTCACACTGGCCGCGTCCACCGATGCTGCCTTAGCCTTCCGCAATTCTGCATTATCTTGATAATGTTTCGAGGTCCATAAAATCGTCAGTAAATCATCGTTCGCATCAGTAAACGACGAACACCGCGTGCCGTGAGGTGCCTGATTTGAAAACGGCCATTGCCCGGTTTGGCGCCGACGTTAAGGCGAAACTCGCAAATCCGAGCGCCACCGGCGAACCGGAGGACCAACTCCGTGCCCCGCTGGAGGGGCTCTTCGCTGATCTCGCGGAGCTTTGCGGCTTCAAGCGAGAGTGGCTCACGGCGGTCGGCGAATCGTCGTTGTCCACGCTCAAGAGAGATATAACCGAAAGTTGTGGATGAGGACTTGAAAAGGGCGGCGTCCTTTGGGGTAATTCGCTTGCCGAAGAACCCTTAACCCAAAAGGATCGCCACCATGCAAGAAGCTAACGTAGATCGGTTGATTGTGCCAGCCCCG
>JBGQKM010000311.1:0-6458 GCA_041499515.1 Planctomycetia bacterium | reverse complement strand
CTTTCTTATCGCAGCCGGCAGTTTCGTTTGGCATTCCCGTGCAGGTGCTGACTACGTCCACCGACCCTAGCATTTTTGGCGGCCCGAGGGGCCATGTTAGCACCACGATCTTGCTGTCAGATTTTCCCATTGCGCCAACCCAATTTACGATTGAACTGAGCGAGGCCGGCTCTTCTGCCGGAGCTAATATTGCCGCCGGCGTAGACAATATTCTGGTCACCGCGAACGATGCTACCGTACCGGAGCCGGCGACTTTCGGCTTGTTCGCCGTTGGCCTGGCCTGCATTGCTGGCAGGCGGATCGCGGTTAAAACGTCCGAACGGCTTCGCTGAGTTTCAGAATCGTCGGCACGTCGAGTTGTTCGGCCCGCGTTTCCGGGTTCAAGCCGACTTGGGCCAGGATGGCATCGATGGCCGGTTTGTCGAGCCGGCCCTTGAGCGCGCTTTGTAGCACGCCGCGCAGGAATTTGCGGCGGTGAAAAAACAGCGAGCGAACGAAGTCGTGAAAGAACGTCAGGTCGACAACCCGGCCGCGCAGCTCGGGATCGAGCTCGACGTGAATCACGGCCGACGTGACTCGGGGCCTTGGCCAGAAAACGCTCGCCGGCAAAATGCGCGTCAACTCCACGCGACATTGGCTCTGCACCCACACGCTCAGCGCGCCATAATCCTTCGTGCCGGGACGCGCGACGATCCGATCGGCCAACTCCTTCTGAATCGTCACGGTCATCGACACAGGCACGATCGGCGAGCCCAGCAAATTGGCGATCACCGGCGTGGCCACGCTAAATGGCAAATTGGCGACAAGCTTCAGTCGGCGGTCGTTTCCGGCGGCCAACGCTGCTTGCACCGCCGCGATCAACTGCGGATGGAGATGGCTCTTGTTCTTTAGCGCGTCGTGACCGAGCATCACCACGCCGGCCAGGCCGAACAATTCTTCGCTTGCCAACTGGAAAAGCTGCGGATCGATTTCCACCGTGACCACGGCCGCGACGTGCGGAGCCATCAGCGCCGTCAGGGCTCCGGTCCCGGTGCCGACCTCCAGCACGACGTCGCAGGGCTCGAGATTTGCCCGCCCCACGATCAGCCGTTGCAGATTCAAGTCGATCAGAAAGTTCTGACCGTGCCGCGTGCTGAGCCGAATGCCCGCCTCGGCAAAGCGCCGCGCGAGGTAGGAAATCGTCTGATTGGCAACCGCAGCGGACATGCGAGATCGAGCCGGGTTTTAAGGAATGTCGGCCAATTGTTTTTGCGCATACTTGGCCAACAGGTCGGTTTCCAAGTTGACCTGGCCGCCGACGCGCAACTGGCCCAACGTCGTGGCTCGCAGCGTGTGCGGTATCAAAGCCACGCTAAAACGTTCGGCCTCGACCTCCACCAGCGTCAGGCTGACGCCGTCGACCGCGATCGACCCCTTGTCGACCATATACCGGCCCAGCTCCCGGGGAAACTCGAACCAGAACAACGACCAGTCGCGGTCGTCTTGTCGAGCGGCCAGGCGGCCGATGGCCTCGACGTGGCCGGTGACATAATGGCCTCCCAGGCGATCGCCCACCCGCAGCGACGGCTCGAGGTTCACCGGGCTGCCCGTGGCCAGCGATCCCAAGGTGGTGCGCGCCAGGGTCTCGGGCCCGGCCTCGAAGTGCAGCCCCGCGTCGGTGTTGGCCACCACGGTCAGGCAACATCCGTTGATCGCCACGCTGTCGCCCACGACCGTGTCGGGGCCGATCTGCGGCGCGGCGATCACCAGCCGCCGGCCGGGCGGGCATGGCTGCACTTCGCGAACGGTCGCCAGACATTGCACCAGGCCGGTGAACATAGACGCTCCGAAAGCCCGCTCAGAAAATCGGGTCTTGGGTTTCGCGGCGCTGGAGCACGCGCTGCCACAGGTATTTCACCGGCGCGGCGAGCACGAAGACGCAGCCGATCACTGGCACCGAATAACCGCGGATCGACATGATCGCCACGAAGGCAAACACCAGCGCCACGACGTGGCCAAAGCTGCGCTGGCCGCGCAACACCTGGTTGACGACGTGGGGATAGGGAATCCGAGAGACCATCAACAGGGCCACCAGCAGCGCAAAAAACGGCAGCCCGGTCTGCACGATTTTGTCGATCTCCTCCGCGTAGAGCAGGTTATTGCCGGCCCGCCGCAGCTCGTAAAACAAGATGGCAAACCCAGCGATCGACGCCGCCGCGGCCGGCGAGGGCAGCCCGCTAAAGTGCATGTGGTCGTCGTCCTGCGTCGTTTCGACGTTGAATCGCGCCAGCCGCAGCGCCGCGCAAGCGGCAAACGACGCGGCGATGATCCAAATCTTATCGTGCGAGAACGTAAACGTCGGACACATCTTCACCAGCAGAAAGCCTGGCGCCACGCCGAATGAAACCAGGTCGCACAAACTATCCAGTTGCGCTCCGAAATCGCCGGTCGTGCGGGCCAACCGCGCCACGTGCCCATCCAGCGCGTCGAAAACCATCGCCAAAAAGATCAGCCAGCCACTCAACATGATGTTGTGCGTGTCGTCGGTCGGATCCAACTTCACGTGCGTGGGGTTCTGAAACGCGATGTCCACCGCCTGCGGGGGCTCAATCGACGTGGGCCTCTCGACGCGGGCGGCCACCACGATCGCGAAGAATCCGCAAATCAGATTGGCCAGCGTGAACACCGTGGGAAACACGGCAACAGTGCGAATTCGGTTCATGAGTGCTCTTCTCGTCTCGCCGTCAGGAACTTTCGTAGCGTGCCAACACCGTGCTGCCGCCCGCGACCTTTTGGCCGACTTGGGCCAAGACCCGCAAGCCCTCTTCGTCCGGAAAAATCAATTCGGTCCGCGAACCCAACTTGATCATACCGAATTTGTGGCCCCGCGCGACGCGCTGGCCGCTGCGCAGATCGCACACGATCCGCCGGGCAATCAGGCCGGCAATCTGCCGCACCACCAGCCGCCGGTGCGGCGGGCTTTCCTCTTCCAGAAAGATCCACAGGCTTTCGTTGCGTATCGCGCTTTCGGGGTTCAAGGCATTAAGAAACTCGCCCGGCGTGTATCGCAGGCGAATCACCCGCGACTCGGCCGGAGCCCGATTAATGTGCACGTTGAAAATCGACAAAAAAATACCAATTCGCACGGCCGGGCCGCCGACGAACTCGTCGTGGTCCACGTGGGCGACCTCGGCCACCGTGCCGTCGGCCGGCGATACCAGCAGTCCCGGCTCTTGCGGCACCACGCGCGGCGGATCGCGAAAAAAGTACAACACGAACGCCAACAGGATCGCCGGCGGAACCGCCAGCGCCGGATGATACCAAAATCCAACAATCGCCAACGCCAAAAGCGGCCAGGCCATCAATTGCAATTCGGCCAGCCCCCAGCGGGCAAACGGCAGTTTCTCGCGCCACGCGAAACGATCCACCTGCTCGTCCCAGTCGCAAGTGCACTGGTTGCGGCAATACTTCAAGTCGCGCGGATCCAGAATCTCGTGCGGCGCATCGGTCGTCGAACCGTGGCGCAGCTCGGCCATCCGTCGCACGTAGCCCCGGCGAAACGTGCGCAAATACCACCGCCGCCAACGACCCCATGCCAATTCAACCTGGTAGCAAAACCCGCCGCCGGGCTGCACGCTACGCAAATTCTCAGGCCTAGGCTCCGGTTGCAAGCGAACAGGCGAAGATTCGAGTTTACTCATAGACCCCAGGGATAACCGCCATGGCGCCGCGTCACCAACCCCCCATCCTATCCGCCCGCCGCAGGAATGAGAAGGAACGTTTGGGGGCCATGCGGGCCGGGGCTAGTGTCCGCCCGGCCGGCCTGGCATATACTGAATCGATTGAGTTTTGGGTGAATTTTCCAACCCCGATCCATACCTGGGGTGGCGGAGTATCTTCGACGCATGCGTGAATTGCTCGATCAGATGTTTATCGCCGCCGAACGTGGCCGGCGCGTGGCCTGCTGCCGGTTGGTCGAGACGCGCGGTTCGACGCCGCAGAAACCCGGCGCGGCAATGCTGGTTTTCGACGACGGTTCTCAGGCTGGCACCCTGGGGGGCGGCTGTGTCGAAGCCGACGTAAAGCGGCAAGCCCTGGCGATCTTGAACGAGGGGGCCGCCGCGGTCGTTCGCTTTCAACTCGATGACGATTATGGTTGGGACGACGGGCTGATTTGCGGCGGGCGAATGCAAGTGCTGATCGACCCGATCGTGCACGCGGCCGATCACGAATACTATGTCAGGCTGCGCAGCGAAAGCACTAGCCAAGGCGTCACCGAAGCAATTGTCTTCGATGCCGCCGCCAGCGGGCTGCCCGCGGCGGCCAGTTATCTGTTTGATGCCGAGGGGCGTTTGATCGGCCATGTTCGCGGTCCACTGGAAGACGGCAACGCTCCTCAGATCGTGCGCGACGGTTTGCGGCCGCCCTTCGACCGGCCGCGCCCCAGCGCCCAACATGGCGTGGCCTATTTGCCGCTCTTGTCCCGCTGCCGCCTGGTGATCGTCGGCGGCGGGCACGTGGGCCAGGCCGTGGGCAACCTGGCGGCCGAAGTCGATTTCGACGTGTGGGCCATCGACGATCGCGAAGAATACGTCAGCGAAGCCCGCTTCCCCCGGGCCGAGCGGCGCATCGCCGGAACGATGGGCGATGTGTTGCCGAATCTGGAAATCACGCCCAACACGTACTGCCTGATCGTCACCCGCGGCCATAACCACGACGAAGAAGCCTTGTACCATCTGGTCGATCGTTCGGCCCGTTACGTCGGCATGATCGGCAGCAAGCGAAAAATAAAGCTCATCTTCGACGACCTGCTCTCCGAAGGCGTCTCGTCGGAGGCGCTCGCGCGCGTCTTTGCCCCCGTCGGGCTGGACATCGGGTCGCAGACGGTGATGGAAATCGCGGTGAGCATCGTCGCCGAACTGGTCGCGCACCGAAACCTGGGCATCGCCGGACACCACGCGCGCGAGCGCACGACCGTGCTGGAAAACCAGGGTTAGTCGTCAAAAAAAAAGCAACGAACAAAACCCAACGAAAAACTTTGCAAACGACGTCTCACGTCCGCTTGCGGCTTAGCAGCACAACACACCGCCCGTTTTGTCCACACGCACTCGCAGAGTCCGACCGGCTCGATTGACGCGCACCCCGCGCGACATCGGCCGCATATCGCGGAATTCCATGCAAACCTTTGCTATCATTCCCGCCGCCGGGCGCAGCCAGCGCATGGGCCAGCCGAAACTGCTGCTGCCCTGGGGCCAGGCGACGTTGATCGAGCACGTCCTGGCGACCTGGCGCGCCAGTCGGGCTTCGCAGGTGATCCTGGTCGTGCATCCGCAAGACCAACGAATCGCCGAGTTGGCCGCGGCGGCCGGCGCGCACGTCGTGCGCCCCGAAACGCCGCCGGACGAAATGAAAGTCTCGGTCCGCCTGGCGCTAGAATTCGCCGCCCGATTCCAGCCGCGGCCCAGCGACGCCTGGCTGTTGGCGCCAGCCGACATGCCGGGCCTGACCGTCCCCACGATCGACCACCTCATCGACGCCTACCAGGTGAGCCTGCGCGGGCTTGACTCGCCGGCTCGCATTTGGGCGCCAAGCTACCGCGGCCGGCGCGGTCATCCGGTGCTGTTTCCCTGGTCATTGGCCTCCGAGGTGGAGCGCCTGGCCGCCGGCGAGGGCCTGAACGCCCTGCTGGCCCGCCATCCGGTCGCGGATGTCGAGTCGGCCGACGACGCGATTTCCGAAGACCTGGACACGCCCGAGGATTATGAACGTTTGCGTTCTCGGTACGGGGCGTAAGCGTACCGATCGTCACGGTCTGTTGCGCTAGGGTGTTTTCGGCGTCACGATGCAGGGAGCCGAAGAATGCGTTGGGCGAACACAGGAATACGAGCCAGTTTTGGCAAGCGAGGTGAGCGATGGTGACGGAATTACTGACAACACTCGTTTTCTTCTGCGCCAGCCAGGTGCCCAAGCCTTCCGCGCCGGCGCCGGCCGGCGCCGCGGCCTCCGAGACGATCGACGTGCGCTACGCTCGCGCGCAATTGCAGTTGGCCGAGACCAATTTGCAGCGCGTGCAGCAAATCAATCAGCGGCTGGCGCGCACGGTTCCCGCCAGCGTGGTGGCCGAATACCAACGCGACGTCGACGTGGCCAAGGCACAAATGCAGCAAGCCGAGTCGCCGGCTGTCGAGGATGCGTTTGCCGTGTGGCTTCGCCAGGCCGAATCCATCTGGAAAAACGCCGACACGATCTGGAAAAACGCCGTGACTATCAACCAGCGGTCGCGCGGCACTTTCGAGAACTTGGACGTCGAGCGCTTTCGGCTGCGTGCCGAAGTGACTCGCTTACAGCTCGAGCGGGGTCAGCTTTTGGCCCATGCGCCGCGCGATGTACAATTGCAGTGGCAGCTCGACCTGGTGAACAATGAAGTTCAACGGCTGAAAGAAGAATCGCGCGCGGCCCCGTTTTCCAGGTTCTGGCGT
>JBGQKM010000310.1:0-6461 GCA_041499515.1 Planctomycetia bacterium | reverse complement strand
TGCCGACCGCTTGACCGCCGCCGTCAGGCGCCGCGGCAATCCGGTGCTCGTCGGCTTGGACCCGCGCTATGAGCAGTTGCCCGACGGCTTGCGACGCGACAACGACACGCCAAGCCGCGCGCAGCAGGCCGAGGCGTATGGGGTCTTTTGCCGCGGGCTGATTGACGTAGTGGCCGAGCTGGTGCCGGCGGTCAAACCGCAAGCGGCTTTCTTCGAGCAACTGGGGCCGCCAGGCATGGCCGCGCTGGCCCAGGTGATCGACTACGCGCGGCAAAAAGGCTTGCTGGTCATTCTCGATGGCAAACGCAACGACATCGGCTCCACCGCCTCAGCCTACGCCGAAGGGTACTTGGGCCACGCCCCGGCCAGTGCCTGGGGGGCCGACGCGCTGACGGTCAGCCCCTACTTGGGCGACGACAGCATCCGCCCGTTTGTCGAAACCGCGTCGCAGCGCGGCGCCGGCATTTTCGTGCTGGTCAAGACCTCGAACCCGGGAAGCGGCACGCTGCAAGACCTGGTGGCCGACGGCCGCCCCATCTATCGCCACGTCGCCGATCACGTCGAAATGCTAGCCAGTCAGGCCACCGGACAGTGCGGCTATGGGCTGGTGGGCGCCGTCGTTGGAGCGACCTATCCGCGGCAAGCGGCCGAGTTGCGCGCGGCCATGCCGCACACTTGGTTCCTGGTGCCCGGCTATGGCAGCCAGGGGGCCACCGCCGCGGACGTCGCCGGAGCGTTCGACGATCGCGGACTCGGCGCGATCGTCAACAGTTCGCGGGCCATTATTTTCGCGCATGCCCGGCCGAAATTCTCGGCCAGGTTCGGCGCCGCGCGCTGGCAAGAAGCCGTGGCAGCCGCCACGCGGCAAATGATCGCCGAATTGCGCGCCAGCACGCCCGCCGGTCGATTGACCTCTACTTGATGGCACGCGTTCAATCAGCGGCCAGCGATCTACTGCTCGATGCGGCAGCGGGTCTTACTGCTCAATGCGATAAAGGTGTGTCTTGGTGCGCAGATAGAGTTCCTTGCCGTACACGGCCGGCGACGCCATGCACCCGGCGTCCAGCGGGTTGGTGGCCAGCAGTCGATAGTCTCGCTCGGCCGCCACGACAAACGTCTCGCCATCGTGATTGCTGTAATACACGCGGCCCTCGGCATACAGGGGCGAAGCCGAAAACTCGCCGCGCAGCCGCTTCTGCCAGATCACCTTGCCGGTCTTGGCCTCCAGGCACGACGCGGTGCCCGTGTCGCTGACCATGAACAACAGACCGCCGACCAGCAGCGGCGACGATCGGTTGGGCACGCCTTGACTGCACTTCCATACGACGTTCGTGTCGGTCACGTCGCCGGTCCCCTCGACGCGCATGGCAAACAGTTTGAACCCGCCGGATGCCGTGTCGAGATACAGCAATCCATCGGCGAACAGGGGCGTCGCACAGGCGTTCATTCCGCCGTGGCGCACGCGCCAGATTTCCTCGCCCGTTTGCGGCTCGTAGGCGATCGTGGCTCCCGCGCTGGGATAGACCAATTGCGGCTTGCCTTGCACGACGATGATCTTGGCGGTGCCATACGCTTTCTTGACGTCGCCGTCATCGCTTCCATAGTCGATGTTGCGATCGCGCCGCCAAACCGTTTCGCCCGTTCGCTTGTCGAATGCCACGACGTACTGCAAGTCGAAACCGTCGAAGGCCACGACCAGCAGATTGCCCACCACGATCGGCGACGAGGCGGGGCCTCGATGGTGATTGCAGGGAAGATCTTGCCGAGTCCACAGGACTTTGCCCGAGCGGGTGTCCAGGCAGGCCGTGCCGTGCGCGCCAAAATGGACGTACACGCGGCCGGCCTCGATCGCCGGGGTGGGCGACGCGTAGCTGTTGGTGGGAATGCAGTATTGAGGTTTCTCGATTTCGAACACGCGGATGTCGTACACGATGCGTCCCGAGCGGCGATCGACGCAGACCGCAAACAACTCTTTGCCATCCTCCGGCGCGGTGGTCATCCAGATCTGGTCGCCCCAAATCACCGGCGACGACCAGCCTTTGCCATGAATGGCCGTTTTCCAGACGATGTGTTCCGATTCGCTCCACGCCAGTGGCAGCCCCGTTTCGGCGGTCACTCCGTCGGAGTTCGAGCCGCGGAATTGCGGCCAGTTGACCGCCGCGGTGGCCTGCAAGTTCGTGGCCAGCAGGCACGCCAGGATCCCAATAAGCGTACGCATATAGGTTTCGTTCTTCAGTCAAGGTTCAACAAAAGTCCGCACGCAACTCATAGCATCCATTGTACCTTTCATGGTTCCCCCGGCTCCAGTCCGGGGCGGCCAGGCAAACTCGAAACGCGATCGTCGCAAATCTTCCGCTGCTCAGGCGCCCCGATGCTTACCGTCGCCAGACGGACTGAACGTCAGGATTGACCAGCGACGCGGTGGGCCACTTGCCGGCAAAAATGTCCAAAATATTTCGCGCCGCGCCAACCGCCATGTCCTCTAGCGCCTGGGCGTCGAGGGCCGCCACGTGGGGGCTGACCACCACGTTGGGCATCGCCAGCAGCGGATGATCCTTGGGCGGGGGTTCGACGGCCAACACGTCCAGCCCAGCGCCGGCCAGATGTCCTGACCGCAGGGCTTCGACCAAATCGGTTTCGTTGACCAGCCCACCGCGCGCGGTGTTGATCAGCACGCTGCCGCGTTTCATCGTGGCCAAAGTTTTTCGCTGGATCAACTCCTGCGTTTCGCCGGTCATCGGCGTATGGAGCGTGACGAAATCGGACTCGGTCAGGAGCGTCTCCAGGTCGACTAGCGCAATACCATGTTTTTCGACAAATGTCTCGTCGGGATACTTCTCGAACGCCAGCACTCGCAATCCAAAGCTCTCGGCGCGCACCGCCACGCTTCGCCCGATGCGACCCAGCCCGACGATGCCCAAGGTTTTTCCGCGCAGCGGGATGAGCACCGAGCGGCGCCGCCAAAACCCCGCGCGCGTGTCGATCGCGTTTTGAACCACGCAGCGCGTCACCGCCAACAAGAGCGCCAGGGCATGTTCGGCGACGGCCTGATGATTGCCCTCGGGCGTAATAGTCACGGCCACGCCGCGACGCGTGGCGGCCGGCACGTCGATGCGATCGTAGCCCACGCCGTTGCGCGAAATCACCCGCAGTTGCAGCAGCCCGGCCAGCACGCGATCGGTGTACGGCTCGCTGCCGGCAATCACCGCGTCGAATCCGCCGAGAGCTTCCAGCGTGTCTTCTTCGGTCAACAGTGCGTGCTTCTTCGGAAAGCAGACTTCATGGCCGGCCGCGCGCAACAGCTCGACGTGCGTGCCCGGCGCCTCTCGAAGCGCTTCGGTCGTAATCAACACTCTCGGCATGAAATATCCTGGCCTTCACGAACACAAAAGAAAAAACGAGGCGGGTCGGGCCATCCAAATGCCCGTCGCGCGGGCATCATCCGGTTTTGGTTCGCTGGTGCTCGCGTACGCGCGCGGTCAATTGGGCCGCCGCGTGCACCAGCAGGACGAAGTCAGCCGCAATCGACAACCAACCGACTCCCTTGTCGGCCCATTGCACCAGCACTTCCGGATCGTCGCCGACCGCGATGCCCATCGGCACGCCGGCCGCGCGCGACTTCGCGATGACCGTGTCGATCGCGCGGATCACTTCGGGATGGCGGGGCTGGCCGAGATACCCCAGCGAAGCGGCCAGGTCGTTCGGCCCCACCACCACCGAGGTCAGGCCCGGCACGGCCAGGATCTCGGCCAGGTTATTCAAGGCCTCGACTTGCTCGATCTGCACGATCGTGATGATCGACCCATTGGCCTGGCGAAAATAATCGGCTCCGCCGCGCGTGCCATAAGCCGTCGGCCGTCGCGGTCCGAAGCCGCGGATACCCTCGGGCGGATAGCGACAGGCCGACACAGCCAACCGCACGTCGTCGGCCGTCTTGACCAGCGGCACGATCACGCCGGCCGCGCCGATGTCGAGCACCGGCTTGACCAGCGCCGGATCGTTGATCGGAATCCGCACCAGCGGAGTCGTTTCGCTCCCCTTGGTGGCCATGATGTGTCCCTGCACGCGCTCCAGCGACATGGCGTTGTGCTCCATGTCGATCCACACGAAATCCAGCACGCTCGACAGGGCCTCGGTAATCGTCGCGTCGATGAACGTGATGCACGTGCCCAGCGCGGTTTTGCCCGAGGCCAGCTTCTTGCGAAAGAACGGGGCGTTTTCCACGCAGGTTTCGGATCCCTTCTTGGCAGCGCGAGAACTTCGGCGCGATCGTCCACGAGCTCGCGCGGTGGTGTGTTTGGGCCGGAAACGGCAGTCCGCTCGACAGCCGACCGTGTTTTGAATCGTACCTGACCGACAATCCGGGTGTCAATTATGCGCAGTGGCCGACGCCGGCAGCGCGTCATCCCTTGGGCCAATACAATTCCAGCGCGTTGGCGCCCATCACCAGGCGTTGTTCCTCCGCCGTCCAGGCGTCGAGCGCCTGCTCGGGCAATCGCAGGGCATTCGCATAGCCGCAGGTTTGCAGTACATGAGGAAAATCGCTCCCCCACAGCAATCGTTGCGGTCCAAAGTGGTCGTACACGGCCCGAATCGCGTCCCGGCAATCGGCAAATGGAAATGGTTGTTCGGAAAAGTGATAGAAGCCGCTCGTTTTAACGAACACGCGCGGATGCCGGGCCAGGGCCAGCAGGTGTTGAAAGTCGGCGTCGCGGATTCCGGCGGCGACCTGCGGATGTCCCATATGGTCGATCACGATCGGCACCTCGGGAAACCGATCCGCCAAGGCGTCGATGGCCGAGGAATGCTCGGGGCTCGATAGCAAGTTCACGACGATTTTCAGCCGCCGCGCCGTCTCCCACAGCGGAAACGTGGCCGGATCGCCAAAGATCTCAGCCTCCTCGGCAATCCGAGGCCGCAAGCGCAATCCGCGACAGCCCTGTCGGGCCCAAAACTCCAGCCGCTGCTCGGCCCCCGCCGTTCGCGGATCGACCACGCAAACGGCCGCGAACCCCGCCGGATCGGCCCGGGCGCACTGGGCAACATAATGGTTGTCTTCGCCCCGAAACACCGGCTGCACGAGCACGGCCCGATCGATCTGGTGTGCGGCCAGCGTTTTACGGGCCAGCTCGATCGGCACGTCGTTTTGCGGTGGCACGAGAGTTCGCACTTGCGGAGTTTCGCCTTCGGCGGCGCGCCACACGTGCAGATGGGCGTCAACTCGCGTCATGCGTGCCTCACGTGGTCAGGAAAACAATCGGGCTGATTGCCAGAAAAAAACCCGACTGTAGAAAGCGCGCACGCTGCTCTTGGGTTTCACAGGGCGCGGCCAATCTGCACGGCCCTACGCCACGCCGCCGACCGCTTTGTTCAGAGCCGGCATCAGCTCGTGGGCGAACAACCGCATGCTGTGCAACCAACGCTGCTTATCGTCCCAGTCGTAGCCCATCAGCACCAGCGTGCCGAATGTGCCGGTCTCGTCGATCAACCGCAACAGCCGCCGCAACACTTCCTCGACGTTGCCGGCAATGATCTGCTCGCCCATCAGATAATCGAGATTGCAGTCGGCATCACTCATGTTCGTGTCGCGCTTATAGATTTTGCGCCCCAGACCGCGGTCGAAGAGCTTGCCGATGTATTGATAATTGTCTCCCAGGGAATTGGTCCGTGCCTGGCTGACGGCCTCCTTGGTCGTGTCGGCCAGATAGATCGAGCGGCAAACTTTCCAGTCCGACCGTTTCGGCTGCTTGCCCGCCTCGAGCGCCGCCGTTTCATAAGTCTGCCAGGTGTCGGCCACGACATTGCCCGGGATCAGGCAGTGCGAAAACGGCTGATGCCCGCGCCGCGCCGCGGTCTTCATGCTGGGCGAATTGCGGCTCATGCCCGGCACGGCGATCGGCGGATGCGGTTTTTGCAGCGGCTTGGGAATAAACCCGATGCCGGTTTCGCGGTCGACGAACTTTTCGAGTTGGATCGGCCAGTACTTGCCCTGCACGTTGTACGGCGGATCGTGGGTCCACAGGTACAAGATCGTTTCAATCGCCTCGTCGACCATTTCGGCCGCTACTTTCGGATCGCGACCGTAAAGTTCCTGGTCGGCCGTGACGCTGCCCGCGCCAAAGCAAACGTTCAACCGCCCCTTGGAAAGATGATCCAACATCGACAGCCGGCAGGCGACGTGGGCCGGATGGTGCTGCTGCAAACACACCGGCGCCGGTCCCAGCCGAATGCGACGCGTTTCGCCCAACGCGCGGCCGATGAAGATTTCGGGCATCACGATGTTTTCGTACTTCATCGTGTGATGTTCACCGATCCAGAACTCGTCGAAACCCAACTCCTCGGCGTGCACGATCAGTTCCAGATCTTCGTCATAGCACTGCGCCGTGGGTTTTTCCGGCGGGTGAAACGGCATGATGAACATGCCATAACGAATCGGTTGCGCTGCAGGATTCATGACACGG
>JBGQKM010000309.1:0-6463 GCA_041499515.1 Planctomycetia bacterium | reverse complement strand
GAACGTGAAGGAGCGGCTCGACTTCAGTTGTGCGTTGTTTACGCCCGCCGGCGACTTGGTCGTCAACGCCCCGCACATTCCGGTCCACTTGGGCGCGATGGCCGAAACCGTTCGCCGCGTGATTGCCGACAATCCGCGCATTCGCCCGGGTGACGTCGTTGTCAGCAACGATCCGTATCGCGGCGGGTCGCACTTGCCCGACATCACGGTGATCACGCCGGTGCACGACGCTCAAGAAAAAATCGTGTTCTTCACCGCCAGCCGCGCGCATCATGCCGAGATTGGGGGCATCGCGCCCGGCTCGATGCCGCCTGACTCAAGAAATCTGGCCGAAGAAGGCGTGTTGATTCGCAATTTCCAACTGGTCAACGCCACAGCGGCCCGCTGGGACGAGCTGCGCGGGCTGTTGCTCGCCGGGCGCTATCCGACGCGGGACGTCGAGGCCAACCTGGCCGACATCGCGGCCCAGGTCGCCGCCAATCGGCGCGGTGCCGGCGACCTCTTGCGCCTGGTCGACCGCTATACGCTTTCGGTCGTCGAGGCCTACATGCGACACATCCAGCAGGCGGCCGAACGCAAAGTCCGCCAAGCGCTCGCACGGCTCAAGCCGGGCCGCTATCCGTTTATCGACCACTTGGACGACGGCACGCCGATCGCCGTGACGATCACGATCGCCGGAGAGTCGGCCACGATCGACTTTACCGGCACCGGCCCGGTGAGCGCGGGCAATCTGAACGCGAACCGGGCGATCACCACCGCGGCGGTGATGTACGTGCTCCGCTGCCTGCTGGGTGAAGACATTCCGCTCAATCAGGGCGTGCTGGCCCCGGTCGACATCGTCCTTCCGCCCGGGCTGTTGAATCCGCCGGAGCAGGCGCTGGCCGAAGCGTGTCCGGCGGTGGTGGGCGGAAATGTCGAGACGTCGCAGCGCGTGGTCGACGTGTTATTGGGAGCGCTGGGGCTGGCGGCGGCCAGCCAGGGAACGATGAACAACCTGTTGTTCGGCGACGCCACGTTCGGCTACTACGAGACGATTTGCGGCGGCGCGGGGGCCACGCCAGCGGCAGACGGAGCCGACGCGGTGCACACCCACATGACCAACACCCGGCTGACCGATCCGGAAGTGCTGGAGCGCCGCTATCCGGTTCGCGTACGCGCGTTTACGATACGACGCGGCTCGGGGGGCGCGGGCCGTCGGCGCGGCGGCGACGGAGTCGTGCGGCGGATCGAATTCTTGAAACCGCTGCAAGTTTCGATATTGTCGCAGCGGCGCGGGCCCTATCCGCCCTATGGCCTGGCCGGCGGGCAAAGCGGCGCCTTGGGCCGCAATACGCTCACTCGCGCCGACGGCACGCTGGAAGAACTTGCCGGAAGCGCCCAATTCACGGCGCAAGCCGGCGACGTGCTGACGATCGAAACCCCCGGCGGCGGCGGCTTCGGTCCGCCGGGTGGCGCTGCCTAGAACCGGTTTCGAAACTGCGGGGACTGTCCCCTTCGCTGAGCCTCGGTACAATGGCCAGCGCATGGCTTCACAAGTTTTGAGATCCCTTTGTTGCCTGGGAATGACGAAAACAACCCGACCCAGCAAATCTGACAGGTACCGTCATGAGTATCGCCAACACGACTGCCGGTCACACGCCTGCCGCTCCCGCCGGCGGCGCCAGTAAACCGTCGCCCGGAGTGCTCTTCTGGAGCGGAGCCATTCTGTCGCTTTCCTGGATCGTGATCTTTGCCGTGCAGGTGTTTGGGGCCAAGGCATTGATCACGCCCTGGTATCTGCCGATCGGCGGAACCGTGTCGGCGTTGATGGTCATCGTGGGCATGGGTCGGCCACGCTGGTGGCGGCTGGGCATAGCGCTTGCGTGTGTCGCGCTGGCAGGTTTGGAATGGGTTTTCCTCATGGCCCTGACGGTTCTGCCCGATTACACCGGTCCGATCATGATAGGAAGTACGATCCCGCCGTTTCGGGCCGCGTTGGCCGATGGCACCGAGATCGACGCATCGTACTTTCAAAAAGATCGAGCGACGGCGCTGGTGTTTTTTCAGGGCCGCTGGTGCCCGTTCTGCATGACGCAACTTCGCGAGCTCGAAGCACACCACGCGGAGTTCGGTCGCGTGGGAGCCGAGGTGGTCGTGGTATCGATCGACGATCTGGAGACCGCGGCACAGACGCAAAAGGACTTTCCACATCTGAAGGTCGTCTCGGACCAACGGCGAGAATTATCCACCGCGATCGACTTGATCAATCGGGGCTCGGCGCCTGACGGCGGAGACAGCGCCGCGCCGACGATCCTGCTGGTCGATGGCGGCGGCACGGTGCAATGGCTGCATCGGCCGACCCGTTTCATCGCCCGACCGAGTGCCGCCGAACTCGTGGCAGAAATCGAGAAGCAGCAGGCCCCCTAGCGACCCGTCTCGATTGCGCTCGATTGGCTGCCAGAAAGCCGTCGCGCCGCCGAGAGTCAACGGTCGCCAACGCCACCACAAGCGGGATGTGATTTCACGAACCGGTCGAGGCGACGGGATTTGAACTCGGTTCCAACAACCGCTGGAATCCTGTCACGCGCAGAAGGGCCTTTCGCCGAGCCCTGGCAGACTCGGCCGACGTCCCGCGCGTGGTCGAGAGTTTTAGGCATGCTCTCCGGGCACGTCAAAAATGGGTCCTATTCCTGGACGTCCGAGGAAACGGTAGGGTTGATTGGACATCCGCCGCGCCTGGGCGAAGAACGACGACCTTGGCAACGGCTTCGCAGGCCCTACTCGCTATTGAGAAAATCGTCGCCATGAACAAGCATGCCTCCGAAATGACCGGCTACCGCGACGAGGAGCGCCCCCACGAAGAGCCAAGCGCGGAACCATTGACTGCGCACGCCGCGTCGCTCCTCCCGCTCCGAGAAGAAGGCGGTACCAACGGCCCACGCGGCGGCTGTCGTGCCGATCCACCGGTGAAGGCCGAGGATTCGCAGTGCTCCCGCACCATGGCCATTTCCTGCGTGAATCCAGCCTAGCGACGCGGCAACCACCGCGCTAGCCGCTCCGAGCAGCACACAGAAGCGGACCTCAGGCGTCGGGACGCGATTGCCGTGTTGCGCGGACCAGAACTCCGCCAAAGCCGCGGCAATGAGCAGAGCAATGGGAAAATGGACGGCCACAAGGTGAAACGGACCCAACGAGCGCAAAATGTCTTTCTCGACCGAAGGCGCAGGTGCGCCCAGACTGGTCTCTGAGGGATTCAACTCCGCGGACGTAATTGCGGGCGCGCCCGCGGCAATCCAGGAGTGAATCACCTCTTTTTCATCCTGAGACAATGGCCCGGTTGGCGAGTCATCCGGGGGCATTTCTCCCCGGCGGACAAGTTCCCACATTTCCGACTCATCCGGGAAAGACGGTATGACCATCTCGGGGTTGGCCGCCACTCGCGCCAGGTCGAGTACGTACCCGAACCGGCCCTTCGGCTTGGCCAAGTCGGCTCCATGACAACCGCTGCACTTGGCTGCGAAGATGGAATGCGTTTCCGACGCGAAGTCTCGCTGCCTTTCCGATGCCGACACCGCTGCTGGCCAATAACAGAAGCCCACCACCAGAGTGCCGCAGACGCAAAGCGTGAGTCGATTCATTGGTTCCTCCTTTGTCGCCGTTTGGAGCCGCCGACCGCCTCCCGCCGCAGGCGGGGAGCCGGATCGGTCGTCATCACGATTCGAGGGTCGGATCAGCAATCGCCAGGGAGCCCCGGTTTTCGACATAACCCACGGTGGTCACGCCCAGCACGCCGCGCAGCCGGTCGGCGGGTAGGTCGCGGATCGGTCCCGGAGTACCCTTGCCCGGCTCACTCTGGGGAAAAGCCGTCGAGCGGGCAGTGTGGAAGACAACCCTCCCTTCGACCTTCTGCATGATCTGATGGATATGACCGTTGAGGATGGTGACCGAACCAAAACGCTTCAACAGCGTCAGCGCTTGCTCGGCGTCTTTCGTGCCCCAGCCCCACTTCTCGTAGACCGCCCACAGAGGAACGTGAGCGAACACAACGACAGGCGTGCTGCTGGATACACTTGCCAGGTCCTTGCCGAGCCATTGCAGTTGCTCTCGACCGATTTGGCCCAGCCCGGCCATGCTGCCCGATTTGGCGTTGGCGACGTTCACCAGTCCGACGAAGTGCGCGCCTTTGTAGTCGAAGCTGTACCAGCCCGTCCCCATCGTGCCCTTGCCGTGTCGCTGGAGGTAGAGTTTGTTGTCGTCGGCCCCGAAATCGTGCTCGCCCGGCACGTAGAGCACTCGCGTTTTGACTTCTTTGAGCACCTCGGCGACCGTGTCGAACTCCTCAGGCCTGGCCAGGTGTGTCAGGTCGCCGGTGTGCAGGACGAACGCGGGTGGTTGCGGCAGAGCGTTGATTTTGGCGACGGCCGCCTGCAACGTTCCCACCACGTCCTGGTTCGGCGCCTTGCCGAAGCCAATATGGCTATCGCTGATTTGGACGAACGAGAAGCCGTTCGGTCCGGCCCTTCTGGCATCTTGGCCGAACGCTCGCCCTGCCGGCAGTCCGCCGTTCAAGGTCCATAACAGACCGGTGCCGGCCCAGGCCATGCACTCCAAAAAACCTCGGCGATCGACGCCGTCGTTATTCGATGCGTTTTTCAATTCGTCAGACATGCGAGTACTCTCCGGTGAAGGTTTCGTGACGGGTAAACGCCGCAGGTATTTCCGATTGCACGGCTTTGTCGTAAACTTGATCGAGCGATCACTGCCACGAATAGACTGACAAAGTGCGGCCAAAATTCCCGTGAAAATTCGCGAAACTTTGCGGGAATAAACGGCCGGGATTTGCAGTCTCCACTTCAGGGGTGTGCACCTGCCGAAAGGATCAAAGACTCGCTTGTACGAAAAACAGCGGGCCAGTTTTGAAGAAGCGGTCTTGCCACATCTCGATGCGGCGTACAACTTGGCGCGTTGGCTGACGCGTAACGAGGCGGACGCGGACGATGTCGTGCAAGAGGCGTTGCTACGCGCCTTTCGTTTCTATGAGAGTTTTCATGGCCTCAACTGCCGTGCATGGCTGCTGACGATCGTCCGCAATACGTGTTGCACGTGGCTGCAAGCCAATCGTGCGGGAGAACCCACGATTACATTCGATGAAGAGCTGCACAGCACGGAAACGCAAAGTACCAGCCCCGACGCGGCACTGCTTGCCAACGCTGATCGCGAAATGTTGCAACAAGCGATGGAAGAGTTGCCGCAGGAATTCCGCGAGGTGATCGTGCTCAGGGAACTCGAAGGTGTTACGTACAAGGAAATTGCCGAGATCGCCGGAATTCCAATGGGAACCGTGATGTCGCGTCTGGCACGCGCTCGAGGGCGACTGCAACAATGCCTTGCCAGGCGGCTGGGAAAGGAGGCGTAACGTGGACTGCCGACAAGCTCAACAATTGTTGCACGGCTACTTGGACGGCGAACTTGATTTGGTCCACAGCGTTGAGATGGAACAGCACCTCCAAAACTGCGGAGCGTGCAAGTCGGCGTACGAACAACAGCAGACGCTGCGCAGGGTCATCGGCGGCGGTTCGCTTTACTACCGCGCGCCGGCCGATTTGCGCAAGCGGGTTCGAAGCGAACTGCGCCGCGTGAATCCGCCTAAGCTGGCATTGAATCCGAGACTGCGGTCGATCATGAGCCTGGCGACGGCGGCCATGCTGTTGGTGACGGTGACTTGGGCCATCGACCGCAATTGGCGTGGCGACGCGACCGAAGCCGTGGTGGATCAAGTAGTGGCCAGCCATGTCCGTTCGCTGCTGGTCGATCATGTTGCCGATGTGGCTTCGTCCGATCGGCATCAAGTGAAGCCCTGGTTTAGCGGGAAACTTGATTACTCGCCCGAGGTAAATGATTTCGCGCCGCAAGGCTTTCCACTGATCGGCGGACGACTGGACTACGTCAACCATCGACCGGTCGCGGCGATGGTTTACGGCCGACGAAAACATGTGATCAACCTTTTCTGCTGGCCGACGACCGGCCAACACAGTGCCACCTTACAACCACTCCAGCGGCAGGGTTATCAACTGTTCCATTGGACCAAATCGGGCCTGGAATTTTGGGCCATGTCAGATCTCAATGCCGCTGAACTGCAACAGTTTGCGAAACTCGTGCAGGCCGCCGGCACTGAATCCAGCGCGAACTAGGCTTGGTCCGCGAGCTCTTCTGGCCAGAACCTTCTCAGAAGACGTTGGATGGTTGCAGCGAGCGGCGCAGCGAATGCAGCGGTTCCGGTGGACCGGCCTGCCATGTCCTCAAACCCTTGAGTTCACGGTGCGCGGCCACGGTCTCAAAAACGGGGGTAGAGTCGAGAGGTGACGCGGTGGTTTAGGTGTAGCCTATCTGTGTCCCGCTCTTTCGTCTGCGGGTGCCTCACTAGCTGCACCATGCTCCGTTTCCACCTCCCGCTCATCAAACCGGACGTGCAGATTTCCCGCAT
>JBGQKM010000308.1:0-6473 GCA_041499515.1 Planctomycetia bacterium | reverse complement strand
GCCGAGCCGATCGAAGAGCGGGGGCTGCCCCTGGCCGGGCGGATCGCCGCCGGCGTGCTGCACGAGGCGATCGAGCAGGACGAGCGGGTCGACTTCGACGCCATGTTCAACCACAAGAACAAGAACCTGTTCGCCCTGAACGTGGCCGGCGACTCGATGATCGACGCTCAGATCGCCGACGGCGACTACGTGGTGGTGCGCAAACAGCGCACGGCCCGCGATGGACAGATCGCGGTGGTCCAAACTGACGAAGGCGAAGCGACCCTGAAGCGGTTCTACCTGGAAAAAAACCGCATCCGCCTGGAACCGGCCAACCCGACGATGAAGCCGATCTACGTCAAGAACGCCAAGATCTTGGGCGTGGTGGTCGGCGTGGTGCGGAAAGTCGAGTAGGCGGTGCGTCCATTCCGCGGATCGCTTCAGTGCCGTTAGTCGTTGCTTCCCAAGACATTCACGGGCGCGAGCAGATCGCGCCGCAATTTGGGATTCGGATGCTTTGTCGCCGATGGCAACTCCTTGAGCGTGACGATGACATAAGCCTCAGCATCCTGAACCGTTGGCAAGTCGTTGCCCGGTCTGGAATGGGTAAACTTGACGGCGAACCCCCGCGTGATGCCAGAAGTCGTGCGGGGCAGAGAGATGATCACTTTCTGAACGCCGAATTCTTGATCTTCCGCCGACTCTGTGGACATGAGTTGCGCTTGGCAAGTGGCTTCCAGGAAGAACAGCCCGGTTTCGTCCAGAGTGGGATGAATCACGAAGCGCACGACGCGCTCTTCTCCCCTGCCCTTCTGAGCGTGCTGGCTGGGCCAGCGCAAGACGGCTGTCGATGTCTGCCCAGGGTTCGTCTGGAGATTCAAGCCAACATCGTGCTTGACGAGGTTCTCTTGCTCCAGTGCGGGCAAAAAGCTGAGGAGAGCCTCGACTTGCTGAAAACCGCTGGTGAAATGTACGTCAACACCTAATTGACGCATCCCAGTGTGATCGAGTTCGATTACGCGGATGTCGATAGAGACCGGCGTCGTTGCCGCGGCGATGGGCACCGGATCTTTCTGTGCGTAAGACGCGTGAGACCCATATTCACAAGGATTCGCGTAAGGAGACGGAATCGGACGAACAACGGGCATCGGAGGCTCGGCCGCTTGAGCTAAAAGAGCACCGCCGACCACAAATGACATGCCAACAAGCAAGCTTCCGCGCATGATTTGTCCTTCCACTGAATGTCGGGTCGTCGGGTCTCTACCGCTACGCCGAGCGTTCCAGCGAGCCGTGGGATTGGTTCAGTTTGTTGTAGAGCGTTTTGAGGCTGATGCCCAATTCTTCAGCGGCCTTGGGCTTGTTGCCCCCCAGGCGCTCCAGCGTCTGGTAGATGACTTGCATTTCAATTTCGCGCAGAGTCTGCGGGCTGGAGGCGACAGCTTTGAGCGAAGCGACGGGGGCCGCCGTGCCGGCGCGCCAGCGGCGCGATTCGAATTTGTTGGGCAGGTGCTCGACCGAGATCGGCCCGGCGTCGCACAGAATCGTGGCGTGCTCGATCGCGTTGGCCAGCTCGCGCACGTTGCCCGGCCAGCAGTGCTCGCAAAGCACGCGCATCGCTTCGGGCGTGAACAGTTCGTCTCCGGGGCGGGCCGCCGGACGAAAGCGGGCGATCAGGTGCCGGGCCAACTGTGGCACGTCTTCGGCGCGCTCGCGCAGTGGGGGCAGGTGAATCTCGAACGTGTTGATGCGAAACATCAGGTCTTCGCGAAAATGACCCTCTTCGGTCATTTGTTCCAGTTGGCGGTGCGTCGCGCAGACCACGCGCACGTCGACGATGAACGATTCGTTTTCGCCGACGCGGCGGATCTCGCCGCTTTCGAGAAATCGCAGCAACTTGGCCTGCATCGCCTTGGGCAATTCGCCGATCTCGTCCAAAAACAGCGTGCCGCCGTTGGCCACCTCGAACAACCCCACCCGATGCTCGTCGGCGCCGGTGAAACTGCCGCGGCGATGGCCGAACAGTTCGCTTTCGATCAGGCTCTCGGGCAATGCCCCGCAGTTGATGGCCACGAAAGGCATTTCGGCCCGCAGGCTTTGATCGTGCAGCGCCCGGGCGACCAGCTCCTTGCCCGTGCCGGTTTCGCCGAGGATCAGGGCCGTGGAGTTGGTGGGCGCGACCTTGGCGATGAGTTTGCGTACCCGCTCCATGCCGGCGCTGTCGCCGATGAGTTGGCTGGCGCCTTCGAGCCGTTCGAGCTGCCGTTTGATGGCCAGATACTTATTGGTCAGTTCGCGTTTTTGCGCGACCCGGTTGAGCAGTGCTTGCAACTCGACCAGTTTGCAGGGTTTGGTCAGATAGTCGAACGCCCCGTGGCGCATGGCGGCGATGGCCGTTTCCAACGACGACTTTCCGGTGAGCACCACGGCGTCGGTATGCGGCGAAAGCTCTTTGGCCTTGGCGATCACCTCGATGCCCGACAGGCCCGGCATGTCGAGATCGACCAGGATGCAGTCGTACGAATTGCGTTTCAATGCGGCGACGGCCGTGAGCCCGTCGGGGCAGACGGTCACTTCGTGTCCCATGCGGGGCAATTCGAGGCTCATCAATTCCTGCAGCGACTTTTCGTCGTCGGCAAACAGCAGCTTCAGGCGGTTATGCGGCTTGGTAACGATGTTCTCTCTCCTTGTGATTCTCGGCCAGTGGCAGCGAGACGCAAAACCGCGATCCCTTGCCCGGCCCGTCGCTATGAACGTCGATGTGGCCGCCGTGGTCGGCGACGATGCGATAAGTGATCGACAACCCCAGTCCAGTCCCCTGCCCGCTGCGGCGTCGCGTGAAGAACGGCTCGAACAAGTGCTTGAGCACCTCGTCGGTCATGCCGCAGCCGTCGTCGGTAAAGACGATCTCGACCTGGCCGCCTCGCGGTTGCAGTTCGACCTGCAGCAGTCCACCGGGCGAGAGGCTGTCGAGGCCGTTGGTAATCAGGTTCAGCACGACTTGCTTGAGCTCTTGCGAATTGACCGGGGCGATGATGGCTTCGCCCGGCAGAAGTTCCAGGCGTTTGTCCTGGTAGCGGCCCAGGTGGCCGACCATGTCGATCACGCCCTGCACCAGTTCGCGCAAGTCGGCGTTTTGCCGGGCGACGTCTCCCATCCGCGAAAAATCGAGCAGCCGTTCGGTGATGCCTTTGCAGCGGAAGGCCTCATTCTGAATCATGCGCAGATAATTGCGGATCACGTCGTGGTCCGCCGCGGACGTGCCGGAGGCCGCGTCGAGCAGCTCCTGGATGCGGCCCTCGAGCGATTCGGCGCACAGGGCGATCGAAGCCAGCGGATTGTTGATTTCGTGGGCCACGCCGGCCGCCAGAAAGCCGACGCTGGCCAATTGTTCGCTGCGCACCACCTCCTTGGTCCGCTCTTGCACCTGGCGGTCCAGGCCGTCGCGAATCGCCTCGAAGCGGGCCGTCATGTCGTTCATGGCCTCGGCCAATTCCGACATCTCATCGTGCGTGTCCAGCACGATGCGATAGCCGAACTGGCCCGCCGCCACGAATCGCGAGCCCTTGACCAACACGCGCAGCGGCCGAAACACCCAGGCGTAGAACAATCGCAAAAACAGCCCCAGCAACAGCGCCGCGGAGAGCGACGTCACCCAGGTCAGGACGATCAGGGACCGATACTGGACTTGCACCTGGTCCTTCAAGTTTTGGATCCGCTCGTGCAGAAAGCTGGGCAGAGTCCAGGACAAGTTTTGCAGGGTATCCAGTTCGGCGTGCATCGTTTCGAGCCGCGCGTCGTCGGCGATCCAGGCCAGGTCGGCCGAGGCCTCGACGATCTGGTCGAGCGAGGCGTCGATCTTGTGCACCGTCTCCCACTCATCGCGGCTGTCGTTGATCAGCGAATCTTCGGAGTTTTCTTCGGGATCATCGTTGTCGATCAGTTGGTCGCGATACGAAGAGAGCGTGACGCGGACCGCCTGCAAGGTCTGGGCGAATCGTCGGGCGAGCGCGTCGCGGTCGAGTTTGGCGGGCCGGTCGTCGCTGGCGCCGCGCGCTTCGGCGACCATCAGGCGCAGATCGGTGACCTGCCGGCGGAAGGTGGCGGCCAGCGGCAGCTCGGCCGCGCGGCCGCGCAGACTGCGCACCAGGCTGCGGTAGGCGTACACGCCGTAAAAGCCGCTCCACGACAACGTGGCGACGATCACCAGCAGCAAGCCGATGCCGATCAACAGTTTGTTGCGAATGGGCCACTTCGAGAGCAACGGCGACCTCCTTGTCGCGATTGTTCCGCGTAACGTGCTGGCAGACCGTTCGAGCGTCGCGCCGCACGCCCTGGGTCGCTGGGCGGGGCGGAGAAGTCTAGCATCAAGCCGCCCGCCGGAGCAAGACAAGAGCGTGCTGGCACGCCGTCGAGTTACAAGCGGTGGCCGTCGCGCATGCGATGCCAGCGTCGTAAAATACGCTATGTATCCTCGGGTTTTGCGCGCCAGTGGCCGGCACTGCCAGTGCGGGTTGTCGGAATGCGCCGGGCGACACCATTTAGCACGGCTACATCAGATGCCGAATTGCCGCAGCACCAGTTCGCAGACGTCGGTGTCGGACATCGAGCGGCCGACCAACACCCCTTTTTCGGAGGCCACGATCACGCCTCGCTGCGATTCGTCGACGGCCGGGGCACCGTGCGAGCCGCGAACCAACGTGGCGTCCAGCGGAATGCTCTTGGTCGCCATGTCGAGATGCATTTCGACCGGGTCGTAGCCCGGCTTGCGGTGGATGTCGACCGTGCGGGCAAATTTGGGCGCGCGAGCATCGTCCAGCCACCAGTAATAGGCCTGCCAACTGTTGGGCGTCGAAATCAATATTACTTCGCCGGCCCGCTCGTGCGCCAGGTCGTACTTTTCGCGCTGCCGGCCGACCAGCACTTCGGCGATGCCCGGCTGATTGCGAAACAGGCCCGCGACTTTCTCGACGTCGTCCGGCCTGGCGACGAACACGTGCGCGAGCTGATGATCCACCAGGGCCCAGGCGCGGCTGTTTTTCAGATCCAAAAGCTCGCCGTCGGGCTGATTGTCCACGGCCAGCAAGCCGGCTTCGCGCAACACGCGATTGGGATACGTCACGTGATCGACCGGCAGGATCGTGTATTCGCTGGCCACCAGCCACAGCGGCCGCGAGTCGCCGTAGGCAACTTCGAGGCCGGCGACCAGCTTGGCCAGCACACCGTCCAATTCGCCCAGGGCCCGCTGGGCCGCTTCGCTGTCGGGTCCGAATTTTTGGGCGGCGTAGTCCAGGTGGGGCAGGTAGATGTAGAAAAAGTTCGGCTTCGACTCGCGCGCGGCCAGCACGGCCGAATCGCAAATCCAGGCGGTCGACTTGATGTTCGACAGCGGGCCCCAAAAGTGCTGGAGCGGAAAGTGCCCCAGCGCGTCGCGCAGCGTGCCGTACATCTCGGTCGGCTTGGTATAGCACCACAGCGACTCCGAACCGTCGGGGTTGTGAATCGGCGCCGGCGTGCAGATTCGATCGGCGCCGCAGCCCTTGCTGTGCAATGCAAACCAGACGGCCGACGTGATCGACGCGTCGTGCCGGTGCAAGGTGTCCCAGATCTGCGGCCGCAGAATGCAATCGTTCCAGGCGGTCCACATCTCGACCGCTTGCTTGTCGCGCCAATAGAACCCGTTGGCCACCACGCCGTGCTCGCTTGGCAAGACGCCGGTGGTCATGTTGGCCTGCGCCGGACAAGTGACGCAGGGAAAGCTGGGCGCCAGTTCCGCCCGGTCGCCTTGCTGGGCCAAGCGGGCCAAGGTGGGCATGGCGGCCAGATCTTGCTTGCGCAAGCCGGGCACCGACAGCAGGATCACGTGGTCGGACATCGGAAAATCACCTCAGTCGCGGGTCGATGGGTTCAAGGATTGTTTCGCCGGCGGTTTGGTCTCGCTCGGCTTGGGCGGGTCTTGTTCGACGACCGTCATTTCATAACCCGAGCCCTTGGTCCGGGCGCGGATTTCGAAACGCGTGCGGCGGATGTCGCGCGGCTCGCGGCGGGCGTAGTCGTGTTCCAGGGCGGTCATCCGCGCTTGGGTTTCGGTGGGAAGAAAATGCCACAGTTCCTTGCCCTCGCTGGCGATGCCGACTTTGGCCAGCAGCCGGCGGTCGGCGGCGTGCAAGCTCCCCCGCCGCCAGCCAATCCGCAGCCGATAGTCGGTCGCCAGGTTGCCCACCCGCTTGTCGGGCTTGCGGCGGGCCACTTGCGAAATGTATTCGATCTTGCCGTTTTTCGATACGGCGCCGATTTCGATCTTGAAATAGTCGATCTGCTCGGCGTACTCCTCGGTCGTGATGCCGTCGGTAAAAATGATCTCCCATTCCGGCCTGATCGCCGGCGAACTCGCGGCGCGCGGCACATGGGCCGATTTCGGCGCCTCGGGCGGCGTCGCGGCTAGCGCCGGGCAGCACGCGGTGAGCAACATCGCCAATAGCACCAACTTCTCGATC
>JBGQKM010000307.1:0-6498 GCA_041499515.1 Planctomycetia bacterium | reverse complement strand
GCTGTCTCCCCAGCTACAGCTTAAATCCAGAAATGGGGGTATCCAGCAATTCGTCATCTAATCCCAGAGCCTCCGCGACCTGCTCGGTTTTGACGAGGATCGCCATGGATTTCGGAGGGCTTTCGTGTGCCGGATGCTCCAAGTACTTGGAGCATCCGACGTTAGTTAACACGGCGACTGAGGCGGCCCATCGGTTTTGCGTTTCTATCCCTCGCATTAGCCAACTTCGCCGCGCGCTGCAGGCCAGTGGGCAGGCGTTCCAGAGTGAAACGTCTTGAGAGGAAAAGCTTCGGACCAGCTTGGCGACCAACGAGCGGGCAGGACGCCCGCGCACGCACATAGACTGGACATGCCTTTGCCAGATCACTTCGGGGAGTCTGCAAGAAAACGATTGTTTTCGTGAAACGGCTTACCCGACTTATACTGTTGCAGCCGTTCCTCGGCGCGCTGGGTTGGCCGGAGCTCCATGGCTTTAGTTTGCCAGCGGATCGCTTCATCGAAATTGCCTTGCTCGGCGTAAGCGGCCGCCAGAGTCGCAATCCAAACCGCATTTTTATAGTCCGAGGCCTCGCAGGCTTTGGTGGCATAGTCAACGGCCTCTGCTCCGTTGCGGTGTTTTTCGTCCGGGCACGATGCACGCAGCCAGGCCAGGCTGTTGTATGCATCTGCCGGGCTCGGATCAAATTGAAGCGATTCCTTCAGAACTTCTTCCAACTCATCGTACTTAGCGCAATCTGTGAAGACTTCGGCTGCATATTTCCTGCCAACGGTCATCAGGGGATGTCTGTCGCCCAAGCCCTCGCGCCCTGCTTTACCTGCCGCGCGAGCTGCCGCGACCGCGGCGTCGCGCTGTCCAAGCCTTTCCATGACGACTGCCTTTTGCATTTCGGTGAAAGCCACGCCCATCAGTTTTGTCGCCGGGTCCTTCAACAAAATGGGCGTGGCATCGCGGATGAGATTTGGCGCTTCGGCGCCGCTCGGCTCGACGGTCAATAGAGTTCCTGCGACAACAACCATCGCCAAAGCGGTTTGAGCATTCGCATCGCCCAAATGCTTCCGCCGCCATGCCAAAGTGACACGCGCCAGTTCCAAAGCTTCAACGGCGTCCCGGCTTCCGTCCGGCCGGTAAAGACCGAGTATTGTGGCGAGCAACATCCTCGAATCGTCCACCAAGGGGTGATCTTCGCTAAGCAGTTTGCGACGGATGGTCAATGCTTCCCTCACTGCGGTGCCGCCTTCCGCGGGGCGTGCCTGGGCCAGACGCAGCACGCCAATGCTGTGCAAGCTCGTGGCAACGTCAAGATGTTCCCGCGGAAGATGTCGTTGCCGTAACTCAAGAGCCTCTTGCAAAAGCCCTTCCGCCTTTTCGATCATCCCGATGCCGAGGTACACATTACCGATCGTGTCTTTGAGCGCTGCTTCCACGACGGGTTGGTCCTTCAATTCAGCCGTAACGCGTTCGGAACCACGGTCAAGAATTTCGCGTGCGGTCAAGTTTGCGTTGGCGCGGGCTTTGTCGCTGCTGCCGAACCGCATACCGCCGCTCTGAAACGGCGCCGATTCCTCGAACATCCCCGTCAGGAAGCGAGCGACTTGCTGGGCCTTCTCGGCTTCGATCCCTGCCTGGCGCGCGTCTTCAGTCGCACGTTTTTCCGCCTCTTGGGCTCGCTCGCGCTGTAGCCCTTCGAGCGTCTGAGCGGCCAGCGCCTTCTCTCGCTCGCTTTCGGCCTCGGCGGCACGAACACTCGCCTGAATCGCGAAGTAGGTCGAGACGAAGGAACCTAACAGCAGCACGGCGAGCACGCCCGTGGCTAAGCCCGCCACGGCAGGATTGCGCCCGCACCAACGCCAGCTACGCTCCATGCGTCCGACCGGCCGAGCCGCAATGGGTTGACCGCTCAAAAAACACGTCAAGTCGTGCGCTAATTCCTGAGCGGTCAGGTATCGTCGAGTCGGCTCTTTCGCCATGGCCTTCAGGCAGATCGTCTCCAAGTCTCGGGGCACTCGATCGTTCAGCGCACGAGGCGACCGTGGCTCTTCATTCAACACCTGGTGCATGAGCATCCGTGGAGTGCCACGAAACGGCAACTCTCCAGTCAGCAATTGAAACAACACCGCCCCGAGGGAATAGATGTCGGTACGGCGATCGACTCGGTGGCTTTCGCCACGAGCCTGCTCAGGCGACATGTAGGCCGGTGTGCCGAGCACACGGCCCTCGTAGGTCATCGTAATCTCACCGGCTTCGCGCTTCGCTAGCCCGAAGTCCATCAGGAACACGTGCTCATCGGCGTCGAGCATGATGTTGCCCGGTTTAATGTCGCGGTGAATAACGCCTTTTTGATGGGCGTGTTCCAAAGCCTCGGCCAGCTGCAAGCAAAGTTGAGCGGATTCGCGCGGCGTGGGCTGCTGGCCGCTGAGCCAATCGACTAGCGTCACCCCCTGTACGAGATCACTGACGATGTAGACCGTATCGGCGTCGCGTCCGACCTCATGGACGCTGACGATGTTGGGATGATGCAATTGTGCCGCTGCCCGGGCCTCACGCAAGAACTGCTCAATCTCATTGGGATCAAGTTGCGACTTGCGGGGAATCTTGACCGCGACCAGCCGGTCGAGTTCCGTGTCCCGAGCTTTCCAGACGCTACCGAAAGCGCCGACGCCAATCTGTTCGACTAAGTCGAAATGGCCCACATGGCGAATGGGCGCCCAAGCGGTTGTCGCAGTGGATTGGCCCTCGATCAGGCTAAAGTTGCTGCCGCATGAAGGGCAACTAATTTCGGCCAGCGATTGTTCATTTGCCAGCTCAATCGGATTATGGCAATGGGGACAACGGACATGCATGATAGATGGACCTCGACAATCCTCTTAACCAATATTTTCCCATATGGATTGAGCCTAGAACCGATCCGGGCTCGCAGTAGCCAGGATTGTAACAACTCGTGCGCCCCCGCGGCTGGCGCGCAATGAATTCTTGTCCGCTTTCCCCTCGACTGCTCTGGTTTCTTGGTTCGCGTGGCTGGAACCATGCTCCGACACGCTACTTTGCCGGCGTGCGGCGCTCGTAACGCTGGGACTTGCCCCCTGCGACCAGCATTTTTCGGCCATCACGACACTCCAACGCAGGTATGCGGCCAACAACCGGCGGCGGCATCGCCAGCCGACGATGCGGTTGGGAATTGCTGCGAACAGGTTCCGCGTGATCGACTCGTAGGCCAGTTGGATCGACTCGTAGGCCAGTTGGAAAGTCATCGACCCGTTCCGCTACCTGGCGGCTGTGCGCCGGCGGCTTCCAACCACTCTGCCCGACCGGTTGACGGAGTTGCTGTCCGACGTCTGGTTCCGGTCCCGTCCGACAGTGGCCAGAAAGCGGGCCGCCGTTCACACCAACTGTCGCGAAAATCGGTGGTATTACGGAACGTCCCACTATACGTACGGGTAGATGAGATTCTTTCGATTTCGGACCGACTTGGTTGCTTGCGGCCGAGCGACCGATTGGCCGGGTGGGATTCGCACCCGCTGGAGATCGCCGTCTTTCACGGCGTACTGAGTTCGTGAGACCGAAACAGGTCAGAGCGACAGGGCACCATCGACGCTAGTAGAGTGTCTATATTGAGAGGGCGACCAAGTCTCCCTGTCTGCCGCCCGGACCGAAGGTCCGCACTCCGTATCCGTAGCTGAAGTCCGAGGCGCCATACTCCTTGCGCCAACGGCAGTACGTCTGCTCCGTGATCCCCAGCTTCTTAACGACCTGACCAATCGTCTGACCCTTGGAAATCTCGACCTCGGCTTCACGCAACTTGCCGGTGATCTGGTCCGCCTGAAAATGCTTCTTGGCCATCCTGAAATCCCCCTTTTCCAAATGCTGACCAGGCCCGAATTCTAACATTCGAGTCGGATCGGTTTTCGGGGGTCAGGTCACGATCTGATTCGCATGTGCTACACCAGATTCGGCAGGGCTGCGCCAGAGCCAATGTAGCCCAGGCTGACGCGAGATGCCACTTTTTTCGCGCACTCGAAGAAGGCGTCCGATCCGCGTGCGCCGCTTGTACCGAGTGCGACGGGCTTCCATAATGACCGGGATCGGTTGCGAAGCGTCGAGTTGGCTCTCTGCCGTGCGTCGCAACTGGACCGCTCGTGAGTAGCACCCTGGGCGCGAAAGGTGAGGCGAAATGCTCGCAAATGGCCGTGGCGTCGAGACTCGATTCAGTGGCAGCCGCGAGGCTTGGCGATGAATGCCGATCCGGACGAGGATTCGCAGTTGCCATTGGAGGTGATTCACCGCGTCGAGGAGGTTTGCGCGGCCTTCGAGGAAGGTTGGCGCGGCGGCGCCAGGCCCGCTATCGAAAACCTGCTCGATGTCGGCCCCGGCCCCCAACGGGCGGTTCTGCTGCGCGAGCTGCTGGCCGTCGAACTCGAATGCCGCCGGTTGGCGGGCGAGCGACCGGCTGCGGCCGAATACTCCGAGCGTTTTCCGGCCGATGGAGCGCTGGTGGATTTGGTGTTCCGCGAAGCCGAGGGAGCGACCAGCGTCTGCGACGAGACGATTGACAGCCCAGCGAGAAATGCACGGCATGAAATGCCGGCCGATCAGGATTTGCCGCGCGGCTTCGGCGATTATGAATTGATCGAGGAGATCGCCCGCGGCGGAATGGGCGTGGTCTACAAGGCGCGGCAAGCGGCCCTCGAGCGGATCGTGGCGGTAAAGATGATTCTGGCGGGCAACCTGGCTTCTGACGACGAGGTCGAACGGTTCTATTTCGAGGCCCAGGCCGCGGCCCAGCTCGACCATCCGAACATCGTGCCGATCATCGAAGTGGGGCAGGTCGGCGCGCAGCGTTTTTTTTCGATGGGGTTTGTCGCCGGGGCCAGCCTGGCGCAACGCCTCGCCGCCGGCCCGCTGGCGCCGCGCGAAGCAGCGGGACTTTTGTTGGCCGTCGCCGACGCGGTCCAGTACGCGCACGGGCGCGACGTGGTGCATCGCGATTTGAAGCCGGCCAACATCCTGCTCGACGCTGACGGCCGCCCGCGGATCACCGACTTCGGCCTGGCCAAACGGGTCAAGGACAACAGCGGATTGACGGCCACCGGCCAGGTGCTTGGCACGCCCAGCTACATGCCGCCGGAGCAGGCCACTGGCAAGACGCAACTGGTGGGCCCGGTTTCGGACGTGTATTCGCTGGGAGCCGTGCTCTACGCCATGCTGACCGGGCGCCCTCCGTTTCAGGCGGCCAACATGCTCGACACGCTCAAGCAGGTGCTGGAACAAGAGCCGGTGCCGCCGCGCCAGCTCGACCCCACGATTCCGCGTGACTTGGAGACGATTGCGCTGAAGTGCCTGGAGAAGGCTCCCTCGAAGCGGTACGAGTCGGCCCAATCGTTGGCCGACGAGTTGCGTCGATATCTCGCGGGCAAACCAATTCTCGCCCGTCCGGTCGGCCGCCTGGAACGAGCCCAGCGCTGGTGCCGGCGCAACCCGGTCGTGGCGGGCCTGAGCGCGGTGGTGGTTTTGGCGCTCGTATCTGGAATCGGGGTCTCGACGTATTTTGCCGTCAAAGCCGACGCGCGGGCCCGCGAGGCGATCGCCGAGCGTGAGCGGGCCGAGGAGGGGTTCCGCGAAGCCCGCGAAACGGTCGACAAGTATTTTACCTCGGTCAGCGAGAGCAAGCTGTTGAACGTCCCCGGTTTGCAGCCGCTCCGCAAGGAACTGTTGGAAAGCGCGCTTGCGCACTACGAGAAATTCATCGGCCGGTATGGCGACGATCCGAATGTGCAAGCCGAGCTGGCCAGCACGTACTTGCGCGTCGGGACGATCACAAGTGACATCGTGTCGCAGGAGCAAAGCCTGGCTGCGTTGGAAAAGGCAGTTGAGATTTGCCGCAAGTTGGTCCACGAGAACCCAATGACCACCCGCCACCAGGATGCTTTGGCCAGTGCAATCATCCGTCTTGGGCATTCGCAACGCACTACGGGCAGAAGTGCCGCGGCGGAAGTCTCGTACCAAAGGGCGATCGAAATTGATGAAAAGCTGGCTCGCGAGAACCCAACGGCCACCAATTACCAGCAGGAGCTCTCAAATGCATACATCGGTCTTGGGCGCGTGCAAGGCGCTACGGGCAGACGTGTCGAAGCGGAAGCCTCGTACCAAAGGGCGATCGCGGTCGATGAAAAGCTGGTCCGCGAGAACCCAACGGCCACCCGCTACCAGGATGCGCTAGCAAGCGCAATCATCCGTCTTGGGCAGGAGCAAGGCGCTACGGGCAGACGGGCCGAGGCGGAACTCTCGTACCAAAGTGCGATCGAGATTTGTGAGAAGCTCGTCCGTGAAAACCCAACCGTTGCCGACTACCAGGATCGGCTTGCACAAACATACAGTAACCTCGGGTATGTGCAGCGTGATACGGGCAGAAGAGTCGAGGCGGAGGCCTCGATCAAAAGGGCGATCGCGATCAATGAAAAGCTGGTCCGCGAGAACCCAACAGTCACCAGCTATCAGGATGC
>JBGQKM010000306.1:0-6521 GCA_041499515.1 Planctomycetia bacterium | reverse complement strand
TGATCGGGCAAAGGGCTGCTGGCGACCTGCTCGTACGAGATCCTTTGCCCTTCAACGCGGGCGACGTCCAGCGGCTGTTGCAGTTTGCCTTCGTCCAGCCGGTAGGTGAGGCTGGCCGACTGATAGAAGCCGGCCGAGGCATCGCGTGGAACTTTGTGCCACTTTATCGACGAACAGCCCGCCAGCAGACACGCGCCGAGAATTCCCGCAAGCGCCAAATGCCCCGTCATACGTGCCGCGGACGTGTTCACCGGTAATCTTCTCGTGGCGGATGGAAAACATCAATCGCCCGCACCGGCCGTTGTCCGGCGATCACTTTATGCAGTACGCCGCCGGGAATGCGCCACATCTGGCCGGCCACAATCCGCATTTGCTGGCCGCCGATGGTGAAATCGGCCTCGCCTTCGAGCATCAATCCCATTTGCTCGTGGGGATGGCAGTGCTCTTCGACCACGGCATGCGGCTCCATCTCCACCAGGGAGAGCATCATCTGATCGCCGCAAGAGGTGTAGATGTCGACGCCAGGGAAAATGCGATGATGCACGCAGTCATTCTTATCGACGAAATAACCGGACATCTTGAATAGTCTCCGCGACCGTTAAAGTTTAACGCGCCAGCAGTGCCAGCATTCCCGTGGCAGTAGGCGCGCCGGGAGAAAATCGACTACGGGCTGGCATCGCTGGGTTGTTTGGCGGCGTTGCGCCGCAGGGCTTCGCTCAGATCGGGGATCTGGTCGGCCCCCGCGGGAACCGTGATCGTCGAGCCGGTGAAGTCGCCGCCGATCGGTTCATAGCGGCCGCCCAATTGTTCGGCCAAAAAGGCTTCGGCCACGGCGTAGAAAGCCAAATTGTTTTCCGGACGCGCAAAGCCGTGCCCTTCGTCCGGAAACAGTACGTACGTCAGCGGAATGTGCTTCTTCTGCATCGCGCCGACGATCTGATCGGCCTCCGACTGCTTGACCCGCGGATCGTTGGCGCCTTGGCCGATCAAAAGCGGCCGTTGGATTTTGTCGACGAAGTTCAGCGGCGAACGGTCGTTAAGCAGCTTCTTGCCCTCGTCGGTGGTCATATCGCCCACGCGATCCTTGAACATTTGCAGCGCGGGGGCCCAATAGGGCGGAATCGTGCTCAACAAGGTCAGCAGATTCGAGGGGCCGACGATGTCGACGCCGCAGGCGAATTTGTCGGCCGTGAACGTCAGCCCGACCAGCGTGGCGTAGCCGCCATAACTTCCGCCCATGATGGCCACGCGTTTCGGATCGGCGATTTTTTCCTGGATCGCCCAATCGACGGCGTCGATCAGGTCGTCGTGCATTTTGGCGGCCCACTGTTTGTTGCCGGCGTTGGTAAAGTTCTTGCCAAAACCGGTGGACCCGCGGTAGTTGACGCTCAACACCGCATAGCCCCGATTGGCCAGCAGTTGATGCTCGGTGTCGAAGCCCCACGTATCGCGGCCCCACGGCCCACCGTGCACGACCAGCGCCATCGCCAGGGGCTGCTGTGGGCGACCGCGATGATCGGGATCGGCATCGTTGGGCAGCGTCAGGTAGCTCACCAGGTTCAGTCCGTCGCGCGACGGGATGACCAGTGGGTGCATCTTGGCCAGCGGTTGGCCCTCGAGCGCGCTGCGGTTGGTGAATAAGAATTTCGCTTCTTTCTTGGCTCGATCGTAGAGGTAATAACGCACCGGCCCGTCGTCCATCAGGTAGGCCACGACCCAGGTCTTGTCGTCCAAGGTGCGGCTGGGCACCTGCACGTCGCCGACGGCGACCGTTTCGAGATAGTGCATGTCGTCGGCGATTGCCGGATCGAGGATTTGCCATTTCGGGCGTTCGTAGTCGAACGTGACGGCCTGGATGTTCTTTTCGGTCGGATGCACCAAGACGCCGCCGACGTCGGCCAGGTCGTTGGCGGCCAACACGGTTTCCTGGCCCGTCGCCAGATCGATTTGCGACAGGGCGCTGGTGTTGCGCCCGCGACTGTCGGTGAGAAACAGGATCTTGCCTGTCTTGTCGAATCCGGCCACTGACGTAGTGAGCGTGTCTTCCATGCCGATTTTTTGATATTCCTTCCAGTCCCCTCGGCCATCTGCCTGATAGAGTTGGCTGCCGCCGTCGGGCGTCATTTTCGACGCGAACCGCACTTGAAAATCGTCGTCCGCGATGAAGCCCGCGAAGTCGGTGTTCTTTTCGATCAGCTTTCGTTCGCCGGTGACGATGTTGACGCGATACACGTCGTGATAACGCGGATCGCGATCGTTCAGGCCGACCAGGATCTCTTGCGGAAACTTTTCGCTCACCGTGTCGATTTGCGCCGCGACCTTGGCCAGCGGCGTCAGGTCTTGTGTGTCCCCCTTGGCCACGTCCACGCTGTAAACGTGCCAATCCTCGTCGCCGTTGGTGTCTTGCGTATACAAAATGTGCTGGCTGTCGTAGGCCCAGAAATAGGTGTGGATGCCTCGATACTTGTCCTCGGTCACCGGCTTGGCCGCGGCCGGATCGTCCACCGGGCCCACGAACACGTTGAGCACGCCGTCACGCGGCGCCAAATAACCAAGCCGCGAGCCGTCGGGGCTGATGCGGGCCAACGCCTTGTCCGGGTTGCCAAAAAGAATCGTGCGAGCGATGAGCCCGGTTCCCGACCCAGTAGCTTGTTCTGGCGCTGGGTTGGTATTGGCAAGTGCCCCGGCAGGTCGCTGGGCCGGCGCCGGAGCGACCTCTTCAGGGCGCGGGCTCTGGGAGCCGCACCCAGAGAAGCCCGCCATCGTCAACGCCAGGGCCGCAAGGCCGCACAAAAAACGGGATGTCATGGGAAAATCCTCTCGTCCGTCAACGGACTAATCAGTAAGTTTCACGAGGTTTCGAACGGTTCAGGATATCGGCCCCTGGGCAGCTCGCCAAGTTGCCCTCTGCGGCACAAAGGCCAGTAGCGGGTCGTGCGGCCAGAAAGCCGCTACGGGCGACACGGCCAAAACGCCGCTCGAGCGGCCTTCCCAAAATACGGACCGATTTTGTAAAAAACAGTCTGGAACTCGATTTTGGCTTTGGTAGATTGCCGTGTTGAGCTGACCGCTCCGGCCTCGAACGTTTGTGGCGGATGTGCACCCGCTTCGTTTTTTTAAAGAGGGCCCGGCCAAGATGCCCGTGTCCGCTACAACTGCCGTAGCCAGGCGCTCGGACTACCAGCCGTTGGTCGTCGTGTTGTTCGCGGCGTGTGGCGGAATCGTTTTCGATCGGGTGGCGCCGTTGTCGATCGCGTGGTGGTGGCCGGCGGCCCTGGTGACCTGGATTCTGTGGTGGCTGTTGTGGCGCGGCGGGCGCCACCAGGTGGCCGCGGTCTTGCTGTTCATCAGCCTGGCCAGCACGGCCGGGGCGTGGCATCATTGCCGCTGGTCGCTTTTTCAACACGACCAGATCGGGCTGCTGGCGTCGGAGGATCCCGGGCCGGCGGCGATCGAAGCCCGCGCGCTGGGCGGCCCGCGGCGGATTCCCGCTCCGCCGCCCGACGCGCTGCGCACGATCGCCACGCTGGACCGCACGCGGTTGGACGTCGAGCTATTGGGGATTCGTGATGGCGACGCCTGGCGGCCGGCTTCGGGGGTGGCGACCTTGTTCGTCGACGGACATTTGTTGGGCGTCCAGCCCGGCGACCGCGTACGCGTGTTCGTTCAACTCGGCACATTCCACAAGCCCGCCAACCCGGGCGAATTCGATTTTGCCCGCCAGGCGCGGATTAACGGCCGGCTTTGCTGGCTGCGGAGCGAGTTTCCCGAGTGCGTCACGGTCGCGGCCCACGGTGCGGGCTGGAATGTAGCGCACGTTCCAGATTTTCTCCGGGCGGGCGGCGACGCGCTGTTATGGCAAAGTCTTGGCACGCGGCGCTCGGGCCTGGCGTCGGCCATGTTTCTCGGCTCGCGCGAGGAGTTGGAGCCCGACCAAACGCAAGCGTTTTTGGAGACCGGCACGATCCACCTGCTGGTGATTTCTGGGCTCAATGTCGGTATTCTGGCCAGTTGTTTGTTCTGGACGATGCGCGTCGGCCTGGTGCCGCGCCGCTGGGCTTTGGCCCTGGTGGCGATGGCCACGGTGCTCTATGCCGCCACGACCGATGCTCAACCGCCGGTCGTGCGGGCGACCGTCATGGTGCTGGTGGCATGTCTGGCGATGGTGCTGGGACGCCGTGTACTGGGGTTCAATTCCATTGCCGCCGCGGGGCTCGTGGTGTTGGCCTTGAATCCGGCCGAACTCTTCCAAGCCGGCACGCAACTCTCGTTTTTGTCGGTGGCAGTGCTGGCGTGGTTTTCGCAAGAGCGCATCGGCCGCCGCCCGATCGACGCGCTGGACCGGCTGATCGCCAGCACGCGGCCGTGGCACCAGCGCGTTGTCCGCCAAATCGGCACCGCCACCTGGCGGGCCGTGTTGGTCAGCCTGATCATTTGGCTTGTGATTTGTCCGTTGGTGATGGCGCGCTTTCACCTGGTTTCGCCGGTGGCCGTGCTGCTTGGGCCCGTCTTGGGCATCCCGGTGGCCTTGGCCATGGCCGCGGGTTTTGGAATTTTTGCCGTGGGCTGGATCGCCCCGGTGCTGACGCACCCGTTGGGCGCGGTGTGCGATGCCAACCTGTGGTTCATGGAGATGTGCGTCGACGCGACGCGCGGCTGGCGCGGCAACCATTTCTGGGTCAGCGGACCGGGGGACTGGTGGTTGGCCGGTTTTTATGGAGTGCTGGCGTGTTGGGTGCTTGTGCCTCGCTGGACGCCGCCGCGCCGCTGGCGCGTGGCGCTAGTGGCCGGCTGGTCGGCGCTGGCGCTGGCGATTTCGCTGTTTGCAGCGCGCGATCCGACGACGTTGCAATGCACGTTTTTGTCGGTAGGGCATGGAACGGCGGTCGTGCTCGAACTGCCCGGCGGACAGACGCTGCTCTACGACGCCGGGCGGCTGGGCTCGCCGGTGGCCGCCTCGCGCGCCGTGGCCGGCTATCTTTGGTCGCGCGGCATCACGCACCTGGATGCCGTCGTCCTTTCGCACGCCGACGCCGATCATTACAACGCGTTGCCCGCCTTGCTCGAACAGTTCTCCGTCGGCGCGGTGTACGTGTCGCCGGTCATGTTTGAACGTCCCAATCACGCGCTGATGGCGCTTCGCGGCGCGATCGAGCGGCGCGGCGTGCCGCTGCGCCAGGTCTGGAGCGGCGATCGGCTGCACAGCGATGGAGGCGCGCGGCTGGAAGTGCGCCACCCACCGCGCGGCGGAGTGTTGGGCAGTGACAACGCCAACAGCATCGTGCTGTCCGTCGAGTATCAAGCTCGGCGATTGCTGCTGACCGGCGATCTGGAATCGCCCGGATTGGACGACGTCATGGCCGAACTGCCTTACGATTGCGACGTGTTGTTGGCCCCGCACCATGGCAGTGTCTACAGCGACCCGCTGGGCTTTGCCGACTGGAGCACGCCCGAATGGGCCGTGGTCAGCGGCGGCCAGCGCGATCGTCGGGAAGAAGTCACCCGCGCCTATGCCGCGCGTGGCAGCCGTGTGTTGCACACCGCCACCTCCGGCGCGGTGCGGGTGTTGATCGCCGGCGGACAATTGGCGGTCGACTGCTGGCATCCGGCGGCCGAATAGATCGGGCGCTTTGGTCATCGAAGCAACGCACGGCGATCGGTTGGAAGTCGCGCCGCCGGCGCCGCCGACTGACCTTCCGCGCTCGATCGATGGTGCTTACCGCCGACCGCGCCGTCGGGACGTGGCCGAATCTGCCGATAAAGTCGGCCACAGGGCCGCAGTTTGCCTTGAGCCACCAGTTGGCGGTGGCTATGATTTCGATGGTCCGCCGCACGACACTTCATTCCGCAATCCTCTTGGTCCGTGGTAGGGATTCGACATGCGAGCGATTGACGCTACGAGGCTCTATTTCGACCGGGCGGCCGATCAAATGGACCTCAGCGAGAATATGCGCCAGCTCCTGCTGGCGGCCAAGCGGGAAGTCTCGGTACAAATCGCCATCGAAAAGGACAATGGCGAGATCGCCACGCTGATCGGCTATCGGGTGCAGCACGACGACTCGCGGGGGCCGATGAAAGGCGGGCTGCGCTACCATCCCGAGGTGGACCTGAGCGAAGTACGTTCGTTGGCCGCTTTGATGACCTGGAAGACGGCCCTGGTCGATATTCCGTTTGGGGGAGCCAAAGGGGGCATCGCCGTCGATCCGGCAAAACTGTCGGCGCGCGAAATGGAGCGAATTACGCGCAAATTCGTCGACGGAATTCACGACGTGATCGGGCCCGACGTCGATATTCCGGCCCCCGACCTGGGCACCAACGCCGAGGTGATGGCCTGGATCATGAATCAGTATCAGAAGTACCACGGCTTCAATCCTGGCTGCGTGACCGGCAAGCCGGTGGAGTTGTACGGCATTCCCGGCCGCGAAGAGGCCACCGGGCGGGGCGTGGGGCACCTGGCGTTCAAATTGCTGGGTCGGCTGGGGCGCAAGCCCGAACAGATGCGCGTGGCCTTGCAAGGATTT
>JBGQKM010000305.1:0-6646 GCA_041499515.1 Planctomycetia bacterium | reverse complement strand
CGGACAATATATCTCCAAGTTCCGCAATCCGTTGCTGCGGCGGAACGAATTTCCAGCCATGCTCAATCTCAGCACCACGAAAGACTCGTTATTCCTGGCGGCCCTGCAGGCCGATCGCAACCAACTCGGCGCGCCGGCCGCGCCACCGGATATCACCGTGGTTCACGACATGGCGGTGCAAATACATGAATCGTTGATCAATAATCTGACCGCCGCACTGCTGGGCGGCCTGACTTTGAAAGAGGAAGACCTGCAACGCAAGGTGATCGAACTGCGCGGCTCGCTGCCGGAGCAACTCAAGAGCGATGAAGACCGCGATCCGTGGTCCATCACCTTTGCCAAGGCGCGCCCGGTGACCGTGAAATTCGCGGACAATGGATTTCAGGTGACGGTGCGCGGCCAACGCTATACTTCCGGAGAACGCGAGTTCAGGGCCATGAATGTAACGGCCGAATACAAATTCGAAATTAGCGGCGCCGGTTCGAGGTTCGTTCGCCAGGGTGACTTGCAAATTGTTCCGCCCGGGTTCGCTCCCGGCCAAACGCTGTCCGTTCAACAAGTCACGCTCAAGACGCTGCTGCAACGCAAATTCGGCAAACTCTTCGAGCCGGAGATCAAGTCCGAAGGCCTGGTCCTGCCCGGCCGTTGGAGAGACGCGGGTCGGCTCGACATCAAGCAGTTGCAAGCCGGCGGCGGCTGGCTGGTGATGGCTTGGATCGAAAGCGGAGTTCCCGCCTCGCCGGAGACCGCGCCGGCCAAGGTCGCGCAGACGGAACCGTAAAACTCAAAAGGTCCAGCATCGCGTCCGGGGACTGGCCGGCTGGCAATGCGTTTTGGTAAAACAGTTTCGCAGCGCGCGTGAATCAACGAGGTGGCGTAATGAGCCCATACGTCGACATCGAATTCGAATGTCTGCCGCTGCGCTCCGTGGGCCGCCTGGACATTCCCATCGACGCGTCGCCCAAATACCGGGCCCGCTGCGAACGGATCAAACATGCGCTGGAAACTCACGGGTCGCACAACACGTACTTCCTGTATCACGCCCAGTGCACTTTCCATCTGACCAATCAAAGCGACTTTGGAATGATCCAGTTCAGCTTCGAGGGGACAGCCCTGACCGACACGACCGATCAAAAAACGCTCCGCTGCGATCTGCAGGTCGAGCTGGTGCGCGAGACGTGCGACTGGCTGACGCAGCCGGTTTCGGCCTGGCTTGTCGAAACGGTCACCAAGGCCGTCGAGATCGAGTTTGACCGCTATATCGCGGCCGGCGATTTGGCGCAAACCATCCAACGCATTGAGCAACTGCAAGCTCAAAGCGATCAGCGGGGCGGCTTCGTAGGCATGTATTTGTAACGCTCGATACATGCCAGCGACTCACACCCCATTGCTCCTGGGGCCCCAAGCTGGCTCTATTTTTCCCAATCAGTTCAGTACTGGGAAAAATGGATGGTATGGAAAATCTTGGAAGAGATTTCTTGTTACGCGAACTCTTCCTATTACGAAGATTTTCAGAAGTTTGACGGTTGGGCCGTCGATACCTTGGTCTGCCGAAATCCTCGCTTGAGGTGCAAGCGCATCGCGCGCTGGTGCTTCGGCCGGGATGCCGGTAGTGGACGGGGGGCGTCCAAGAGTGTCTTGTTGGCCGTCTGGTTGCCTGCACTGCTAGCTGCCAGCGGCGCATCGTGCGTTCGGGACAACAACCCCCAAAGGTCGATCGATGAAACGGCGAGTCCACACCATCTGGGCGATCCTGACGTCCCTGATGATCGCGTTCACGGGGTGCCGCCCGCAACAGCCGTTCTATTTGCACGACGACGGCGATCTGTCGCACTATGTGGGTGTCGCGACCGAAATCGAGTACCCCGACGTTAAAAGCTGTACTCTGGCCGAGGTCGAACAATCGCGGGAGCCGCTGACGCTGGAAAACTTGGATTATGCCAGCCATTGGGATCTGACGCTGGAAGAAGCGATCAAGAACGCCCTGGCCAATACCAAGGTCATGCGGAACCTGGGCGGGCGATTCGTCAGCTCGGCCTTCAACAACCGTGCTCAAACCGGCGAAGCGCCCGACGCGATCACCACCTCTCCCGACGCGATCCGCACGGTCTACGACCCGGCCATCGCCGAAACGGCTCCATTTTCGGGCGTGGAATACGCCTTGTCGGCCTTCGACGCACAGTGGTCGACCAACTTGTTCTATCAGAAGAACGATCACCAGCAGAACGTCAAGCCGACGATCCCCATTTCGTCCTTTTTCCGCCAGATTTTTCAGCAGGATACCAGCACCTTCAACACGCAGTTGACGAAAGTTACGGCCCAGGGCGGTCAACTCACGATCCGCAATAACATCGTTTACGATTTCAACAACAATCCGACGCGGCAGGTTCCCAAAGACTGGAACATCAATTACGAGGCGTCGTTCAACCAGCCGTTGTTGGCCGGTGCCGGAACGGAATTCAACCGCATTGCGGGTCCCTACAACCCGTTCAACCAGATTCCCGGCGGTGCCCTGCAATCGCCGGCCTTCGACGGCGTGCTGTTGGCGCGGATCAACGTCGACATCAGCCTGGCGGATTTCGAGGCCGGCGTTCGCAACCTGGTCAACGAAACGGAACAAGCGTATTGGGAGTTGGCCTTCGCCTGGCGCAACCTCGAAACCTCGAGCACCGCGCTGAATAGCGCCCAACAAACGTGGAAGAAAATCAACCTGCTGTACACCGTGGGCACCAAGGGTGGTGAAGCGAAAGAAGAAGCCCAAGCCCGCGAACAGTACTATCAATTCAAAAGCACCTCGCAAACGTATCTCAACGAGTTGTTCCGCGCCGAAGGCCGCTTGCGATATATCATGGGCCTGAGCCCCACCGACGGCCGGTTTATTCGGCCGATCGACAAGCCGACCGTGGCCAAAGTGAAATTCGACTGGCGAGAAATCACCGAAGAGGCCCTGGCCCGCAGCCTCGATCTGCGGCGTCAAAAGTGGCGCATCAAGCAACAGGAGTTGCAATTGGTGGCGGCCAAGAACTTGTTGCTGCCCCGCTTGGACTTGAACGGCACCTACCGCTGGCTCGGTCTGGGCGACAATTTGGTCGGCACCCAGCCCACGACCTTCAACCCTGACAACCCCTTTGCCCTGACCGGCTCCAGCGCCTTGCAAACCTTGACCAGCGGGCAGTTTCAGGAATGGGCCTTGGGCGCGCAGGCCACCATGTCCTTGGGTTTTCGCAAAGAGTTGGCCCTGGTCCGCAACTATCAATTGAACCTGGCCCGCGAACGCGCCAAGCTGCAGGATGCAGAGCTGGAAATCGCCCACCAATTGGCCGACGCCAAGCGGCAATTGATACTCAACTATGAACTGACGCAGACCAACTTCAACCGCACGCTGGCCGCCGATCGGCAAGTCGAGGCCGTGCAGGCCGCCTTCGAAGCCGAAACGGTCACGCTCGACCAATTGCTCGAAGCCCAACGCCGCCGGGCGGAAGCTCAAACCAGCTATTTCCGCACGCTGTTGGACTACCAGCGGGCGATTGTCACGGTGCACTTTCGCAAGGGGTCGTTGCTGGAATACAATAACGTCTACCTGAACGAGGGCCCCTGGCCGGCGAAAGCCGAGTTCGATGCGCACCGCTTGGCACGCCAACGCGATGGCAGTACGTATCTCGACTATGGCTATACTCGCCCGGCCGTGATCAGTCAGGGCGCCGTCCGGCAGAATGCCAATGGCGAAGAAATGTCGCCCGAGGGAATGGAGATCGTGCCGGAGGGCTTGCCGCATGAAGCGCCGGTCCCCGAGGAGTTGCCGGTTCCGGACCATGAGCGAATGTCTGACTCGCAAGAGCCGGCGCGTTTACGGACTGCCTCGGCAAACCAACGCGGATTTGAATGGGGCCCCCTGGGGCTCAACCCGGACCAGACCGAGCCGCAAGACCCCACCTGGGCCCAATTGACCAACACCAGCGGAGACCCGCAAACCAGGGCGCGTTCCGCTTCGCAGCAACGGCAGGCGGCTTCCGCCGGCCGAGGCACGACCAGCACACGACGCGGCACGACGCCACAACCCATGTCGACCGCTCGGGACGGAGCCATGCAAAACGTAAAATACGACGAGCGGCCTTCGGCGGCCAAGCATGAATCTGTCGAGAATCAGTCGTCTGGTCCAGCTCTTGGGTCTGCTTCAGGCGGGCAAAGCCCATAACGTCAACAGCCTGGCCAAGGCCTGCGACGTCAGCCGCCGCACCATCTTCCGCGATTTGGACGTGCTTCGCCTGGCCGGCGTGCCGCTGTTGTTCGACGACGACCAGGGCGTCTATCGCATTCCGGGCACGTACTTTCTGCCGCCCACGAACTTCACGGCCGAAGAAGCCCTGGCCGTGATGATCCTGTGCTACGAACTCGGCAGCAACAACCGATTGCCCTTCTACGAAGCGGCTCAGAGTGCCGCGTTGAAATTGGAGAGCAGTCTGCCGGGCCGGGTCCGCGACCGCCTGCGCGATGCCACCGCCGCGGTGCACATTACCATGCAGCCGGGCAACCGCCTGGAAGGACAATTGCCCATCTATCAACAGCTTCTGGCCTGCATCGCGTCGCGCCGCGCGGTGCGGATCACTTATGACAGTTTCAGCGACGGCGGCGCCATTCGGCTGAAGCTTTGTCCCTATCGCCTGCTCTTCAGCCGACACAGTTGGTATGTCATCGGCCGTTCGTCGCTGCACCGCGAAGTGCGAACCTTCAACGTCGGACGCATCCAAAACCTGACGCTGCTGGACGAATCGTTTCAAATGCCGCGCGCGTTCAGCATCCAACGCTACCTGGGCAACGCCTGGCACCTGATCCCCGACGGGCCCGACCAGGATGTCGTGATCCGCTTCAGTCCGCTCGTGGCCCGCAACGTGGCCGAGGTCGTCTGGCACAAGACCCAACGCCTGGTGCATCGCGAAGACGGCTCGCTGGACTTTCACGTGCGCGTGGCCGGGGTCCGCGAAATCTCCTGGTGGATTCTCGGCTACGGCGACCAGGCCGAAGTGCTCAAACCGGCCCGCCTGCGGCAGTTGATCGCCGAACGCGCCGGCCGGCTGGTGGACATGTATAATGGCCACGTTTGACAAACCGCGCCACGACCCAACATTGTTTTCGAGAGATCGGATGTTTTTTTGTTTCGACGGACTCGACGGGGTCGGCAAGACCACGCAAATGGACCGGTTCGTCGCCTGGCTGCGCGAGGCGGGCCACGACGTGGTCCGATGCTACGATCCCGGCTGCACCCCGCTGGGCGAGGCGATTCGCGAAATCCTGCTGGGACACCAATTGCCCATCGCCCGCACCAGCGAAATGCTGCTGTTCATGGCGGCCCGCGCCCAAATGGTCGCCGAGGTGATTCGGCCCGCATTGGAACAGGGCCAGACCGTGGTCTCCGACCGCTATCTTCTGGCCAACGTGGTCTATCAAGGGCACGCCGGCGGACTTGACGTCGACGTGATCTGGCGCATCGGCCAGGTGGCCACCGCCGGCATTCTGCCCGACCTGGTGTTCCTGCTCGACATGCCGCCGCAAGCCGCCGCCGCACGCATCGACCGGCAACTGGATCGCATGGAAACGCAAGGCCCCGAATATCAGGCCCGGTTACGCCAGGGCTTCTTGGCCGAAGCCGCCAAGGATCCACAGCGGACCGTGGTCATCGACGCCACGCGCGACATCGACGCCGTGCAGGCCGACATCCGCGCCGCCGCCGGCCGAGTCCTGGATCCAACCTGACGGTCGACACCCAACACTTGGGCACGGCCACCTCAGCCGGTAGAATCGTGCAATGCGTGTCCCCTTCCCTTTGCGTAGGCCTTAAAGGATCTGAAAATACCATGGCGTGGCAAGGCATCGAGGGACATGACGCGCTGGTCGAGCAGTTTCGACGCAGCCTCATGCGCGGACGATTGGGCAGCACGTTTTTGTTCGTCGGCCCGGCGGGCATCGGCAAGCGGGCTTTCGCCGAAAAACTGGCCCAGGCCCTGTTATGCTCCACGGTTCCGGCCGAACAAATGGCGCCCTGCGGAACGTGCACCTCCTGCGTGCAGGTCGCGTCGCTGGCGCACCCCGACTTGATCGTCATCGAGAAGCCGGAGGATAAAACCACGATCCCGCTGTCGCTGTTCGTGGGCGACGAGGCCCATCGCATGCGCGAGGGTCTGTGCCACGACATTTCGCTCAAACCGTTCATGGGCGGGCGCAAGGTGGCAATCATCGACGACGCCGACACGCTCAACGAGGAAAGCGCCAACAGCCTGCTCAAAATACTGGAAGAGCCGCCGCCCCGATCGGTGCTGATCCTGATCGGGACCAGCGCCGACCAGCAGTTGCCCACGATCCGCTCGCGCTGCCAGACGATTCGCTTTCGCTCTCTGGACAGCAATACGGTGGCGCGGATTCTTGAATCGCGCGGCCTGGTCACCGATCCGCAGCAGGCCCGGCGGCTGGCCGAGTTCTCCGCGGGCAGTTTGCAGCGGGCCCAGGCGTTGGCCGACGACGATCTGTGGACGTTTCGCCAGCAGTTGCTCGGCGCCCTGGCTCGGCCGCAACTCGAAAGCCTTTCGCTGGCGCGCGAGCTGGTGGTGTTCGTCGAAGCCGCCGGAAAAGAAGCCGGCCCGCGGCGCGCTCG
>JBGQKM010000304.1:0-6687 GCA_041499515.1 Planctomycetia bacterium | reverse complement strand
CGTGTCGGCGTGCTTCATGAAAAATCTCCCAGGCCGCTTGATAGTTGCGCACCCACAGCAGAGCCGCGCCAAGTTCGATCGCGCGCGATGCGTCCGGTCTCTCCAAATACTCCGCGCGCAACCGGTGGACTCCGTCATCTGTTGCACCGGCTCGTATAATTTGCCATGCGTTGGCGCTCATCGCTGAACCTCGTTCAGTAGTCCAATCCGGACGACCCAATTATCCCGTTCTCGTCGTAGAACCACAATTGCGTCTCTCCCTCCGGTAGCTGCCATCGGTCGAGTTGCTTCAAGAAATCTGTGAATCCACGCCGTGTGTAGGGTTTCAATTCCGCGTACTTGAATCCAGGGTATCTGCTCGCAGGCCCAACGGAGGAATTAAAGGGGACGGGAGTCGTTGATTTGGTTCAACTACCGTTGCGACGGAACGGAAAAAGGGACAAACGGAAAAGGGACATCAAAACAACCGAATCCGGAGTGTCCATGAGGCGTCGGCTGTTGACTTCGAGCGATGTATGACGAGAAGAGCCCACGAACGGCTCGCGGCGCGAAACGGCTAATTGCGCTGGCGATTTCGATATCGGGCGCTGACGCGGTTCAATAGCGCTCGCTCTTTGGCCGACAGGCCCTGCATGCCGTTTTCGTGCAAACGTATCAAGATCTCGTCGACCTGGCGCTCCTCGTCCTGTTCCTGCGACTGGCGTCTCCGCTGTCGCAGTTCGCGCCGAATTTCCAACCAACGTTTCATGCTACCGCCGCCACGGCGCTGTGGCTCCATCGTTCGGTCGAGGCTGGTATAGCCCTGCGAAAAATCGTAGCTGATCAGTTCTTCGTCCCAATCGCCTTCCTCGAGGCGAGCCCCCTCGCGCTGCGCGCTGAAATAAATCAAGGTCGCCAGCAGAACCAGCGGAACCCACGCGGCCAACACTTCGGCTGACAGAGCATCTCGCATGAAACAGGCCAGGATGCACAGCCCCAAAGCCGTCAACTTCAACGTCCGAACCGCCAACTGCCCGGCCGTGCGAAAATCCAGCGCCGGCCACAGCAGCCCACGCAAAACACGAGCCCCGTCAAACGGAAACGCCGGCAGCATGTTGACCACCAGCATCACCCAATTGATCCAAAACGCGAGCGTCAGAGCCACCATCCACCAGGCGCCCTCAGCCAGCCCCACCGGTTGCAGCGGGCTGATCAAGTCACTGGCGCTCAAGCCCGCCGCGAACAGAATCGGCAGGGTCAAAAGCAGGATCACTGCATTCACCAGCGGGCCGGCCAAAGCCGTGATCCACTCGGGCTGCGCCTCACGAGGAATCTCGTTGGGCGCCATACCGCCCAACGGGCCGATCACGATCTGCTCGGCGTTGCCTCCCAGGCGCACCGCCGCAAAGCAATGCCCCAGCTCGTGGGCCAGCACGCTCAGGAACAAGATCGCAATGCCCAAAACGCCGTACTCGACCGCTTCCTCGCCGGGCCGGCTTGTGCTCAAAAACAGGGCGAAAACCGCCACGGCGATAAACAGCGCGTGAACGCGAACCCACACGCCGCGCCAGGCACCCAGTTGCAGGCTCCAACTCGAAGAATCGTTCATGATTTTCGCAACCGATCGGGTGTTCTGCACCATACCCGCTTGGTGCAATCGTCCGCCCCCGCTATCTTAACAGCCGGCGCCGCGTGAATCAACGTTTTTCGAGACGGTCGGCCCCATGACGACACCACCCGAAGAGTTGCTCCGCACCCGGCGTTTTCGCGTCGTCCGGCACACGGAAAAAGGCTCCGACGGCAAGCTGCACACCAAAGAAACCGTGCAACATCCCGGCGCCGTCGCCATTTTGCCGATTTTCGACGACGGCCGAATCTGCCTGATCCGCAACTACCGCGTGGCGGTGGACAAAACGTTGATCGAACTGCCGGCCGGCACGCTGGAGCCGAACGAAGATCCGGCCGAGACCGCCGCTCGCGAGCTGATCGAAGAAACCGGTTATCGCGCCGCGACCATCGAAAAGCTGCGCGAGTTCACCATGTCGCCCGGAATTCTCAACGAACGCATGCACCTGTTCGTCGCCCGCGGCCTGCAACCCGGACCGACGGCGCTGGAACCCGGCGAAAAGATCGAGACCCTGGTGGTCACGTGGGACGAGGCCATGCGGATGGTGCAAGACGGCACGATCGAGGATGCCAAGACGTTGGTCGGCCTGCTCGATTTCGATCGGCGCCGGAACAACCCGTAACGCGGCAAAACCGCCGGGGACTGTCCCAATTTTGCGCAGTCCCCGAAGCAAAATGGGACTGTCCCCCTCTCCAATGCGGTTTTGTCCCATGCGTTTTTGAAGCTGCTACTTACGGCCACGGCAGCGACAACGTATTGGGATTCGCGCCCGGCGGATCGGCCGAACGCAGCGGAACCTGCCAGCGCGTCACGCGCGACGCCGAGGCGGGCCCCTCGGCCTGGCCTGCAAATTCCACCTCGCTGCGCACCAGGCCGGCGACGTCCAAGGCGTCTTCCGGCAGGACTTGCTGCTTTTTGGCCCCGCTGCGCCACAGGGCCACCGCCGTATGCGGCGTCACCAGCGAGCCCTCGCCGTCCCAACGAATCACCGCCAGCAGCGCGTCGGGCCGTTGCGTCGCGCTAAAGATCAACAGCCCGCCGCCAGAATTCGTGTCCAGTGCGCTATCGGTCGCCGTGATCCTAACCTCTCCCGGCCTGGCCTCGACCCGGCGATAACGACACTCCAGCACCGCGCTGTCGCCGCGTGTCGTCACGTGATCCAACTGCATCGCCAGCGCCTGGTCGGCCGGCATCGCCCCCGGCAACCGCACGATGGGCCCCGAGGCGACGCACAGCGTGTTGCTCATCTTGAGAGTCAATCCCGTGGCGGCCCGACAATCGACGACCGCCGCCGTGCCGCTCACCACGCAATCACTGAATGTCAGCTCGCCGGCCGCTCCAGCCGACGCGTCGCCGGCGCCTCGCCAGACGACCACGATCGGCGGACGCTCGGCCAGCGTCGAAAACGAACAGCCACGAAACTCGATCGTCGCCGCCTCGACGATCAGCATCGCCTCGGGCCGATCGTCGTCGTCGGTCTCCTCGGGCTCCCACACGAAGTCGATCCCCTCGAAGCACACATCCTCGCACGCGACCGTCAGGCCTGGGCCACGCACGCGCACCAGCGGCCGCCTGCCCGGCTCGCCCCGCACGCGGCGCCCCGCTTTCAATTCGAGACGATTCACGCCAGGCCCGTTGTCGGCCGGCAGAACGAGATCTTCCAAATCGCGGGCTGCGGCCGGCTCGGTCGCCGCAGTCAATTGGATCGACTTCTCGCCGCCTTGATTTTCACCGGCGGTCGGTCGATCCGCGGTGGCCGGCTGCCGCGCCAAATTCGCCGGCGCGAGATGTTTCGACACCTGCCCGGCCGAGGCCAGCGCCGCGGCATGCCGCTGCGACGCGGCCTGCTTCGTGGCTTGACGCCAGAATAATCCTAGCCCGACGGCGATCGACACCGCCGCAACGGCCACTCCGGCCGCCAGCGACGTACGCGCCAACGTCGTGCGGCGCGGCGCCGAAGGCCCGGCGCTGTGCCACAATGGCGCTTGCCGATGCAGCGTGCGCGCCACTAGTGCACTGCCGGCGCGCGTCGGCGGACCGAGATGATACGCAACTTGGGCCACCGACTGCGGACGCGCCTCGGGTTCGCGGGCCAGGCACATCTCGATGGCCGTGGCCAGAACCTCGGGCACTTCGGGCGCCAATTGCCGCACGTCGACGAGTTTGGCGGCGTGCACCGCCTTGAGCCTGGCCAGGCTGTTGCCGCCGGCAAACGGCGCCCGGCCGGTCAACAGGTGCCACCAAAGACATCCGCAGGCGTAAAGATCGCTGGCCAGCGTGGGGCCGGTCCCCTCGGCAATCCGCTCGGGCGCCAAAGTATCGTAGGCCTCGGGCTGCAAATCGCCGAAGCTATAACCTTCGTGCGGTCGGACGATGCCGCGCAGGCCGGCCATCGGCAGCACCACCTGTCCGTTGCTCTGCAACAGCAGGCCCGCCGCGCCAATATCGCCGTGGACCACCCCCAGCCGTTCCAAATCGGCCAGGTGCACAAGCATTTCCCGCGCGAGCTGCAACACGACCGGCGGCGAAAACCGTCCGTTTTCCACCATCCACTCCGCCGCCGTCGTGCCATCGACACTCGGGCACACGGCCCAAACGCCCTGCCCGCTGATTCCAGCGTCCTCGACAACCCCGGCGGCCGGACCGCCGAGTGGCGCCAACTGTTCGACCAGTTGGCCCACGGCGTGCGCCGCGCCGGCGACCTGTGGACGATCGACGACATAGAGCCGCACGGCCCGGCCCGTATCGAGATGTCGCGCGGCAAAGCACGCGGCATAATGCGGCCCGGCGAGCACGCGCTCGACGACGTACGGCCCATAGCGTAGGGCATCGCCGCGCCCGGCGTTGATTTCGGCCGCTTGCCAGGGCGTCAGCACGCGCGTCTGCGCCAGGGCATCGACCCACACCGATTCGAAATCGGGCAGATCGCCCGCCAGCCGCCGGACCCGCGCCGCCACGCCGGCCAACTGCTCGGCCGTGGCCAGCTTGAGCCGCGTCAGCAATCGCACCAGATTAGGCGAAGGTTCACCGCGCATCGGCAATTTTGATCCCCCAGTGATTGCGAGCCGTTGAGAAATGGGACTGGCTCGGAGTGCGTCAGCGTAACTCCCGTAAAAAGCGGTCGTCGCGACGTGCCTGTCCCAATTTTTCAACACGCGGCGAGCATCGCCGGCCCTCGGAACAATGCGCGCCCGCGCCGCCGGATGGGCTTGCTATCAAAACACAGCCCATATCACAAGAGCAACACGCGAAACGACCGCACGCTTTATGGCTCTGCTGCTGAAACAATTCACGCGTGCTTTCGTATGACCGTGTTGGGACCGTGACGAGAAAACCAGGCCACCTATCCCCCTTTAAAGGACGCCGATGCGAATCATCTGGCACAACGTCAACGCTGCCGCGATTCCCAGAAACAGAGCGGCCACTACTGCCTCGACAACCGATAGCTGAAACCATTTCCGGCCCTGGCCGGTTCTCGACTTTTTCAGCATGACGGGCGCAAGAGCGATGGCGGTACACAAGGCGAATCTCGCCGTCCCGTCCAGCAGTGTTGCGAATGCAGCTTGTTGCCCATCTAGGCCAGACGTCTCGGCAGCGATAGGCTTGACCATGAATAACCACAAGACGGAGGCGCAAAGAGCGATCAGCCAGAAAAGCCACCAGAGGTGAAATCGCCTAAGACCCATACCTTGATTGACGGCTCGTGAAAAATACGTCCTTCATCGTTCCGCCCAATTCCATCATGGCAGTCTTTTCTTGCCCTGTTCTCGCCCTCGCTCGCTCCTTGTTGCCGCATGCGCACAACACTTACACCAGCATCCCTTGACAACTCAAATCCTTTCAGGAAAGTGATCTCCATTTTTCCGCGGCAAATACCAAAGCGGCCTCAAGCGCGCCGAAGCATGCCGGCATAAAGATATGGACCAAAAGGTTAAATGCCGCAAGGACCACGCAGGTGAGCAAGTATCGACCGCTACGGAGTGATATCCAGACTCCTGCAGCAGATAGGAGGATTGATGTGCTGAATGCGATCAAGGTGACGCCGTTGTTGGCGAAGTGGCCATGCGTATAGGCGTCAACCTCGTAATAGAACGAGCTTATAGATAGTGCCACAGAAGAAACTGCTAGCGCGATAGCGACCTCTGGGTGCTTGAAACGTCCGGACGAACACATACAACGACTCGCAACTATTTCAGCCGCCTCTGCGTTATGCCTTAACACAATCGCGGTTGATGATCTTATCCCACTCGCCATTCTTCTTGGCAGCAGCTATTGCTGCCATCACACGTGCATCGTACTCGTAGGCTGCATCGCCTTCCACGCCATCGTAGTTACGCGCCTTGACTTCATGATAAAGCGTCACAAGCAGGTCTTCAAACAAGTTGGCCTGTATCGACAGACCCATATATCGTCTAGATATGAACGAATATCTCCAGTCGTATCCCGCAGGGCCACGCCAATATACGGTGTATCCAAGAACGCTCGGGGAAAGGTCCGCCCAGTACACGCCGTTGCGCGTCGCCGGCAACGGCAGTCCCAATTGCTTCATGACACATTTCGCCCGCTCATATGTCGTGTCGCGATTTCGGCCAATCGTGTCGCCCACGTTCGGGTTATCCAAAGTTAATGACCTCACGAGAATAGTACCGGCACCCGTCTTGATAACCGTGTCTCCCGGAGTCATGTACTCGCCAACGATCAACCTGATGTTTTGCAGGTAACTGCGTTTTACATCAAAGACCGTCAGTCCGCTCGGATCCGCCGCATTCTTCTCGTCTTTACCCGCCGGTTGTTTTTTCTCCGCATCGACCGCCACAAGCGCGATCGGTTGCGGACTCGCGGGCGCGTCCGGGGAACGATCCTGATTGTGCGGCACGCCCGAACGGGGAGCCAACTCGTGGACCGGGAGTGCCGGATTCTTGGCGGCCGTCTTCGCTGCTACGGCGCGGGCGATCGAGGCTTGCGCTTCGTCCGGCCATACGGAACTGGCGGCGGCCATGATCGACTGGCGATCGGCCAGGGGCAACTGCAAAAGGCGCGCAGCAAGTCGGCGGAGAGAAAGATCGTGCGCACGGGGCCTG
>JBGQKM010000303.1:0-6728 GCA_041499515.1 Planctomycetia bacterium | reverse complement strand
GATCGCACTCGAGCAGGCAATCCGCGACAAGACGGCGGTGGTCGGAGTCGTGGGACTGGGATACGTCGGTCTGCCGTTGATTCGCGCCTTCGTGGCGGCCGGCTTTCGCACGATGGGCTTTGACCTCGACCAAGGCAAAATCGAAAAACTGCTGGCCGGCAAAAGCTATATCGGACACATCCCGTCGGAATGGATCAGCGACTGCGTCCAGAGCAAGAAGTTCACGCCGACAGCCGACATGAAGCGGCTGGCCGAAGCCGACGCGCTGCTGATTTGCGTGCCCACGCCCCTGACCGAGAGCCGCGACCCCGATTTGGAGTATGTCGAAGCCACGGCCCGGCAAATCGCCGCGGTGTTGCGGCCCGGGCAGTTGGTGGTGCTGGAGAGCACGACCTATCCGGGCACGACCCGCGACGTCGTGTTGCCGATTTTGGCGGCGCGGGGCTTGAAATTGGGCAGCGAGTACTTTTTGGCCTATAGCCCCGAGCGTGAAGACCCGGGCAATCCGAATTTTTCGGCCAGCGGAATTCCCAAGGTGGTCGGCGGCATCGAGCCCGGCAGCGCGCGGTTAGCCGAGGCGCTGTATTCCCAGGCGGTGGTGAACATCGTGCCGGTTTCGAGTTGCGAAGTGGCCGAAGCCTGCAAGATTCTGGAAAACACGTATCGCTCGGTGAACATCGCCATGGTCAACGAGCTGAAAATGCTCTTCGATCGCATTGGCATCGACGTGTGGGAAGTGATCGATGCTGCCAAGACCAAGCCGTTCGGCTTCCAGGCGTTTTATCCCGGGCCCGGTTTGGGTGGTCACTGCATACCGATCGATCCGTTTTATTTGAGTTGGGTGGCGCGGATGCACGGCATGCCCACGCGGTTCATCGAACTGGCCGGCGAAATCAACACCAGCATGCCCAAGTACGTGGTGCATCGGGTCATGCAGGCGTTGAACGACGCGGGCAAGCCGCTCAAGGGAAGCAAGATTTGCATCCTGGGCGTGGCCTACAAGAAGGACGTCGATGATCCGCGCGAAAGCCCGTCTTTCGAGCTGATGGATTTGCTGCGTGCGGGACATGCGGTGTTAAGCTACAACGATCCGCATGTGCCGCAGTTGCCGAGGATGCGCCATCACCGCGTTCCCGAACTGTCCAGCACGCCGCTGGACGCCCATTTTTTGGCCAGCCAGGACTGCGTGCTGATCGCGACGGACCATTCGGCTTACGATTACGATTTCATCGTGAGACATTCGGCGCTGGTGGTCGACACGCGCAATGCCACCAAGAACGTGCGCGAGGGGCGCGCGAAGATTCGCAAAGCGTAACCCGCCGAGTCGGATATCGACCGGTCTATCAACGACGGCCCACGAAAACGCCGGTCGCAAAGAGCTGCCATGGCATCGAATAAACGCGTGTTAGTCACGGGCGGAGCCGGTTTTCTGGGTTCGCATCTCTGCCAACGGTTGGTCGAGCAGGGACACGACGTCATTTGCCTGGACAATTTTTTTACCAGCCAGAAATCGAACGTCGCATATCTGCTGGACAATGCTAACTTCGAACTGATCCGCCACGACATCACGCAGCCGATCTGGCTGGAAGTCGACGAGATTTACAACCTGGCTTGTCCCGCTTCGCCGGGCCATTATCAGTACAATCCGATCAAGACCACGAAAGCCTCGGTGTTGGGTGCGATCGTCGTGCTGGGAATGGCCAAACGTTGCCGGGCCAAGGTGCTGCAAGCCTCGACCAGCGAAGTCTACGGCGATCCGGAAATACACCCGCAGCCAGAATCGTATCGCGGGAGCGTCAATCCGATCGGTCCTCGCGCTTGCTACGACGAGGGCAAGCGGGTTGCCGAAACGCTGTTCATGGATTATTACCGCATGAACCGCGTGAACATTCGCATCGTGCGGATCTTCAATACCTACGGCGAGCGGATGCATCCCTACGATGGCCGCGTGGTCTCCAATTTTATTCGCCAGGCTCTGGCCGGCGAGGACATCACGATCTTCGGCCAGGGCGAACAGACGCGCTCGTTTTGTTATCGCGACGATCTGGTCGAAGGCATGATGCGGATGATGAACGGCCCGGATGATTTCATCGGGCCGGTCAACCTCGGCAATCCGGATGAATTCACGATTCGCGAATTGGCTCATCTGGTGCTGGAACTGACGGAGTCGAAGTCGAAGCTGGTGCAGATGCCATTGCCGGCCGATGATCCGACCAGGCGGCGGCCGGATATTGCGCTGGCCAAGAAACATTTGCATTGGGAGCCCAAAGTACCCTTGCGCGAGGGCCTGGCCCGCACCATCGCCTGGTTTCGCTCGATCGATCTGGCCGACTACCGCCCCCCCACGCCGAATTTTTGAATCCCGGTGCCGCCCGGCGAATATTTTGGGACGAGCGCTTTTGTCAGGCGCGGCGCGGCCGCCACGCCTGGCTTCGATAGAGGGCCGAAACGGCCAGGAAAATCGCCACGCCCGCGATGCTGCCGGCGACGTCGGCGGCCCAATCGAGAATATCGCACTCGCGGCCCACGGGGATTTGCGTCACTTCGTCCAAGGCGCCAAAAACCGCCAGCAGGATTGGTACGGCGATCCACTGCCGCCGGGTCATAGCGCGGCGCAGCGAGCCATTGAGGCCGATCAAAAAGGCCAGGCCGGCGTAGGCGCTCAGGTGCAGCCACTTGTCCGAATTGGTCAGCGCGAGGATCGCCGGCGGCGTATGCGGCACATGCGTGCCAATGACCAGTGCCAGCCAATAGCAGCCCAAAACGGCCAAGACCGCTGTTTTCAGTCGATTTGTCCGATCCGCTGCGATCATCGTTCCAGTCGCCGTTGCGTCGAGTGTCGCCCCGTGTACAGGCCAAACAGCAGGCCCGGGTCGCCGCGAATTTCCGGATGAAACGCGACGGCCGATAGATTATAAAACAAAGGTATCGTGATTGTCCCGGCCCGCCAGCCCCGATTGGCGCGCGGCGACGGGCAATTATCAAGAGCGTCTGGACGAAACTTGTGGTGCGGTGCGCGGCCAAGCCGCAAGCGGTGGTGAAAACGCGGTTTGCAGGGGCTGGGATCGAGTTTTGTCCGCTGGCACTAGGACTCACAGCGAAACGAAAGCATCGTGATGAAATTGATGCCACTATTGAGTCCGCAAGAACTGACTCAATATCAGGAAACGGGCTATTTGTTCGTGCCTCGACTCTTCGACGCCGAAGAGATGCGAATCCTGCTGGCCTATGCCAAAGCGGACCAGGCCTTGATCGCGGGGGCGGCCGGACGCCGGGATGCGACCGGTCAGGTTACCAAGCTGACGTTGTGGAACCATGCCGGCGACGACTTGTACGGCATGTTCTCCCGCTCGCCGCGCGTCGTCAATCGCATGGAACAACTGCTCGGCGGAGAAGTGTATCACTATCACACCAAGATGATGCTCAAAGAGCCGTTGGTCGGTGGTGCCTGGGAGTGGCACCAGGATTATGGCTACTGGTATCACAACGGCTGTTTGTTCCCTTATCTGGCAAGCTGCCTGATCGCGGTGGATCGGGCCAGCAAGCAAAACGGCTGTTTGCAGGTGCTCAAGGGCTCGCACCTGATGGGCCGCATCGAGCACGGCAAGACGGGCGATCAGACCGGCGCGGACATGGAGATCGTGAATGCCGCGCTGGCGAGGCTGGAATTGGCCTTTATCGAAGCCGAACCGGGCGATGCCCTGTTTTTCCACTGCAATCTGTTGCACCGCTCGGATCAGAATCGCTCGCCCGACGCGCGTTGGTCGCTGATTTGTTGCTACAATGCCGCCCGCAACGATCCCTACAAGGAATCGCGCCACCCGCGCTATTCGCCGCTGACGAAAGTTTCGGATTCGGCGATCAAGCAATGGCAGCCCCCGCGGCCCTCGCTGGCCCGGTGAGCCCAGGGGGCGTGGATTTTCCGCGATAGATTCTCTGGTCGGGTTCCGCCGGATGGCCGGCTCGCCGGTGGAACCCCTGGAATGTGAAAGCCGACGATGAAACTAGGACTGATTAACTCCGCCTGGGTGCAGGCCCAGCAGCCGACCGTCTTTGGGCTGCGCAAGACCAAGGAAATCGGTTTCGATTGCATCGACATTTTTGTCGATCCGCTGGAACTGGACGTGCGGGAGCGGCGACTGATCAAGAACGAATGCGATCGGCTCGAACTGCCCATCATCTCTCTGCCGTGCGTGGCGGTGGGCCTGATCGATTTCAATCCCAGCGTGCGGACGTTTCACATCCAGCGCGTGCGGGCATTTCTCGATCTGGCTTATGAGTACGAAGCCCGCAACCTGCTGCTGGTGATCGGCGAATACATTTGGAACCGCGAGGTGATTCCGGCGCAGCAGCAGTGGCAGCTTGGCGTCGAGGCCGTGCGCGTGTTGGGTCAGCGGGCCGCGGAATTGAATCTCGAGATCGCGCTGGAGCTCGAGCCGTTTCCGCTCTCCCTGGTCCGCGACGTCGAGACGATGGCGCGGTTTTTGGATGACGTGGGTTTGGCCAGCGTGAAAGCCAATCTGGACATCTCGCACCTGGCGCTGTCGCACGTTCCGGCCGCGGAGATCCGCAGACTGCAAGGCCGGGTGGCGCACGTGCACCTTTCGGACTGCGACGGCAAGGTGCACGGCGATTTGCCGCCCGGCCGAGGCGTCGTCAAATTCGAACCGTATCTGCGCGAGATCAAGAACCTGGATCTGGGCGAAAGAACGATTTCCATCGAATTGGAGTATTCGCCCGAGCCGGAGCGAATCGTCGAGTGGGTCGAAGAAGCGTACCGCGAAACCGACACGTTGATGCAAAAAGTGGGGCTGCGCGGTTAGGCGCTCCGGCGAAACCGCCGCCGGATAGTTTTTGGCTGAAGCCGTACCTGTCGGCCGTTTTTTGAGAGAGCATTGCGTGCACGAACATTTCATGCGATTGGCGCTGGCGGAGGCCGAAGCGGCGCTGGCCGAGGACGAAGTGCCGGTGGGCGCGGTGATCGTGCACGACGATCGCGTGATCGCCTCGGCCCACAACCAGCGCGAGCAACTGCGCGATCCGACGGCACATGCCGAAATGATCGCCATCACGCAAGCGGCCCAAGCCCTGGGCAGTTGGCGGCTGGAGGCTTGCACGCTGTACGTGACCTTGGAACCTTGCCCGATGTGCGCCGGCGCGATTCTGCAAGCGCGGATTCCGACGGTGGTTTATGGAGCGGCCGATCCCAAGGGCGGGGCCGTGCACACGCTCTACCAACTGCTGAGCGATCCGCGGCTCAACCATCGCCCACAAACGGTCAGTGGCGTGCTGCTGGGGCCCTGCGGGAATATACTCACGCGTTTTTTCGAATCCCAACGGCGATTGGGCAAGAAGTAGCGGTTAAGGGGCCGGAGCCTGGCAGCCAGGGTCATCTCGCGGCGACGAGTCGGCTTGCGGCCGCTAGCTCAAGCCTCCGCCGCGCGCTATGATCCAAGCTCCGGGCGTTCCCGGCGGTCTTTAGCAGGCAGGATTGAGGCGGCGGCGTTCATGGTGCACCAACGACTTTTCGCCGCGCGATGGCTGCTGGCCGTATTGCTGGCGGCCGGGGCCGGCGCATCGAGCGCGCGGGCCGGCGGCGGGCCGGAAAACGTGTTCCTGGTCGTCAATTCGGCCAGTTGGGCTTCGTTGGCGGTGGCCAATCACTTTATCTACTTGCGGCACATCCCGCCGGTCAACGTGTTCTACATCGACTGGATCGCCGGCGTCGATAGTATCGACGGCGATACGCTCCGCGAGAAAATCCTGATTCCCACGCTCGATACCATCGACCGCCGCGGGCTGCTGGGACAGATTGATTATGTCGTCTACTCCAGCGATTTTCCCACGGCGATCAATCTGGCCAAGGATTTTCCGACGGCTAAATTTTCGGACCAGGCCAGGCCGGCCTGTTCGCTCAACTCGGCCACGTACCTGTGGAATCTCGTGCTCTCCAAGCTCCCGATCGTGATGGACTTTCACATCAACCATTACGTGCGCGGCTTCGGCCCCACGACGATCTCGGCCGCTCGCCAGACGGACGAACCGACGCACGGCTTTCATAGCTGGTATGGCTGGGGCAATCGCGGCGAATTGATCGAATCGGGCGGACAACCCTACATGCTCTCCACCGTGCTGGCCGTGACCAGCGGACGCGGCAACTCGGTTCGCGAGGCGATCGGCTATCTCGAGCGCAGCGCCGCGGCCGACGGCGCTCACCCCAAAGGCACGGTTTACTTCGCGCGGACCGACGACGTCCGTTCCAAAGCCCGTGTCGACGGATTCATGCCGGCGATCGAGGAGTTGAAGAAATTGGGGGTCAGCGCCGAAGAGATTTCCAGCCCCATGCCCAACAACCGCGGCGACGTGGCCGGCGCGATGACCGGCGTGGCCAATTATTCCTGGGCGTCGACGCGCAGCACCATCCTGCCCGGAGCGATCTGCGAGAACTTCACCAGTTTCGGCGGGCAGATGGCCGAAGGGAGCGGCCAGACGCCCTTCACGGAATTTCTGCGCTACGGCGCCGCCGGTTCCAGCGGCACTGTCGAAGAACCCTATGCAATGGCGGAGAAATTTCCCTGGCCACAGATTCAGGTTCACTACGCCCGCGGCTGCTCGTTGGCCGAGGCCTACTACCAGAGTGTGTTCGCCCCGGCCCAACTGTTGATCGTCGGCGACCCGCTCTGCCAGCCCTGGGCTAATATCCCCACGGTGAATGTCGCGGGCGTGGG
>JBGQKM010000302.1:0-6743 GCA_041499515.1 Planctomycetia bacterium | reverse complement strand
GTTTGTCCATGGGCGGCGGAAACCAGGGATTCCATGGCAGCCAGCACAAGCACGGCCGCCCAACGGTGGTTTTTCGAGTGCATGGATAACGACATCGTGAGACAGGAGGTGGCTTCCACAGCCGGCAGCGGATCGTTGCTTTTGTCCGGCCCCAAGGCGGCGGAATATTAGCAATAACCCCCAAAACCCCCTAGGTCGATTTACGCTCCAATGGGGTGCAAATCTGAGGGGACGAAGCCCTTCGTCGAGCCCTGCTAGCTCGCCGTCCTGGCGACATTGGCCGCGGCGTCGGGCGGCGGAGACCGGCGGCTGGTTCAGGTTTCGTGGGGTTCTTCCAGATAGGTGTAGCCTTGCAGGCCGTCTTCGTAGAATCGCAAAAACCGGCCGGCTTCTTCATAGCCGATGCGCGACTCGCGCACGGCCAGCTCGACCGACGTGCGGAACTGCCGCGCCAGGCTTTCCACGTTGAACTCGACGTAGTCGAGCACTTCGCGGACGGTGTCCCCCTTGATCACGGTTTCCAACACGACCTCGCCCTCGTCGTCCATGGCGACGTGCACGGCGTTGGTGTCGCCGAACAGGTTGTGCATATCGCCCAGGATTTCCTGGTAGGCGCCCAGCAAAAAGGCCCCCAGATAGTACGGCTCGCCGTTGAAGGCATGCAAAGGCAGCGTGCGCTTCACGTCGCGACGATCGATGAACTGCTCGATTTTTCCGTCGGAGTCGCAAGTAATGTCGCCCAGCACGGCGTGCCGCGTGGGCCGCTCGTTGAGCCGGTGGATCGGCATCACCGGGAACAGTTGTTTAATCGCCCAACTGTCGGGCATCGACTGAAACAACGAGAAGTTGCAAAAGTAGGTGTCCGAGAGCATCGCGTCCAGGCCTTCGAGTTCCTCGGGCACGAATTCCAACTGGCGCGACAAGCGTTGGATTTTGTGGCAAATGGCCCAGAACAGATTCTCGGCCATGCTGCGCTGCACCAGCGGCAGGTATCCGCCGGCGAACAGGTTCATCGCCATGTCCAACGACTGGCTGGCGTCGTGATAGCCTTCCAGCACGTTGCGCACGGTCAGGTTCTGGTAGGTGTCGGTCAAGTCGTACAGGGGCTGCTCCGCGTCCTCGGGCAGTTGCAGCGGTACGTCGTTGTCGCCCTGGCCGGCGACGCCCAACACTCCGAACACCAGCGCGCTGTGATAGGCCACGACCGCGCGGCCGCTTTCCGAGATGATCGTGGGGTGCGAGACGCCGGCCTCGTCGCACACGCTTTGCACGTGATAGACCACGTCGTTGGCGTATTCCTGCAGCGTGTAGTTGGCGCTCGATTCGAAATTGGTTTGCGAGCCGTCGTAGTCGACGCCCAGCCCGCCGCCGACGTCCAGATAAGTCAGCCCCGCGCCTTGCTTGACCAGGTCGACGTACACGCGGACCGCTTCGTTCAGCGCGCCTTTGATCTGGCGGATGTTGGTGATTTGGCTGCCGAGGTGGAAGTGCAGCAGTTGGAAGCAGTCTTCCATGCCGCGCCCTTTGAGCTCGTTGAGCGCGCGCAGGATCTCGGTCACGGTCAGTCCGAACTTGGAGCGAAATCCGCCGGATTGCTGCCAGCGTCCCGAACCTCGCGCCGCCAGCTTGACGCGCATGCCGATCGCCGGCCGCACGCCGATTTTTTCCGCCATCTTCAGGATCAGTTCCAGCTCGGTGTACTTTTCCACCACCGGAATAATCTTGCGGCCCATCTTCAACGCGATCATCGCCATCTCGATGAACTCGGCATCCTTGAAACCGTTGCAGATGATCGGCGTGTCGTTCGAGGCCATCGCCACGACGGCCAGCAGCTCGGGCTTGCTGCCGGCCTCCAGCCCGAATTGATAGGGCTTGCCGAACCGCAAAACTTCTTCGACCACCTGCCGCTGCTGGTTGACCTTGATGGGATAGACGCAGCAATAGTCGCCGGCGTACTTGTTCTCCGAGATCGCGCCGGCGAACGCCTTGTGGATTTCGCCCAGGCGATGCTTGAGGATTCCGGCAAAGCGGATCAAGATTGGCAAGTCGATGCCCCGCAATTGCAGCCGATCGACCAGTTGCTTCAGGTCGAGCCACCGATCGGGCTCCTTGTCGGGGTGGACCCGCACGTGCCCGTTATCGTCGATGGAGAAGTAGCCCTTCCCCCACCGCGCGATGTCATACAACTCGGCGGCGTCGCTGGCCGTCCATCGTCGGACCTCTTGATCGAGCATAGTCGCGCCCTCGGTGACTCGAAAGCAAAACCAAGTCATTCATACTATCGAATTATTGGCAGCAGGTCGACGCCATGCCATGCCAAAATCGCCCTAAGAGCCGAGAAATCGAAATTACTTGAAAGCCCTCGCCCGGCGCCACGGGGTAGCTCCGGGCGCCGCAACGAGAGATAATCTTACGACTTTGTAAGTCGCACAAGATCCGAGGGCCTGCGATGCCGATCGAACTCCGCTGGATCGCGAGCACCGCCGGCAGCGCCCTGCACGAGGCCGCCGTTCTGTTCGCAGGCAAGCCGCTGGTCGATCCCAAGGCGTCCGCGGCGCTGGCCCCCGAGGTCGCCGCCCTGTGCGCCGACCTGGCCGTCTTGGGCCTGGAGCCCCGATCCTTTTTCGAGCATGCGATTCCCTTGAGCGTCCGCTTCGACACACCCTTGCGATTGGCCGAAGCGATCATCGCCAAGTGCTACGGTCCGCGGCCCACGACCGGCGCGCAGGAGCGGCTCGCGCGGCGGCTGACGGTGCTCGAGACCGCGTTTCACGCCGACCGACCCGGTGCACTGGAAGAACTGGAATTGCGGGCCGGTCCGCTCTGCGAGCAGTGGGAAGCCCGCGGCCCGGGTCTGATGGCGACCATGGCGCGGCTGACCGAAGCCGACTTGATCGTGAGCCAGGCCGACGTGATCCTGGTTCAGCCCGCCACCGGAGGCGGAGGTGCCGCGCACATGCTCTACAACTCGGTCCACATCGAGGCCGTGCTGGCCAATCCTATCGACGAGTTGCCCGAGGTCGCGCGGCTCGGCTGGCTGCTGTCGCAGTTGAATCTCGATCTTCCGAAGTACGCGGATCCTGTGCGGCGCAATCGGCTGACGCAGGTCGGGCCGCTGGCGATGATTCCTCCGCTGCTGGCCGCGGCGCAAGAGGTCGAGCTGGCGCGCTTTGACGACGCGACGCTGGCTACGGCGCTTGCCGCCTGGGATGTCGCGGCCATCGAGCCCGCGGTGCTCGTGCAATGGTGGCAGACGTATCAAGAATCGAGTCCCTCCTGGACCGTGGCCCTGGCGGCGCTCGATCGCATGCTCGAGGCCGAACCGCCGGAATGATGTTTTTCGCCCGGGAATCGCTGAAATCTGGCCCCCGGGCCCGATGAATCGCGTTAGAGCCAGCGGACAAAACCGCCGGGGACTGTCCCGATTTTGCGCCCTTCCTCGAAGCAAAATGGGACTGTCCCCCTCTCCGAAAGGTTTTGTCCGCTGGCTCGTAGCCGTTTTCATCGCCTTGGATAGCGGCTATTATGCGACCAGGCGAGCACACCCGGGAAAAACACGCGCCATGCAACTGACGTTGAAACTCTCCAAGCCACCGGTCATCCAAATCGCCTTGGACTACGCCACGATCGAAGAGGCGATCGCGATGGCCAAGATCGGCGTCGAGTGTGGCGTCGACTGGCTCGAAATCGGCACGCCACTGATCATCTCGCAAGGCGTCGCACCGATCGGAAAAATGGTCCGGGCGTTTCCCCAGTATCCGGTACTGGCCGATTACAAGACGATGGACTCGGGCTGGAAAAACGTGCAACGCACGGCAGAGCAGGGCGGGCACGTGATGACCGTCTGCGCCAACGCGCCCGACGAAACCGTCAAGTCGGCGATCGCCGAATCGAAAACGACCGGCGTGTGGGTCGTGGCCGACACGATCGGCGTGAAGAACCAGGCCGCCCGCGCCCAGCAATGCGCCGACTGGGGCGTGCAGATGATCTATCTGCACTACGGCGCCGACCAGCGCAATGCCGACGCCACGCGCGACTCGACCCAGTGGCTCGAAGAAGTGCAACGCGCCGTTTCGATTCCGATCGGCGTGGGATGTTTTTTGGTGGAAGACGGAGTGCGGGCGGCCCAAGGGGGCGCCGAGTTGATCGCCATCGGCCATCCGGTGATCAGCGCGCCCGATCCGCTCAAGGAATTGGGCCAGTTCGTACGCGAAGTTCGCGCCGCCTATCGGCCGCGCAAAATCAAGGGCTAGATCGAGGAGCAAACCATGCCAGCCGGCGACGTCGGAGTCGTGAATTACGGACCGGAAAAGTTCAGCGTCGAGCTGCGCGAAATCCCCAAGGCCACGATCGGTCCCGACGAGGTGCTGCTGGCAGTGCAGGCGGTGAGCGTCTGCGGCAGCGATCTGCACATGTGGGAGTCGACCCACAGTTGGCCGATGAACTATCCGGTGGTGTTGGGGCACGAATTTGGCGGCGTGATCGAGCAATTGGGCCAGAACGTGCGCGGCTGGAAAGAGGGAGACCGCGTAGTAAGCGAAACCGCCGCGGTGATCGATCTCGACAGCCCGTTGAGCCGCCAGGGGCTTTATAACCTCGATCCCACGCGGCGCGGCTATGGCGCGGCGGTCGACGGCGCGATGCGCCGCTATGTGCCGGTGCCCACCCGAATTTTGCACCGGGTTCCCGATAATCTCACGTTCGAGAAAGCCGCCCTGACCGAACCCTGCTGCGTGGCCTATAACGCCGTGGTGAACAACGGCCGCATCAAGCCGGGCGATCGCGTCTTGGTGCTCGGTCCCGGGCCGATCGGATTGTTGTGCGCCGCCATGGCCCGCCTGCAAGGGGCATTTGTCGGCATCGTCGGGCTGGAACGCGACCGGCCGCGGTTGAAAATCGCCGAGCAATACGGCTGCACGGCCATCGTCGCGGGCGTCGAGGATTGGGCCCGCCAGGGAGACGGCCTGGGCGTCGACGGCGTGATCGACGCCGCGGGCGTTTCGGCGACTTTGAAGATGGCGCTTGAGCTGGTCCGCCCGGCCGGCTGGATCAGCAAAGTCGGCTGGGGTCCACAGCCGGTGGGCATCAGCCTCGATCCGCTGGTGCAGAAGAACATCACACTGCAGGGCAGCTTCAGCCACAACTGGCCGATCTGGGAGCGGATCATTCGTTTGCTCTCGACCGGCATGCTCAATATCGACCCGGTGATCGGCGGCGTCTGGCCGCTGGCCCAATGGCACGAGGCTTTCGAGGCCATGCACTCCGGAAAAATCGCGAAAGCCGTGCTCAAGCCGTAGCGGTCACTGACGTTTGTTTTTTGTGTTTCGGGTGCCACTGCTTGCCGGGTACCCTCTGGGTGAAGCAGTGCCGACGCGCAGCTGGACAAAACCGCTGTGCCACCCACAGAATCGACCTCATAAATCGCCAGGGAGTTGATCCATGATTTGTCCAACGTTGGCCCACGTGTGTTTGGGTGTTTCGCTTGTCGGCATGCTAGTTGTGCGCGTCGCGGCCGCCGAGGCGCAGACGGCGCCGGCCGGCACATGCCTGGTCTACGTCGGCACCTACACCGGCGAAAAGAGCCAGGGAATCTACGCCTATCGGCTCGACCTGGCCAGCGGCACGTGCGCGCCGCTCGGCCTGGCCGCCAAACTTGTCAGCCCGTCGTTCCTGGCCGTGCACCCCAATCGAAAATTCCTCTACGCGGTCAATGAAATCGACGACCTCGACAAAAAGCCGACCGGAGGCGTCAGCGCGTTGGCCATCGACGCGGTCACCGGCAAGCTCAAACTCTTGAATCAGCAGTCGTCGCAGGGCGCGGGGCCATGCCATCTGGTGGTCGATCGTTCGGGTCACACCGTGCTGGTGGCCAACTATGGCGGCGGCAGCGTCGCGGCCCTGCCGATTGGGCCCGACGGCCGGCTCAGCCCAGCCACCTCGGTCATTCAGCACCAGGGGCACGGCATCATCCCCGATCGGCAGAAAGAACCGCACGCTCATTCGATCAACATCGACTTGGCGAATCGCTTTGCCGTGGCGGCCGACTTGGGATTGGACAAGGTGTTGGTCTATCGGCTCGATCCGGCCAACAGCAAGCTAACACCCAACGATCCGCCCTGGACCACGGTCAGCCCGGGCTCCGGCCCGCGGCACTTTGCCTTTCATCCCGGCGGTCAGTTCGCCTACGTCATCAACGAGATCGCCTGCACCGTCACGGCCTTCGCCTACGATGCCCAACGCGGCCAATTGACCGAGCGGCAAACCATCTCGACCTTGCCCGAAGGCGTAAAGGTCAAGCCCGAGTACAGCACCGCCGAGGTGCAGGTCCATCCCTCGGGCAAGTTCGTGTACGGTTCGAACCGAGGGCACGACAGCATCACGGAGTTTGCGGTCGACGCCGACAAGGGGACGCTCCGCTGGGTCGACAACCAATCGACCCGGGGAAAAACTCCGCGCGGCTTTGGCATCGACCCGACGGGCCAATTCTTGCTGGCCGCCAATCAAGACTCGCACACGATCGTAGTTTTTCGCATCGACGCCGCGACGGGCCGGTTGAGCGCCACGGGGCAGACGCTGGAAGTCGGCTCGCCGGTGTGCGTCAAATATGTCATGCCCTAGCAGCCTTGACCAGCATCGCATCGGCGTCGCGCAGCTTCTTGACGATCTGCTCCGGACCGTGTCGCTGACGCTTCATCGAGAATCTCCTTGCCAATTGGGGCGCTAGAGACTCTTCTATGAAGCCG
>JBGQKM010000301.1:0-6790 GCA_041499515.1 Planctomycetia bacterium | reverse complement strand
GCCTCGCGTCCGTTTTTCATCCTTCAACCTTCAGCCTTCCTCCTTTCGAACTGCCGTGAACGAAATCAAACGTATCGAGCCCCGCACGCTCAAGGGCTTTCGCGACTATCTGCCCGAGACGATGATCCCGCGCGAGTGGCTGATCGACACCGCGCGGCGCGTCTATCGCTCGTACGGCTTCAGCCCGATCGACACGCCGGCGCTTGAATATTTGGACATCCTGACCGGCAAGGGGAGCGAGGAGACCGACAAGCAGCTTTACAAGTTCCAGGACCACGGCAACCGCTGGGTCGGGCTGCGGTTCGATCTGACGGTTCCCTTGGCGCGGTTCGCGGCCCAGCACATCGGAGTGTTGGGGACGCCTTTCAAGCGCTATCACATCGCGGCGGTGTGGCGCGGCGAGAATACGCAGCGCGGCCGCTTTCGCGAGTTCATGCAGTGCGATTTCGACACCATCGGCACGCACGCCCTGGCGGCCGACATCGAAACCACGCTGGTGATTCACGATCTGTTTCAGGCCCTCAAACTCTCGGACTTCACGATCCGTGTCAACAATCGCCTGGTATTGACCGGCATGCTCGAGCAGTTTGGGCTGGCCGATCGGGCGACGCCGATTTTGCGCGCGTTGGATAAGCTGGACAAGATCGGCCGCGAAAAAGTGGCCGCCGAAATGGTCGCCGTCGCCGGGGCCACGCCCGAGCAGGCCGATCGCGTGCTGCGGCTGGCCGAAATCGACGGCACGAACGACGACGTCCTGCGGGCGCTGGAAAAACTCGTCGCCGGGAGCGAGAAAGGCCTCTCCGGCGTGGCGAAACTGGCCGAGCTGCTGGCCGCCGTGCTGGCCGCCGGGGTCGATCCCCAGCGCGTGCGCATCAGTCCCTCGATCGCCCGCGGGCTGGACTACTATACCGGCACCGTGTTCGAGACATATTTGGACCGGCTGCCCGGCATCGGCAGCGTCTGTTCGGGCGGGCGCTACGACAACCTGGCCGGATTGTACACGAAGGAAGAACTGCCGGGCATCGGCGCGTCGCTGGGGCTCGACCGGCTGCTGGCGGCGCTGGAAGAACTGAAACTGATCGAAAAGGTCAGCACGCCCGCCCCGGTGCTGATCGCCTTTTTCGACGCCGGCCGGTTGCACGATTATTTGCGGCTGGCCGCGCGGATTCGCGCCGCGGGCGTGGGGGTCGAGTTTTATCCCGAACCGAAAAAACTCGGCGCGCAGCTCAGATATGCCGATCGCCGTGGGTTCCGCCTGGCCGTGGTGGCCGGCGAAAACGAATGGTCCGCCGGCACCTGCCAGATCAAAGATCTCGCCACCGGCCAAAGCACCACCGTGCCGCTGGCCGACGTGCCGCGAGCGATTGTCGAGCAGTTGCAGAGATAATTGCAAAATAAAGGAATCAAAAAGATGCCTCCGGCGGGCCGGGGAGCCCCGGCGGGCGATGTACGCAGCAAGGGCGTCTTTCACAGCTTCGACGCCGGACTTCGATGGCGGCGGTCGAATTGTCCCACAGGCCGCTACCCGCGCGGTGGACACTCTTCGTTATTTGCCATGAATTTGCCAATTGCCGGCCGGTAGCGTTACACTAAAGCGCATGGCCAATCGAGACAATCATTACGAGGCCGCCTTCGAGGAGTATCTGCGCTCTCAGCGGGTGCCCTACGTGGCGGTGGACGAGGCCCGCCGCAGCCGCTGGGCCGACGGGTCGATCAAGAGCCTGGATTTCATCGTCTCGCCCCCCGGCCGGGCCTCGTGGCTGGTCGACGTCAAGGGGCGGCGATTCCCCTCCGGCGGGCAGAAGCAATATTGGAAGAACTGGTCGACCCGCGACGATCTGGTCAGTTTGTCGCGCTGGGAACAATTGTTCGGCCGCGAGTTTGGCGGCCTGTTTGTGTTCGCTTACAATATAGTCGGCGACCGGTCGCCGCTGCCGGCCGAGGCTCTGTTCGAGTTTCGCGGCGGCTTGTACGCGTTCGTGGGCATCCGCCTGCGAGAGTACGCCATGCACGCCCGGCCGATTTCGCCGCGCTGGGACACGCTGGCGATGCCAGTAGTCCACTTTCGCCAACTGGCCGCGCCGCTTGACGCATTTTTGAAACACGACACTCCTCAGGGAGCCGACAGATGACCCGATTCCAGCGCATCGTGGAGAGCGCGCGGCAGTTTGCTTTTCGAGCGGCCGTGGTGGGCCTGGCAGCGTACTTCTGGCTGCTGACTTCGCCGCTGGTGTTGGCCGCCGGCAAGAAGAAGGCGGAAGCACCGGCCGAAACCAAAAGCTACACCATGCCCTACCTGATCGTGATCATGGTCATCTCGATGGGGCTGATGACGATCTGCCGTCCTAGCCGCCGGGCCGACAAGCCCGAAGAAAAGCGCCGCAGCGAAGAGGAGCCGGAGGACTAGCCCGCCTTGCGCGCCGCGCCGCTCGCGTAGCCGAAGAATTGCGCGATCGCCCGCACGACGCATTGCTGCTCGGCGGCGGAGAGTTCGGGAAAGATCGGCAGGGCCAGCGTTTCGCGCGCGGCACGCTCGCTTTCCGGCAGACTGCCTGAGCCATAGCCCAAATCACCGAAGCATTCCTGCAAATGCAGAGGGACCGGATAGTAGATTTCCGTTCCGATTTTTTGTTCCGCCAGGCTCGCACGCAGCGCGTCTCGGCGTCCGTCGGGCACGCGAATCACGTATTGGTTCCACACGTGCCGGCAGTCCGCGGCCGCCCGCGGCAATCCCAGCACGCGGTCCAGACCGCATTCGGCAAACAGTTGGCCATACCGGCCCGCGTTGGCCTGGCGCAGGGCGGTCCAGTCCTCGAGATAGCGAAGCTTGACGTTGAGCACCGCCGCTTGCAGCGTATCGAGACGGCTGTTGATGCCGACCACCTGGTGATAGTAGCGCGGTTGCATGCCGTGGCCGCGCAACAGCCGCAGCCGGTCGGCCATTTTGGGATCGTTGGTGGTCAAGAGTCCGCCGTCGCCAAAGGCCCCCAGGTTTTTCGTGGGATAGAAACTCAGGCAGCCGATTTCGCCCCAGCCCCCGGCCCGGCGGCCCGCGAATTCGGCCCCCACGGCTTGCGCGGCGTCCTCGATCACCGGGATCGCGTGGCGGTCGGCAATCGCGCGGATGGCGCGCATCTCGGCGCACTGGCCATACAAGTGCACCGGCAGCACGGCTTTCGTGGCCGGCGTGATCAGCGATTCGAGCAGCCGTGGGTTGAGGTTGAAGCTGTCCGGTTCGATATCGACGAACACCGGTTTGGCGCCCAATCGCCAGGCGGCGCTGGCGGTGGCGAAAAACGTGTAGCTGGGCATCAGGACTTCGTCGCCCGGACCGATGGAGTAAGCCATCAGCGCCAAGAGCAACGCGTCGCTGCCCGAGGCGCAGGCCACGGCCTGCGACACGCCGCAGTAGCTGGCCAGCGCTCGTTCGAGCTCTTCGCAGTCTGGACCCAACACAAACCGGCCGGAGTCGCAGACTCTGGCGATGGCTTGCGTGATTTCCTGGCGGATGGCCTGATATTGTCGTTGGACGTCCAACAGGGGCACGCCGGCCGGGCCGCCGGACACGACGGCCGACATCGAGGGCGAGGCATGTTGTGAGGGCGCGATGCTCATAGAAAATCACCCGATTCCGGTGGGGTATCTTGCCTGTCAATCGCCGTGCGGCAGCCAGTGCCCCCGCTGGGCCGGCGGCCCCAGCGATGGGGCGGCGAACAGTACTGGAAGCCGGCCCCGCGCGTCAAGGCCGCTGCTGGCACCGTGGCTTGCGGGGCGGCCAGATTGACTGCTGTTTTTGCTTGCGCTACAATCCCACCGCAGGCTTGCGACGCAGCGGCGTCAGGCGGCTCGAATCCCTTTTTTTTACGCACCCCGGCAGTGGCGTCATGTCCCGTTTTTTGCCCCCGCTACTGCTGCTGGCACTCCTGGGGGCGACCACCTGGATTGGCTGGACAGAATCCGCCGGTGGCAATCCGCGGCTGATCAAGATCGTCTCCAGCTTGCCGCGCACCGGCAGCGCCAAGGCCCAGACCGACACGATCGTCAACGGCGTCAAGATCGCGTTGGACGAGGCGCATCACCAGGCCGGCGAGTTCGAGGTCGTTTATGCCGACTGGGATGACGCCACGGCCGGAGCCGGTCAATGGACCGCCGAGGCGGAAACGGCCAACGCGGTCCGCGCGGTACGCGATCCCGACGTGATGATCTACATCGGCACCTACAACTCGGGCGCCGCGAAGATCTCGATGCCGATTCTCAACAAGGCCCACCTGCTGATGGTCAGTCCGGCCAATACCTGGCCGGGGCTGACCAAGCCCGACAAGGGCGATCCGGGCGAGCCGGCCATTTATCGACCGACCGGCGAGGTCAGCTATGTGCGGATGGTGCCCACCGACGATCTGCAGGGCCCGCTGGGCGCGGCCTGGGCTCAGGAGCTGGGCGTGAAGCGCGTCTACGTGCTGGACGACAACGAGGTGTACGGCAAGGGGATCGCCACGCTGTTCATCGAAGCCTGCCAGAACTTGGGCATCGAGGTGCTGGGGCACGAGAGCATCGATTCGAAGGCCCAGGAGTTCAAGCCGCTGATGGCCACGATCAAGGGCGAAAAGCCCGACCTGGTCTATTTTGGCGGCACGACGCAATCCAAGGGGGGCCAAATCGCCAAGGATATGATCGCCGCCGGATTGGATTGCAAATTGATGGTGCCCGACGCCTGTTATGAAGAGGCCTTCATTCAATCAGCCGGGGCGGAAAACGTCAACGACCGCTGCTACGTCACCTTCGGCGGCTTGCCCCCAGAAGAACTTCAAGGGCCCGGCAAAGCGTTCGTCGACAATTACAAACAGCGCTACGGCGCGCTGCCCGAAGGCTATGCCATCTATGGCTACGAAGCGGGCAAGGTGGCCCTGGCCGCGATTGCGCGCGCCGGAGTCAAAGACCGCGACGCCATTCGCCGGGCCTGCCTGGCGATCAAGGATTTCGATCAAGGCGCGCTGGGCACCTGGTCGTTCGACGCCAACGGCGATACCACGCTCACGACGATCAGCGGCAACATCATTCACAATGGACACTTCAAACTTGTCAAGGTCCTGGGCCAGTAGGCGACGCCGGTTGACCAGCGCGCGCGGCGCGCGCCGGCCGCTGGTGGGAGGGCGCGGCCGATGACGTTTCCCCTGCTGCTGGCCGAGGCCGACACGGTGGACTTGTGGCAGACGTTTCTGCAATACGCCCTGATCGGCCTGACCAACGGCGCGCTGTTTGCGCTGGTGGCCCTGGGCTACACGATGGTCTACGGGATCATCGAGTTGATCAATTTTGCCCACGGCGACGTGTTCATGCTGGGGGCGTTTCTGGCCCTGGCGCTCATTGGCGGGCTGCAATTGGAAAAAGCCGGACCGGCGATGCTCGCGCTGGGAATTGGGCTGCTGTTGATCGTGGTGCCCCTGTTTTGCGCCGCGCTGAACGTGACCATCGACCGCCTGGTGTATAAGCCGCTGCGGCGCGCGCCCAAATTGGCGCCTTTGGTCTCGGCGATCGGCGTGTCGTTCGTGCTGATGAACGTGGGCCTGCTGTGGGGAGGCCCGGCCGATCGGCATTTTCCGGACCTGGTTTCGCGACACAATCTGCTGGGCGAAACTGCCGGGCTGAGCTTTACCGTCAAGGACCTGATGGTCGTGGCGATCACGGCGCCGATCATGATCGCCCTGACGTTCTTCGTCAAAGCGACCCGCCTGGGCAAGGCCATGCGGGCGACCGCCCAAGATCCCCTGGCGGCGCAACTGATGGGCATCAACGTCGATCGCGTGATCGGCGTGACCTTTGCCCTGGGCGGCGCGCTGGCCGGCGCGGCCGCGGTGATTTATGGGCTGTACATCAATACGGTCAGCTACCAGATGGGTTTTCAGAACGGCCTGTACGCGTTCACCGCGGCAGTGCTCGGCGGCATCGGCAATATTCCTGGAGCCGTGCTGGGCGGACTGGTCATCGGCCTGGCCCGCGCGTTTTCCAGCGGCTATGTGGGCGAGCGCTGGACCAGCGCGCTGGTGTTCGTGATCCTGATCGCGATTTTGGTTTTCCGGCCTGCCGGACTGCTCGGTTCGCGCACGAGGGAAAAAGTATGACCTCGTTTTCGCTCCAACGCGTTCCGCTGGGTTGGTTCTATCTGGCCGTGCTGGTGATTTATCCGCTTTTGGTCTATCCGGAAAACGCGCTGTTCCGCCTGACTGAGATATCGATCGGCATGCAACTGACCTATATCTTCATCTACTCGATCTTGGCCCTGGGCTTGAACGTCGTGGTTGGCTACACCGGGTTGTTGCACCTGGGCATCGCGGCGTTTTTTGGGATTGGAGCCTATATCACGGGTATTCTCACGGTGCCGGCGTATCCCTTCCAGGTGGGATTTCTGGCGGCGCTTGTGCTCTCAACCGGTGGGGCGGCCCTGTTGGGAGTGCTGCTCGGCGCGCCCACGTTGCGGCTGCGGGGCGATTACCTGGCGATCGTGACTCTGGGTTTCGGCGAGGTCACGCGCTTCACGCTGCGCAACCTGGAAGAAATCACCGCCGGCACGCGCGGACTCAACCCGGTGCCGGCGCCCGTCTTGCCCACGGTGCTGGTCGCTCCGTTGGGTCACCTGGGTATTCAGCCCGACTGGAGCTTGGATTATCGTTTGTTCTACTACCTGGCCCTGGGTCTGCTGCTGGTGGTGATTGGACTTTTGAGAAACCTGGAGCGGTCGCGACTGGGCCGGGCTTGGGTGGCGGTGCGCGAAGATCAGTTGGCCGCCACGTGC
>JBGQKM010000300.1:0-6798 GCA_041499515.1 Planctomycetia bacterium | reverse complement strand
GCTTTTTTCGGCAGTTGGATATTCCGCTGGCCGAAGGCGTCAATGCGTCGGCTGTCGACTTGTTTGACCTCGCACACGCAATCGCGGTCCTAAACGACTTCGGTGTCGCCTACGGCCAATTGCCCCCCGACTCCACCAAACGATCGAACGAACAGACGTCGTTTTTGGAGCGAGCGGTCGAAGAGTTGGCAGTCGACGGTTGGATCGTGCCGGTGCGCTTATGCATCTTTGCCGAAATGGTCAAGTCTCGTCCTTGGACGCCCGCTACACTGCGCGACCTCGGCGGGACCGAAGGCTTAGGCACCGCGTTTCTGGAGGAGGTATTCGATAGTCGTACGGCATCGCCCATGCATCGATTGTATCGCAAGTCCGTGCGCGCCGTGCTCGAACGATTGCTTCCTCCGCCTGGCAGCGAGATTCGCGGACATCTCGTCCCGGAATCGGAGCTGCAGGCCGTATCCGGGTACGAGCATGAGCCGACCGATTTTGTGGCGCTCATGCGGTGTCTGGATCAAGAACTGCGGCTTGTCACCCCATCGGATCCGGAGCTTATACCCTCTGGCGATACCCACGTGAACACGGATCACCGCAGCACGCGATCGTATCAGCTCACGCACGACTTCCTGGTCACGGCAATTCGCGCATGGTTGAATCAAACTCGACGGCAGACGTTTCGCGGCCGCGCCGAGTTGCGGCTCGCCGAGTATGCCAACGCTTATGCGGCGCGGCCCGATGCACGTCAACTCCCTTCCTGGTGGGACTGGGTTGACATTCTGGTTTTCACGCGTCAACGGCGGTGGAAGGGCTCGGAACGATCGATGGTGCGAGCGGCCACGAGCCGATATGCAGTGCGTGGATGCGTCGGCCTGCTGGCGGCGACCCTCTTGACGCTTGGCATCTACGATCGCATTGCCGCCACGCGGGCCGAGGGAGTCGTCCAAGCGCTGACCACCAGCGATAGCCGCGATTTGCCAGGCGTAGCAAAGCTCTTGGCGAATCAGCGACGCCGAGTCACGCCGCTGCTGACCGCCGGGTTGGCGGCGCAGCAGGACAAAAACGAACAATACGTCAGGTTGTTGTTGGGGCTGGCCGTGGTCGGCGATCTTCGGGCCGACGAGCTACTGGGGCAACTCTTGGATGCCGAGCCATCGCTGGCCCTGGCGATTTCTCAGGTCCTGGCGCATGCCGGCCAGCTCGCGCCTCTCGAGCCGCGATTGTGGGAGGTGGTGCGGGACGCCACAACGGCTCCCGACCGTCGCCTGCGAGCCTGCACGGCGCTGGCTCAACTCAATCCCGAGGACTCCGCCGACAAATGGCACGCCGTCGCCGACGTGCTCGGCGAGGAGATGTTGCGCGACGGTACGACGAATCCGGCCCATTTCGGCACCTGGATGGATGCCTTCGCACCGGTGCGGCAATGGCTTGTTGGACCACTGCACAAATCCTTCGGCGACGCCCGAAATCCGGACACCGAGCGGTTGCTCGCGGCTACGATCTTGGCTCGCTATGCGGCGGGTGACGTGTCACAATTGCTCGAACTCGCGTTGGAATCGACTCCCAGACAATTTGAAGTATTTGCCAGGATTCTCGCCAGACACGCGTTCGACGCGCGGCCGAGGATCGTGCGCGAAGCTCAAGTCACAGTCCCGCCGGACGCCACTGAAGACATCAAGGACCGACAGGCGCGCCGACAAGCGAATGCTATTATGTTGTTGCACGGAACCGGCGACGACAAGTTCGTCTGGCCCGCGCTTGAGCACCGACCGGACCCGCGGTTGCGCAGCTTCCTGCTCCATCATTTTCGAGAAGTGGGGGCGCCGGGCGATTGGGCACAACAATTCGTCCGACAGAAGGACCCGGGCATTCGTCAGGCGATGATTCTTGCCGTTGCCTGCACCCTCGAGCTGGAACGACCGTCGGAAGCGCTGTCGGAGTTTGCCGACGCACTGTTGCGACTGTATCGCGAGGACGTCGATTCCGGCGTGCATGGCGCGGCCGAGTGGACGCTGCGAAAATTGGGCAAAGATAAATCGCTTGAGCAGGCCGTCGCCGAACTGGCGCAACTCGGCATGCGCCCGGGATTTCGCTGGTACGTCACCCCAAGTCGCATCACCATGATCATCGTGATGCCGCCGGGCAAGATAGTGCTAGGCTCGCCCGAGACCGAACCCGGTCGCGATGAAAGTGACGAAGGCCAATGGACCTACAACCTGGATTGGCCATTCGCAATTTCGGCCACGGAGATCACTCAGGGACAGTACGCAAGCGTCTGTCCAGACTATGGCTATCGTATGAATGAATTCGCCCAAAACATCGACTGTCCCGTTAACGCGGTCACTTGGCGAGATGCGCAGCAATTCTGTCGCCTTTTGAGCGAGCACGACAAGGTTCCGGACTCCGAAATGACGCTGCCACGGGTGGAGGAATCGCGCAAAGGACCTTACCAAGATTGTCTGAAACGGACCGGTTACCGTCTTCCGATCGAAGCGGAGTGGGAGGTGGCGTGTCGTGCTGGCGCAACAACCCCACGATACTTCGGGTATGCGCCCGAGCTGCTCCGCTACTACGCGTGGTGCATAGAGAACTCGGAAGGACATGCCTGGACCGTCGGTCGCCTCTGGCCTAACGCCTTCGGTCTGTTCGATACCTTGGGGAATGTGTGCGAGTGGTGCCAGGATCTGTATGCGAAAAACCCCGCCGCGCGTCCGCCCGTTATTCCCGCTCAGTTGATCCTTGGGGAGTTCGCAATGCGGGGGAACGACTATGGCTCCGCCGGGCGGATGCTGCGGGCGGCCAATCGAAAATTTGCCTTGCCGACGGACACACCCTCGTTCGCGCGCGGTTTTCGCATCGCGCATACCGTCCGGCCCAGAGAAGATACCGAGTAGTTGCCGAGCCTAGTCCACACCTTTATTTCTCAGGAGACTTCACTGCCATGGCAAATGAATGGACGGAGATCAGTAATCTCGAAGGCGACTATCTGGGGGCCGCGTTAGGCTTGTTGCAGGCTACCATGGAGGGCTACAACGGTTTGAGCATCTCAATTATGCAGCGCAAGATGCGACCTGGCGGCAAACCGGAGACAGACCTGTTCTGCTTGCGAGTCTTCTCCTACGGAGATCCCGCAGACTTGAAGCACCCTTCGGTAAGCGCCTTCTTTTTCCTGCGTCGAGTCCATGCGCCGCCGGGTCAGAGCAAGCCTTGGGCGTTTTGTATGACAGTCGGAACAGTGCCGGACAGCGACAGCAAAGCCTTGGCCGCGGCCCCGCTCAAGAGTGCGCTGGCAGACGTCTGCACGCTAATGCGACCTCTTGCAGGTGCTGCCCAGCTCGAAGTCATGCATGCGCGGCCAAGGCCGATTTTCAAGGCTGATCACTCTTATTTCGAAAGCGTGTACACCGATGTGACGACCGCCGGGGCCGCGCCGCGGCTGAAAGAAAAGGATACGACAATCACTGTTCAAGATCCCTGGGCCGACCCAGGTCAGCCCCAGGAACTCATTTGGTTGGAAATCATCGAAAGCTAAAGGACCCATGAATCATGATTCACCCAAAACCCACACCCGATACTCACCCAAAACCCACACCCGATACGGTGGGATATACTTCCGATCCGCGCACGTGGACGCTGATCGCGACTGTCCTACTTGCCGTCGGGATCGCCTTTTTCGTATTCCCGCGGTTGCATTGATGCGGATGTCATCGAACCGCTGATCGCGCATGAGTGCCATCGGGACAATATCGGTGATCGTTACAACCCACGACGAAGGGGCGGAGTTGCATCGCACCATCGAATCGGTCGTCGAGAACACGCGCGCGCTGCTCGAAGTCATCGTAGTTGACGATGGTTCGACCGATGGTTCGTGCGCAGCGTTCGCCGACGGACTAGTGCGTGTCATTCGGAACGAACGGCGCGTCGGCGTGGCTTACTCGCGCGATGTGGGTTCGCGCGCTGCGCGTGGCGATGTGCTCTGCTACCTTGATGCCCACCAACGCGTCGGCAAGAACTGTCTCGATCGATGCGCCCAATTGGCGCTCGAGCGTAACGCGATCACTTGCCCCGACGTCCGCAATTTCGGCGTATTCAAATGGAGATTGCATGGGGCAGACTTTCGCTTATGCCCCCAACAGGGCTACTTTTCCGCCCAGTGGCGAGAACGGATCGCGCTGCGCCGCGTTTCGCCGGTGACGGCGCTCCGCGCGCCGCCCTATTTGATTCCTCGCGCGTTGTATCCACCTGTCGCCTGGAGCCCATCGTTGCGCGGCTGGGGAGCGTCCGAAGTGTCAATGGTCCTGAAGTCATTCTTTATGGAGATCGCCATCTTGCATGTGGCCGGGCCTTTGGCGCATCATCGCTTTCGGAAGGACTTCTCCTACGCGACCACGTGGGATGGCGTGTGGCGAAACCAGGCGATTATTGCTCGGGTCTGTTTCGACGACGCCACCTGGCATCGCCATTGGCTGCCGCACGTCTTCCAGGGACACCTCACAGAGGACACGCTGGCAACTTTGGAGTCTCCCGAAATCCTGCGCGAGCACGATGCGTTTCTTGAGCGAAAGGTGCGATCCGATCGCCAATTCTGGTCAGAATTGTTGCGATCGCCACACCCGTCTGTCGCGTAAGCCTTTCGTCGCACGCATGAGGACGGGGGCTCTTGTTCATTGTCTGTGGCGTCCGCTCGGCTGCTCGGTACCATATAAAGCCTGACCTGATCCCTTACCGCTTCTTGCACGTCTAAAGAACCGACTAGAAAAGGCCATGCTCCGACTCTACATCCAAGCCAATTCGAAGGCCCACGATGCCGCCGCCGAAGTGCTGAGACGCTTCGCGTTGGTGCCGATGCTTCAACGCGACTGGCAGGGCACCTACTTTGACGTGACGCCACCGAAATCGTGGCCTGTGGAACGTAGGGAAGAATTCACGGCGGCGATTGAGCAGCTTGATTGGCTGTGACTCGCAATAGCTCAAGCTCGCCGGCCACGGTGCGTTTAAACAAGTCGAGCGCGATTTCCGCCGCCTCATCATGAGTAACGTGAGTCGGGAGCCAGAGACTATCCGCAAACTGGCGGCATACTTCGTCCAGCCCCAAGCGATTCTGGCCGTCCGTTTCGACTTTGTATTGCATTATCGATCCTGTTTTGATGCATATCCTGTCCAGTCCATGAGCGTGAACGGTGATTACTTGAACCGTACCACGTTCACTTTTTCCTCTCCGTGACCTGCGATCTCCAGTTTATATTCTCCGTTCTTTTCGACTGCGACCTTTTTTGCGGCCAATTCCACATCGAGCATTTCGACCTTTCCGGGCTTAACGTCTATCGCGGTTTTTTTATCCGGGTAGCGCAAGCCGAAGTGTGGATGGACCTGGGGCTTGCTTCCCTGCTTCTCCAACTTGTATTTGAAACTGCTGGAACTCAGTTTCAAGGCTTCCTTGGAGATGTTCTTGATCTCCACCCGAATCACGACGACAGCCGTCTCTCCATCCGGCGACTTCGGAATCTCGACAACGGCACTCTTGATTTCGAGTTTCTCGATCCTTATGACCTCAGCCACAGCACGTTGCCCGAACATGAGTGTCAAAGCAGCTACCACAAAAACCAATCGCATGTGCTGAACCTTCAAAAACAAGCCGTGAGCCGATGTGCAAGACCAGGATTCTAGCGCGTTTCCAACGTCGCTGCAAGTTAGCTGGCCAGCAACTGCGTCGCAATAAACGTTCCATTGCCGCGCCGCGCATCAGGGCCAGAACGCCCACAATAGGGAGCCACGCGCTATTCCGAGAATACCTATGAGTTGTCGGGACGCTAGAACCGTCCCATCAAACGAACGAGTTCCTGACGCAGGCGCCGAGACGCGTCATCTAATGGTTGTCCTACGGGACGTCTCGCAATACGTATGGGTAGATGGGATTTGCCGAACTCGCTAGGCATCAGCCCTGTTTCCGACTATCTGTCTTGTCCCAGTCGGTTTCGGCCGCGTTGCCCTCTGGCTTGATTGTCCCACCGACCAGAGGACAATGACAGTATTGTCTGCCTGTCCCGATTGATCGAGCGTCGACCATCGCGTCGGCGAAACTCACGCTGGCCAGATAGCCTTGCAGAAACCCACTGCCGATCTCGGACGCCAGTTGTCGTTTCACCGTCGACCGTCCTGTCCCTCTTGATAGGTTAAACGAAGCGTCTCAAGGCTCGCCGCTGACGGAGCCGCTGTTCGAGATTGAGGGTATCAAAGTCCGCTAACGGAATCGAGGTGCTCTGATGACGCAAGACCAGGCCTTGACGGACGAGGAACTTGAGGAAGCTCTGGCGAGGCTGCCCGGTTGGGAAGTCCGCGACGGCTGGCTGCGGCGAACGTTCAAAACACCTGGTTGGCCGCACACTATTATGTTGGTTGCGACGATCGGTTATCTCGCTGAAGCGGCATGGCACCATCCTGACCTGAGTGTCGGCTATGCCACAGTGACGGTGAAACTGCAAACCCATCGGGTGCGGGCAATCACGTACAGTGATGTTGACCTTGCGACTCGTATCCAGGAGGTCGCGGTTTGGACGCCAGCCGAGGAGTCGGCGCTTGACGGCTTTCCCAAGAAGTGGGTGCAGTAATACGTAACGTTTCTCCGACATGAGCGGTTTTTCGCATAAACTTTCCATGCCAGCTCGAATCCCCACGTAAGCGGGTCGGGCATCACGAATACGGTTGCCAAGTCTGCAAGCGATGATCTTCGACCGGCACGCCGACGGTGAAGTGGTAGAGACATTGCAACCGATTGCCAGTGAGTCCCAGAATCTCGTGAACGGG
>JBGQKM010000299.1:0-6817 GCA_041499515.1 Planctomycetia bacterium | reverse complement strand
GCGGGCATGGCGTGGTGCTGGCTCGCGGACCCGATGGCCAGTGGAGTCTGCCGCAGTTTGTCACGCTCACCGGCGGCAGCGTCGGTTGGCAGGCCGGAGTCCAAGGCACTGACGTCGTGTTGGTCTTCATGACCAAAAAGAGCGTCGAAGGGCTGATGAACGGCAAGTTTACCATCGGCGCCGACGCATCGGCGGCCGCGGGTCCGGTGGGCCGCAACGCGGCCGCGGCGACCGACATCGGGCTGAGGGCCGAAATTCTTTCCTACTCGCGCAGCCGAGGCCTGTTTCTCGGCCTGGCGCTGGATGGCACCGCCATCGAGATCGACGCCAATGCGCACGCGGCCTACTACGGCGCAGCCCCCGCGCAACCGCCCCAACGCATTCCCGAATCCGCGGCGAAGTTGCAGCAAGATGTTCTCCAATTGACCCACGGCGGCCAGGCAGAACTGCTGATTCCGACGGAAGCTCAGGTGCCGACCGAAGCCGCCACGCACGCTCCAGCGGCCCGCGAACGCCTGGCCGAGAGCTCCGTGCAATTGCAGGCCACGGTCGATGAGCCCTGGCGAAAATATCTGGCGCTACCCAACGAGGTGTTCGAAGGAAACAATCCGCCGAAACTCGAATCCATGCAGAGGGCCCTGCAGCAATACGACCGCGTGGCCCAGTCGCCCCAATACAAGAGTCTCACGCAACGCGCCGAGTTCCAGTCGACTCATCAATTGCTGCGCGCCTACACCCGCGATCTGTCCGAAGCCGCGCGCCGCCAGCTTGCGCTGCCTCCGCCGCCGGCCCGCTGAGGTCTCGCGGCCGCCCCCGCCGACCGGCTGCTCGCGCTGGCCCGGCTGACCCTTGGGGGGATTGCGCAATGCTGGCAAACCCCAGCTAGCGCATCGGCCTTGATGCCGGTCTGGATCCCCGCTAAAGTTTCGCGTTATTTTTCCACCATTGCACCCGGACCCGAACGATTGATGCGTGACCACGCATGCTTGGCCCTTGCGCTGCGCCTAGGACGGCTCGTCCTGTTGGCCGGCTCGCTGTTGGGGTTGGCGGCCGGCGACTCGCGAGGCGAAGCACCGTCGTCGCCGGCTTCCGCGTCAATACTCAGCGAGAAAGGTCCCGAGCTGTCGGACGAGGATACGCCCGGGACCATCGCCAGTTTTTCCCTTCGGACCGGCGACGCGTATCCATCAAACCCACAAGCCGATGAGCGCTCTGACGACGACAGCTCGTCGCGCGACTCGGACAGCAAAATGTTCAGCGTCCACGGACAGACGACTATCGTCACCGATTTTCATGCTCCGTTTCATTCTCCGTACGTCGGCACACACAGTTTTCTGCCGATCTACGAGAATGCGACCTCGCAAACATCGACTCTGTTTCTCGGCGCGCGACTCTGGCAGGGCGGCGAGTTGTATTTCAATCCGGAGGTGGCCGGCGGCAAGGGACTGAGTAGTGTCGCGGGCATCGGCGGATTTCCCAACGGAGAAATCACGCGCGTCGGCAAGCCGCAGCCCACGCCCTACGTGGCACGATTGTTTTATTCGCAGGTATTTGGTTTTGGTGGCGAGCAGGAGAAGATGTCCGACGAGGCCAACCAGATCGCCGGCTATCGAGATATTTCACGGTTGACGGTGCGGGTCGGAAAATTCGCCGCCTCGGATGACCTCGACGACAATTTGTACAGCCACGACGGTCGATCGCAATTCTGGAACTGGGGATTGGTGTGGAACGGGGCCTGGGACTTTCCAGCCGACGTCCGCGGCTATACGTATGGAGGCACCGTCGATTTCAATCAAGAAAAGTGGGCGCTGCGCTATGGACTATTCGCCGAACCTCTGGTGGCCAATGGACCCGATATGGATCCGAACTTCAGTCACGCGCACGGCCAGGTGCTGGAGTTGGAAAATCGCTTCAAGATGCTCGGCCGGCCGAGCATCGTCCGGTCCATGGCCTATCTCAACAATGCCAACATGGGAAACTACAAGGAAGCCACCGACAATCCGGCCTTCGGCCTGGATATCACCAAGACGCGCCGCTACTCGGCCAAATACGGATTCGGCCTGAGCCTTCAGCAGGATTTGAACGACGATTTGGGATTGTTCATGCGCGGCGGATGGAGCGACGGCCACAACGAATCCTGGGCCTTCACGGAAATTGACCGGACATTTTCGGTGGGCCTGGTGCTCAAGGGCACTGCCTGGTCCCGCCAGCAAGATCGAGTCGGCACGGCGTTCGTGATCAATGGCCTCTCGCCCGACCATCGCAATTACCTGGCCGCCGGCGGTCTGGGCTTCATTCTGGGCGACGGACAGTTGAATTACGGTCTGGAAAACATTTGGGAAAGCTACTATCGCTGGGAGCTCAAGAAGAACATCTACGTCACCGCGGATCTTCAGTACGTCAGCAATCCCGGCTACAACCTCGACCGCGGTCCAGTTTTTGTGCCGGGACTTGGCGTGCACGCCGAGTTTTAGAAGAAACGGGCGTTACCCAACCGGGGTCCTTGGCCAACGGCGCTGCATCATCGCTGGCGGCTTAGGCCAACAGCCGCATTTCGACGACTTCGCCGGAGATACCGATGAGGAATTTCTCGAAAATGCACAAATCCAGGGCCGAGGCAGACTCGCTCTGCGGATGAAACTGGGTGCCGAAGGCAAATCAATCGTTCGTGCTTTCGATGGCCGCGACCACGCCCTGGGGACTGCGGGCCGTAACCGGAAAGCCCGGCGCGACGTCGTCGACCGCCATGTGCTGCACGCTGATGTCGAACTCGGGCAGTTTGTCGTTTGGAAATTCCAGGAAAATGCATGATCGACGCTCGCGGCTTTTACATTTCTGTTTGGCGTCCGATCATGCATCAAGGGGATTTCCGGATCCACCGCGAGTGTACAAGCCACGTCTTAACACTTTGGGTAAGGAGTATGTAACAGACCAACGTCAAGACAAGCAGCGGCCAATAGAGGGACGGCAGCGCGGTGAAACCTAGATAGGGTCCCAGCGCCGAAGTCGGCAGCAAAACGCCCGTCAGCATGATGACTGCCGTCGTCGCAATGAGCGGCCATGAGGCACGACTTTGCAGGAAGGGAATTTTGCTCGTGCGAATGACGTGGATGATCAACGTCTGCGTCAAGAGACTTTCGACGAACCACCCCGTCTGAAAGAGCGAGGCCTGCTCCACGGGCCAGCAGTGGAATACGTACAGCATCATCAAGTAGGTCGTATAGTCGAAGACGCTGGAACACGGTCCGATGAAGACGATGAACTTGGTGATCTCCCCCATGTCCCAGGGCCGCGGTTTGGAAATCTGGTCGGGGTCGACATCGTCGGTGGGGATGGCGGTCTGCGATACGTCGTACAACAGGTTGTTCGTCAGGATCTGGATCGGCATCATCGGCAGGTACGGCACAAACACGCTGGCCCCCAGCACGCTGAACATGTTGCCAAAGTTGCTGCTGGCCCCCATGCGGATGTATTTAAGGATATTGGCGAAGACCTTGCGGCCCTCCATCACTCCCTCCTCCAACACCAGCAGGCTCTTTTCCAACAGGATCATGTCGGCCGACTCCTTGGCGATGTCCACTGCCGTGTCGACGCTGATCCCCACGTCGGCGGCCCGCAGGGCGGGTGCGTCGTTAATGCCGTCCCCCATGAAGCCAACCGTATGCCCGCGGGTCTGCAGGGCCTGGATAATCCGCTGTTTGTCGGCTGGCGAGACCCGGGCGAATAGCGTGGCCGCTTCGGCTGCTTCGGCAAGCTGGCTGTCGCTCATCCGCTCGACTTCCGCCCCCAGCATGACGCAATCGGTCGGCAAGTCGACCTCCTTGCAGATCTTCCGAGCCACCAGGTCATTGTCGCCGGTGATGACTTTGACGGCCACGCCGTGCTCCTGAAGCATGCGAATTGCTGCCGCCGCGGTTTCCTTCGGCGGGTCAAGGAACGCCACGTACCCATTGAGGACCAGCTCGCACTCGTCGGACTTGGTGTACGGCGTTCGCCCGCCGCCAGCCATTTTGGGGTCAACATCCTTGCTGGCGATGGCGAGAACGCGAAAGCCCTCGCTGCTGAGCCGCTCGTACTCCTCCTGAAGCTCGACGATGAGCAGGTTTTCCATCGAAAACAATTCGCCGTCCAATTCAAAATTCTTGCAGCGGGGAAAGATCGCCTCGGGGGCTCCCTTGGTGACGATGCGGTCTTTGCCTTCGGGCGTCCGGACGACGACGCTCATCACGCGCCGCTGAAAGTCAAACGGAATTTCGTCGATCTTCGCAAAGTCGGGAATTCCGGCGTGTTCATGGACTTCTCGGTGGTTCAGTACGGCCCGATCGAGGACGCTCTTGAGGCCGGTTTGGAAGTGGCTATTGAGATACGCGAGGGCCAAGACGCCATCGTCTTCGTTCAGCACGACGTCGCAATGCCGCTCCAGGATCACGCGATCCATCGTCAGCGTCCCCGTTTTGTCCGTGCAAAGGACATCCATCGCCCCGAGATTCTGGATGGCGTTGATTCGCTTGACGATGACCTTTTTGCGGGACATCGCCAGGGCCCCTTTCGACAAGCAAACGGTGACGATCATCGGCAGCATCTCGGGCGTCAGCCCCACCGCGACGGCCAGCGCGAAGAAAAACGCCTCGTGCCAGCTCCCCTTAGTGACCCAGTTGATGGCGAACACCAACGGCACCATCACTGCCATGAAGCGGAGCATCAACCACGTGAACCGCGCGATGCCCCGGTCGAAGGCGGTCGGAGTCGGCTGCTCGGTTAGGGTTTCGGCAATACTGCCCAGATAGGTCTCGTGCCCGGTAGCCACGGCCACGGCCATCGCCGTGCCGCTCTCGACGCTTGTTCCTAGGAACGCGATGTTGTCGAGTTCCAGCGGCGACTGGGCAGGCGATCCCCTATCAACCTCGAACTTCTCAACAGGAAACGATTCTCCGGTCAGCGAACCCTGAATGACGAACAGGTCCTTGGCCGAGACGATTCGCACATCAGCCGGGATCATGTCTCCTGCGGCTAGCTTCACGACGTCGCCAGGAACGAGTTGGGAGACGGCTAGTTCCTGCGTCTCCCCCTCTCGGAGCACGGCGGCCGTCACGGAGATCATCGCCTTGAGCTTGGCCGCCGCCTGATCAGCCTTAGCTTCCTGGATCAGTCGGATGCTTACGCCCATAACAATCATAAGCGACATGACGACGGCCGACCGTAAATCGCCCGTGGCGATGGAGATCGTCGCCAAGGCGGCCAACAGCAGCACCAGGGGATTGATGAACGCGTGCCACAGCAGCACCCACGCGCTCTTCCTTCCGTCCGCCGCTACGACATTCCAACCGTGCTCTGCCAGCCGGGCCGCGGCCTGATCTGCCGACAAACCTGTCGCGCCGCTGCCGAGGCGCGCATAAACGGACTCGACGCTTGCGGCCGCAAGCTCAACGAGCAGCGGCGAAACGCGGATGGGAGAAGAACGCCGCTTTAGCGCGGCGAAAAGACCCTTGGGGAGCGAGACCGTAGATGCTCTGCCACGTCGGCCGACAATTCGGAGGGGCATGGTCGATCGTCCCGTTGTTGTCGATCCCGCTGCTTGTAGATTGTCGCCGCACGTGTCATCGAAGGTAACGGCGCAAGACGTCGATCAGTTCGTCCGCGGCATGCTCGCGGTCGGCCGCTGGCAGGCGGCGGCCGGCAAGGTGCTCGCGCACATGGCCTTCCAAGACCTCGCCAAGGAGTCCCGCCACGGCGCCGCGAATCGCGGCAATCTGCTGCAGCACCTCTCCGCAAGCTTGACGTTCGTCCAGCGCCCGCTCGACCGCGTTAATTTGTCCGCGGATGCGGGCCAGACGCGTCTTGAGCTTGTCGCGATCACGGTGCGTATGCGCCATGTTGGCCCCGTTGCTGTTTATACTCTAGGGGAGTATCGCATCGTGGAGCTCCACCGTCAATGCGCTTAGGCCATTGCACATGGATGCGTCGATCATAAGTTTTTCCCGCCGCCGTCGGGCTCGAGGCGCTGCGTGCTCTAGAGCAGGGCCGCGCCATGACGCGCACTGCCGCCTAGTCGATCGGCACCTAATGCACGAAGCGAGACGCGGTGCTTTTGGGGACCTCGGTCGCGGTCGCTCATAGCATCGCTATCGTTCTGCTAGCCGCTGCACGAGTTTGGCCTCGCGCCCCGGGCAGATACGTTGAGTCCGCGTTCCCGATTCGAAGAAGCCTAGACGCCGGCGGGCATTGCCTCGCGCGGGCCGCCCGCGCGGACGGCCGGGCGGGCTGCCGCCGAGTATTGGCCAAAGTTCTGGTGGAACAGCGCAGCCAGCTTTTTGGCCGCCCGGCCATAAGCGGCCCGATCGGCCCAGGCATTTTCCGGCCAGAGAATATCGGCGCTGACGCCCGACACCTGTTGCGGGACGGCCAGGCCGAAGACCGGATCTTCGCGCGTCGCGGCCTCGCGCAATTCGCCGCTGTGGATCGCGTCGATGATCGCGCGGGTATGCGCCAACTCGATGCGACGTCCCGTGCCGTACGCGCCGCCCGACCAACCCGTGTTGACCAGCCAGGCTTGAGCCCGATGGGCGCGCAGCTTGTCGGCCAGCATCTCGGCGTATTTGGTGGGGTGCCAGACGAGAAAAGCGGCGCCGAAGCAGGCGGAAAACGTGGCTTGCGGTTCGACGACGCCGACTTCCGTGCCGGCGATCTTGGACGTGTATCCGCTGATGAAGTGATACATGGCCTGTTCGGGAGTCAGCCGGCTGACCGGCGGCAACACGCCGAACGCGTCGCACGTCAAGAAAATGATATTCGACGGGCTCTCAGCCACGCAGGGAAT
>JBGQKM010000298.1:0-6823 GCA_041499515.1 Planctomycetia bacterium | reverse complement strand
CGCAAGTGACGCCGCGACGTCCGTGACGCCGGCGACGGTCGCGGTGGCTTTGCCGTCGATGATCCCGCTGGTAATGAAGTCCAGGCTGCCGTCCAGCAGTTTGCGGCCTTGGAACGACGTGGTCTGGGCGATGCGGTCGATGGCGGACAGCGAGGAGTCGACCTGCAACTGGTTAGCCTGGATCTGCGCGTCGCTCATGGCCCCGGTGTTCGAGGCTTCCGAGACCAACCCGCGCAAGTCGTTCAACAGCGAGCTCACCTGGCCCAAGGCGCTGTCGGCCGTGGAGATGATCTGATTGGCCCGCTGGCTGTTCGAAATGCCCTTTTGCACGCCGTTGATATCGCTGCGCAAGTTTTCGCTGGCGATCAAACCGGCCGGGTCGTCCTTGCCTGTATTGATCCGCAAACCGGTGCTGAGACGGGTCAACGACTGTTGCAATTGATCGTTGGCCCGAGACAAATTGGTCTGCGCGATGATCGAACTGATGTTGGTGTTGATCCGGGTCATACCAGAGGCCCCTCCAAATGGGCTAAAGACTGTGGTTCAGGTCGTCGCGGACGGTTTATTCTCGATATTCACGTCCGTACGATTGTGCCTGATGTTCGGGCTACGCACGGTCATTCTTGATGTTCGGTCTGCGCAACCCTTTTACTGTGGGAAAACTTTAAGACCGGCCTGCCAGCAGGCCGGCGCCAGCAAGATGAACCTGCCGCCATGACGGGCGGCCGATGCCGAGGCCCCGCGAGAAAACTTCTCATTTCTTGGTGCCCGGGCAGGCGTGGCTGTGGCTCCCCAGGCTCCGGCTTTCGTTCTCCGCCGCCGGGTTCTACAATTCCTGCCTTGGCAATTTCTGCTGGCACCAGGTGAGGACCTTCCAGGTGGCAAATCCCACGACCGAGTTCGGCGGCCAGGAGCGGTTCGCGGCCGCCCCGGAGACGCTCTACACGCTACTGACCGATCTGGATGCGATGGCCTCGACGATTCCGGATTTGGTCTCCTCGGAAAAGGTCGACCCGCGGACGCTCAAATGCGTCGTGCGGCCGGGCTTTTCGTTTCTGCGCGGGACCATGAAGTTGACCATCGCCTTGGACCAGTGCCAGCAGCCCGAAAGCGCGGCGATGCGCGTCGCGGCGCAGGGTATCGGCGTCTCGATGAACGTCTCGGCCGAGTTGAAGATCTCGGCCGAAGGCACGGGCTCGCGCTTGAACTGGACGGCCAAGATCGATGAGCGCAAGGGGCTGATCGCGGCGGTGAGCCCCGGCTTGATCCAGGCCGCGGCCGACCAGGTCATTCGCCATGCCTGGAGCCAGGTTCGCCGGCAGCTCGGTGAGTGAAGCAAACCGGGTCGCGCCAGCAGAGCAGGGGACCGGCGTCGCGGTTGCCGGCGGCCTCGGAGCGCGGATCAACTAAACGCAGCAAAATCCTTGCCGAGCAGGGTCGACGCGATTTTCAACTTCATGATTTCATCGGTGCCTTCGTAGATCCGGCAAACGCGCACGTCTTGCAGGTGCCGGCCGACGCGATACAGTTCCGACCAGCCGCGGCCGCCGTAAATTTGCACGGCCCGATCGGCCGCCTCCCAAGCCGCGTTCGAGGCGAGAAATTTTGCCTCGGCCACGCAAAAATCGGCGTGCGCGTACAGCCGGGCATCGTCCAGCGCCCGGTCGCTGGCAGCCTTGGCCGCGGCCGCTCGCTCCACCAGCGCTTCGCTGGCCGCGCGCGCCATCTCGATCATCGCCAGGTGCTCTTGCACGAGCTGATGCTTGCCGATCGCCTTGCCGTGCTGCCGGCGCGTCTTGGCATACGACAACGCCTCGGCCAGGCAATCCTCGATCACACCCAAGCACCCCGCGGCCACGCTCAGCCGGCCAGACACCAGTGCCCCCATCGCCACGCGAAAACCCTGGCCTTCCTCGCCCAACAAATTCTCCACCGGCACCGGATGGTCGGTCATCTGGAACATGCCGGTGTTGGCCGTGAACATGCCCGGCTTGGCGTGCAGATCCTCGGCCTCGAACGTCGCGCCGGCCGTGTCGACGATAAAAGCGCTCATGCGGCGGTCCGCGCCGGTGCGATCGGCCGGATAGCCGAAACAGACCACCGCGTCGGCGATGCCGCCGTTGGAAATCAGATATTTGACGCCATTGAGCAAATAGTGCTTCCCGCTCCGCCGATAGGTGGTCGTCATCTCCAGCGGGTTCGAGCCCGCGTCCGGCTCGGTCAGCCCAAAGGCCAGAATCTTCTCGCCAGCGCAGGAGGCCGGCAGATAGCGGGCGTGCTGGTCGGCATTGCCGTAGCGCATGATCGGGTATTGTCCGATCGAGGTCTGACCCGAAAAAAACGTCCGCACGCCGGTCCCCTCGCGGCCGATTCGGGCCAGGGCCCGCGCATACGTGACGGCATCGGCCCCGCGGCCTCCAAACTGCACCGGCACGGGCATACCCAGCAAGTGGTGTTTTTTCGCCAGCGCGATGGTCTGATCGTTGTAGCGGTGTTCGACGTAGCACAGTTCCTCGCTGGGCCGCAGCTCGCGGCAGTAGGCCTCGACGTCGGCCAGAAGCTCTTCGCGGGAATCGGCGTGCATGGCATGTCCTGATCGGTTGAGCGGTCGCGGCGGGCGTTGGAGATTTCCTGACCGCCTCATTGGCGGTTCTACCGTCCGATCGGTAGAATGTACTGCCACGCCTGGGCGTTTGCAAGGATCGTCGCCAGCCGCGTCCGGTCCGCTTTAGTGTCGCTCTGATAACCACGCACAGAAAGGAACGGCAGGTATGCACTTCGAGCATTCCGCCAAGGTCAAGGATTTGCAGCAGAAGCTCACGGCCTTCATGGACGAGCACATCTATCCCCATGAAAAGCTGTGGCACGAGCAGATCCGCGCGGGCGACCGCTGGCAGCCCACCGCGATCATCGAAGCGCTGAAACCCAAGGCCCGCGCCGCGGGACTGTGGAATCTGTTTTTGCCGCATCGCGAACACGGGGCCGGACTGACCAATCTGGAATATGCGCCTCTGTGCGAGATCATGGGCCGCTCGCCGATGGCGCCCGAGGTGTTTAATTGCTCGGCGCCCGACACCGGCAATATGGAAGTGTTGGCCCAGTACGGCACGCCCGAGCAGCAAGCGCGTTGGCTGGCGCCGCTGTTGGCCGGCGAAATGCGTTCGTGCTTCGCCATGACCGAGCCGGACGTGGCGTCCTCCGACGCCACGAACATCCAAGCCCGCATCACGCGCGACGGCGATCACTATGTCATCAACGGCAAGAAATGGTGGAGCTCCGGCGCGGGCGATCCACGCTGCAAAATCGCGATTTTCATGGGCAAGACCAACCCCCAGGCCCCGCCACACGAACAGCAGTCGATGATTCTGGTGCCGATGGACACTCCGGGCGTCAAAGTCACGCGGATGTTGACCGTGTTCGGCTATGACCACGCGCCGCACGGCCATGCCGAGGTGACCTATGAAAACGTCCGCGTGCCGGCGTCGAACATCCTCTTGGGCGAGGGGCGCGGCTTTGAAATCGCGCAAGGCCGCCTGGGTCCCGGGCGCATCCACCATTGCATGCGTTTGATCGGACAGGCCGAACGCGCACTGGAACTGATGTGCCGGCGCGCGAAGTCGCGGGTCGCGTTCGGCAAGCCGATTGCCGAGCAGGGGACAATCCGCGCGGATATCGCCAACTCGCGAATCGAAATCGAGCAAGCCCGCCTGCTGACTCTCAAGGCGGCCTTCCTGATGGACACCGTCGGCAACAAGGCCGCGCGGGCCGAAATCGCCATGATCAAGGTCGTAGCGCCCAGTATGGCGCTGCGCGTGATCGACCGCGCGATTCAGGCGCATGGCGGCGGCGGCGTGAGCGGCGATTTTCCACTGGCCGACGCCTGGGCCAGCGCCCGCACGCTGCGGCTGGCCGACGGGCCCGACGAGGTGCACCGCGAGGCAATCGCCAAAGGCGAATTAAAGAAGCACGGATAAGAAATCTCCCTCTCCCTCTGGGAGAGGGCCGGGGTGAGGGCAATAGGAATGAACCGGCGTCCGAACCGCATGGCCGAACAATCCATTGACCGAGCCCGCGAACTGCGTCGCGCTGCGACGTTTCCAGGGCGGCTACTCTGGGGCAAACTGCGGGCCGGGCGGCTGGCTGGCTTGAAGTTCCGTCGGCAACATCCGATCGGTCCATTTGTGGCAGATTTCTTTTGCGACGAGTTCAAGCTTGTCATCGAGCTTGACGGCAATAGCCACGATGGCCGCGCCCTTGCTGATGGGAGTCGCACGGATTATTTGTCTGAACTCGGCCTGAGAGTGCTGCGGTTTGCCAACGACGATGTGGTTCGCGAAGTCGACGAAGTACTGATGGCTATTTTGGCGGCATGTGGAATCGATGCAAATGTTGCCTCGACTGCCCGGCGTCGGCGGCCCTCACCCTAACCCTCCCCCGCAGGGAGAGGGGACCATGCGTTTGATACGGGACGTTTCATGCAATTGAAGAACAAAGTCGCGGTCGTGACCGGCGGTGCCCAGGGTATTGGCCGGGCTTTGTGTCTGCGCTTTGCCGCCGAAGGCGCGCGAGGCGTGGTCGTGGCCGACTGCGATGCCGATGGGTCAAAGCAGGTCGCCCAGGAGATCGGCGGACACGCTGTGACGGTCGACGTCAGCCAGGAAGCCGACGTCCAGCGGCTGGTCGGCCAGAGCATGGCGCAATTCGGGCCGATCGACTTGTTTTGTTCCAACGCCGGCATCGCCGTGGGAGGTGGTGTCGAAGCGCCCGATGTCGACTGGCAGAGAATCTGGGATGTCAACCTGATGGCCCACGTCTACGCGGCCCGCGCGGTCCTGCCGGCGATGGTCCAGCGGGGCGAAGGCTATCTTTTGAACACGGCATCGGCGGCCGGGTTGTTGACGCAAGTCGGCTCGGCGCCCTATTCGGTCACCAAGCACGCGGCCGTGGCGCTGGCCGAATGGCTTGCGATCACCTACGGTCCTGCGATCAAGGTTTCGTGTCTCTGTCCGCAGGGCGTGATGACCAACATGCTGCTGCGGCCCGACGCTGGCCCGGCCACCGAGTTTCTGCGTGCCGAGGCATTGACGCCCGAGCAGGTGGCCGAGGCGGTGGTTCGGGGCCTGGAGAGCGAAAAGTTTTTGATTTTGCCGCACGCCATCGTGGCGGACTATTTTTTGCGCAAGGCCACCGACTACGACCGCTGGATCCGCGGCATGCGGCGATTGCAGGCCCAGATTCAAGCCGACCGCGGCAAACCGTTGATGTAATCCAAGCGCGGACGACCGAGAACCTCGACGATGAGCACGCTGGCGCTGGTGCGGCATGGCCAAGCCTCTTTCTTTTCCGATAACTACGACCAGCTTTCGCCCCTGGGCCAGCAGCAGGCTCGCCTGTTGGGCGAGTATTGGGTCAAACGCAACGTGCGCTTCGACGAGGTGTTTACCGGCCCGCGGGTCCGCCAGATTGAAACCGCGGCGCTGGCCGGCGCGGTCTTTGCCCAGGCCGAGCTCCCCTGGCCCGAACCTCAATGCCTGCCCGAATTGGACGAACATCACGTCGATCAACTGATCAAGCTGAAGATGCCCGAGATCGCCAGCGCGTTTCCCCAGGTCGGCGCGATGCACGCCGCCTATGTCACGGCCGAAACGCCGCGCGACAAGCACCGCACGTTTCAGTTGATGTTCGAACACATGGTACAACTCTGGCTCGAGGGCCAGGTCGAAGCGCCGGGCGTCGAATCGTGGCGGGCCTTTCACCAGCGCGTGCGCGCCGGCGTGCAACGCATCACCGAGAGTCAGCAACGCGGCCGCAACGTAGTGGCCTTCACCTCCGTGGGGGCCGTGACCGTGAGTTTACAGATAGCACTGGACTGCGCCGATCGCACGGCCTTCGACTTGGGTTGGCGTTTGCGCAACGCGTCGATCACCGATTTCGTGTTCAGCCGCCAGCGCCTGACCCTGGAGGGTTTTAATGCCTATCCCCACCTCGAAGATCCGGCGCTGTGGACGTACCGTTAGAATAGAAGTTGACCACCGTTTCCGACATAGTTGGACGCGACCGGAGAAAGTTGGGAATCATCGCTGGGCCTGTGGAAACGCGACTGACATAACCCGCGCCAGACGATTCTTAGGAGCGAGTCATGAACGATCTGATGGACAAGACTCAGCCGATCCGCCCGGGCGAAGAGCTGAATGTCGCGGCGCTGGAAGCCTATCTGCTCGAGCACTTGCCGAATACGCATGGACCGTTGACGGTCGAGCAGTTTCCCGGCGGCGCGTCGAATCTGACCTATCGGCTCTGCCTGGGCGATTTGGAGCTCGTGTTGCGCCGTCCGCCGTTTGGCAATCGCGTCAAATCGGCGCATGACATGGGACGCGAATATCGCGTGCTGTCGAAGTTGCACGCCGTCTACGCTCCGGCGCCCCGCCCGGCGATCTATTGCGAAGACGAAGCGATCCTGGGCGCGCCGTTTTACTGCATGGAGCGGCGGCACGGCGTGGTCTTGCGTCGCAAGCTGCCGGCCGGCTTTGCGATGGATCCGGCCACGGTGGCCAAACTGAATCGCGCGTTCATCGACAACCTGGTCCTGTTCCATCACATCGACTACGAAGCCGCCGGGCTGGGCGACTTGGGCAAACCGGTCGGATACGTCGGGCGCCAAGTCGAGGGCTGGAACAAACGCTACGTCGCCTGTCGGACCGAGGATGTGCGCGAGATGGAATTCCTGATGGGCTGGTTTCCCGAGCGGATTCCCGCTCAAAGCGCCGCTTCGCTCGTGCACAACGACTACAAGTTCGACAACATCATGCTCGACCCCCACGAT
>JBGQKM010000297.1:0-6842 GCA_041499515.1 Planctomycetia bacterium | reverse complement strand
GCTGCCGAACAAGGCGATGAAGCTGCCGGTCGCCTTCGGCGTCCGTAGCTTATCGCCGGGACATTACACGCGTGGTCATCCCGAAATCTCAATCGTTTTTCAACACTCCCGTAAATCGACCGTTTCTGGCACTGCCGGACATCCAGCCGTTTGGGCACTGGGCGACCCGGAGTTTAAGCAGGAACGATACGTGCTTAGTCGCGGTGAGCCTTATGTTTTCCTCGCAGCTCTTCCACGTGCATCCGTAGGGCGTCCATGATTCGTTCCGGATCGTCGCTGCCACCTTGCTGTTTCAATTCGTCGACATCGGTGGCATGACCGTAGGTCACGTTGACTTGGTGACTGCGGGGCCAGCGGCTACCGCCTGGCATCGCCTCGAAGGTGCCCTGGATCAATACAGGGACCACTGGGATTCGGAATTGAGTGAGCAGCAACCCTAGTCCTGGCTTGAACGGTTGCACGCGCCCGTCCGGCGACAAACCGCCTTCGGGAAACCACACCAAACCATCGCCGCGACGAAGAATCGCCGCGCCGAATGCCAGACTCGACCGCGCGCCATGCTGCGGTTCGATGGGGACCGTGTGCGTCAATCGGCTAACGAGTCGGAACAGCGGATTGGAGAAGGTGATTCCAGTCCAGCCCGTCCACCAAAGACGTCGTAGTTTCTGGTTGTCCAAGCTGGCGGCGATTACTAGCGGGTCCAGATAGCTCACGTGATTGGGGGCAATGATATACGGCGGCTTGGGCGGTAGATGCTCAAGTCCAGTCACCTTGAGGTGAAACCGTCGTCGAACCAGCAGCCGATTCAGGAAATATCCCGCAGCGGCGATCTTTTGCTGAACTGGCCCCAAGGGCTCCAGCCAATGCCGCTGCCGATCGTCGAGAAACTGCTCCGGCCGATCGAAGATGTCTTCCAGGCGGAACTTCGTGCCCCCGCTCGACGATTCGCTGATCGCCCGGAGTAAGTCACGAATTGTCTCGACGCCGGCAAGGGCCTGTTCCTCCAACTCAACGCCGGTCCGCTGTGCAATGTCGAGCGTTAGATTCATCCATTCCATGGAATCGATGCCCAACTCCAATTGCAAGTTCGTGTCGAGCGTCAATCGCTGGTTGGCAAAGCGTTCGGCAAGCGACTGCCACACTTGGCGAACTGCCTCGTCTTCGAGCAGCGCTCGATCATCTCCCGACATCTCTTCAAGTGCGATCGGGTGTCGGTCCGTTTGGTTCTTGCCCTCGGCACTCTGCTTCCGAGCATCGCGATAGCGCTCGACAAGACTCTGTCGACGAATCTTGCCCAGTCGGGTCCGCGGCAACGGATCGTGCGTAAGCTTGAAATCAGAAATGCGCTGGTGAGACGGTAGTTCGCGGGAGCGCGCCTCGATCGCTCGTTGAATGATGTCTCGGTCCTGTCCCTTCTTTCGATTCTCTTTTTCGCCACTGGTCGGCGTTGCCGCCACGACCAGCGCGACGAGCTTTCCCTTATCTTCGAGAATTCCAATTTCCCGAATTGCGTCACTTTCGGAGAAGGCCTCCTCCAAGTCTTCAGGCTGCACCTTTTCGCCACCTTGAGTCTTGATCGTTGTCGACACGCGTCCTACGACGTGTAGGTAATTGTCTTTGTCCAGATAACCGAGGTCGCCGGTGCGGAACCAGCCGTCCTTGGTAAAGGACTCCCGAGTTTTTTCCGGCAAGTGCAGATAGCCCGAGAAAATGCCCGGACCGCGGGCGACAATCTCCCCAGCCCGTGGTTCCTCGCCGGATGGTTTTTCATCCGGCCCAGCCTGCTCGACGGGATCGATACGAAGCTCCGTACCGCGAATCGGACGGCCTACGGAATCGAGGCGCGCTGTTCCGGGAGGATTGATTGTCAATAGCGGCGATGTTTCCGTGAGCCCATAACCAATCGCGACCTGCCACCCAAATGCCTCCAGTGCCAAGGCTAACTCGGGATCGAGCAGAGCCCCGCCGGAAGCCGTCACCCGAAGTGTGTTTCCAAACTGTTTGTGCAGTGGCGCAAGCAGGAATCGACCGGCGCGCACATGTAGCCATTTGCGGAAGAAGCGGCTCGTCGCGAATCCTAGCTTGTACACGGCTTTTGCTAGATGCCCCCGAGCGGCGACCCGCGACTCAATGCCAGCCACTAGCGCTGCATATAGCCTTGGCACACCGACCAAGACCGTAGCCCGACCGTCGCGCAGCGCCCGAGAAATCTGGGGACCGGTCAAGGCATGAGGCAGAATGATTGGCAAACCCAGCGCCAGCGGCGACAGCATGCCAATGACAACCGGGTAAACGTGGTGCAATGGCAATGGCAAGAGGACACGGTCAGACGACGCCACCACGCCCTCCTGAACAATCGTATTAACCTGGTAGGCCAGATTGGCGTGCGAAAGCGGCACACCCTTGGGTTTTCCCGTCGTCCCGGAAGTGTAAAAGAGAATTGCATGATCGTGCGGATTGATCTGCGGCAAGTCGTCGCTTTCGCGCAGTGTCGAACGGGTCACGAATTCATCCATTTCATCAAGAAGCATCGGCTCCCAATGCTGCTTGACGCCCAGCATTCGCAAACGTTCAAGGCGCTCCCGGGTTGTGAAAATATGCCGCGCACCACTGTCCGTCAGAATATGCACGAGCCCCTCGTCATCCGTTTGGACGTCGATGGGCAGAGCGACAGCCCCCGCGCGAATGGTCGCAAGCGCGGCAATGATCCACTGCGGTCCACTCGGCGCGAAGAGCGCAACCGCTTCTCCTCGCTTAATCTTTCCCAAGAGTGCGCGCGTAAGTTGCGACGTTTCTGCCGCCAATTGTCCGTACGACCATGCGTCGGAGTTCTCCCTACCGAACGCAACCATTGCTGGTGCGGCGCCGTATCGCATGAAATTGTCGACCACAGCTGCAATTGTCGGAGGAGTCTCCATAACTTCACATGCTTTTCGCGATCTGAACCTGATCTACCTCTGCCACCGGTAAAGCTGACAGCTTCGTCGAGGGCGAACTGCCACTCTAAGTCATGGGGTGCAACGGCTCAATCGCAATGGAACGACGACCTGTTCGATTGCGAGCAGCCGCACCGACGACTTCAATTAAGGTGAACGCGCGGCGCATGATGGTCTTTTGGATAAAGAACGGATTCTACAGAAAAGCCTTTAGAACGGCGAGGTCCTATCCGGTCATCGATCTTCGCTTTACTTTAAGCATCAAGGACCATCGGGCACCGAGGTGTTCGCTATGATTGCATTAACCCAATCGTTTTCTCGGAACTCCGAACAAACCACCCTGTGCTGACGCTCGCCGCCCGCGTCAGAAAGTCATCCCTTTGACGGGACCGTCTTAGCGCCCCGGAAAGCCATCCGTATTTTCGGAATGATCGGCGGCTGCCAATTATGAGCGTTCTGGCCCTGCTGCGGGCCGCAGCAAATGAACGTTTTTCAGAACATATTTCTTGTTCATCGCCGCATCTCAAAATAGAGGCAAAGCCGAGACGGCGTCTCCCGGCTTGTCAACGTGCGTGTGAAATCACGGGGTCTCTTTATCCTAGCTCCGGTATCGGCTTTCCGCCTTCGGGGACAATCGACTGGGGCCGGCCTTGTGTGTCAGTCCACTGGGCGTCGAGGTTGATGCCCAGATGGCGGAAGACTGTCGCAGCCAGGTCAGCGGGAGTCGCGCGGGCGTCTTTCACGTCGTACCCCTTGGCGTCCGTGCTGCCGACCACCTGGCCGTGGGCGAGTCCTCCGCCGGCCACGAGCATCGACATGCAGTTGGACCAGTGGTCTCGCCCAGCATTCTTGTTCACAACGGGCCCGCGCCCAAACTCTCCCAGCATCAAGACCAGCGTCGTGTCCATGAGACCCCGCATTTCGAGGTCCATGACCAGCGCATGCACGGCCTGGTCCACGCGACCAAGAAGCGGCTTCAGCCCTTTAACGAGTCCGCCAGCGAAATGGTCGTCCCCGTGGTTGTCGAACATGCCGTACGTGCCGCTGACTGTCACGAACGTGACGCCGGCTTCGACCAGTCGCCGGGCCAGCAAAATCCTCTCGCCCAGACTGTGTCGCCCGTAGGCCTCGCGCACCCGGTCGGGTTCTAGATCCACTCGGAATGCATTCTCGGCTTTGCCGGAAAGAACCACTTCCAGAGCCTGCTGACGGTAATGGTCCGTTTGAGCCATATTGCCCCCGAGGTCCAGGTCGCGCCGCAGGCGATCGAACTCTCGGCAGAGCCCCGCGCGGTCCCCGGCTCTTGCCACGCTGACGGCAGGAGGCAGGGTCAGCCGTCCCGCCATTTGGGCCGCGTCGACTGCATTGAAAGTGCCGCCCATCGGGTCAGCACCCAAGATGTCGGCAAAAAAGAGGTTCGGGTCAGCAAGGCCAGCGTAGGCCGGCATTGCCGGGTCGTTCGGCCCGCGGAACCGCGCTGCCACCGCGCCCATCGCCGGATGGGTACCGATGTACGGATTGACTTTGCTGCGTTGGGCGGTGGGGTTCCCTGCCTGCATCGGGGCGGGAAAGTGGTCCATACTGGCGCGGCAATCGACCGACCGGACCAGCGCCAGTCGGTCCATGATGCCAGCCAGAAGCGGAAGGTGCTCGCCAACCCGGACCCCGGGAATCCGAGTGGCGATGGAATCAAATGGCCCGCGAATTTCACTGGGAGCTGTCGGCTTGGGGTCGAAGGTATCGATGTGGCTGGGGCCGCCGGAAAGCCAGACCAGGATCACCGCAGTTTTCTGCCCGGTGCTGCCTGGCGTCGCCGCTTTGGCTCGATGCTGCAACAGGCCAGGGAGCGACAGTCCCGCGAAGCCGGCCAGGCCTGTCTGCACGAACCAGCGCCGCGAGCCGACTCGAATCAGGTCAGAACCAGCAGGTTGTAGCGGGTTGTACCAAGCGACACTGGCGTGCTCGGTGTCATCGCACTGGCTGGGATGGAGCGAATGGGCCATGACGACTCTCCTTTTGGGCCGGGAGTTCAGAACGATTCGTTCCGCGTCCGTCCGCGCGAAGCTGTTGATGATCTACCGTATGAATCAGGCAATTCTCTCAGTTATGTTGGTTGTGTGCAACGGGCCGCGTTTGATGTATTGGTCCAGCGAATTTTGCGCGGCAGTGTTTCGAGGTGGAGCAAGGAGCGTCTGCGTATTCGGGAGCGACGATCCGCCACGGCGGGACGCGATACGAGCAAGTTTCCCGTCCGCAGGCGTCAGCCAGTCCAAGGTCCCTGGCCGCGCTCAACGTCTGCGTTGCATCGGCGTATCGGCACGACGACATCCGTGCAACTTTGAGGATTTCGAAGTGCACGCTATGTCGCTACGTTGGGATCGAAAGAAACGGCTCAATGAGTGCGACAAAACGTCAGGATAATGAGACGACGTGACACGTCCACTCACGACTGGCTCCGTGCTTCTCAAACGAACGAACGGTCCGTTTGCAAACCGCGGTTGCTGATCCTGAACGGATCAAGCGTCTCGAAAACTCGTCATTGCGACACTGTTCCGTCTGAGGAACGTTTGATGGAAAAGGGCTGGTCGGTTCACGCGGAGAGACAAATGCATAGGCGCTGCTGGACGGCTGGCCTCTCCTCGAACCACGCGGGTTGGCAAGGGCTGTCGGTTGAACACTTGCCAATGGTAAAATCGACTCCGTCCGGCAAGGACTCCGATTGAATCGAGTGTCGACGAGCGTCCTCCCCTAACGGTTGCTGCTCAGCTCTGCTTTGTTAGCCATCGTTCCAGCAACGGGACTTTTCGCTCAAGGAGCGGGTTCATGGTCGTCGCAAGAGTTGGGGTGACGGTCGTGCTGCTCATCGCTTTGATGTTGACCGTTGCAGTGCGGGCGGAAGATTGGCCGCAGTGGCGCGGGCCGAACCGAGATGGCGTGTACTTTGAAACCGGTCTTCTGCAATCGTTCCCAGCCGAAGGTTTGAAGGTCCGCTGGCGTGTTCCGGTCGGAGGGGGCTGGTCCAGTCCTGTCGTGGCCCAAGGCCGGGTCTACCTTGCCGATTCCGAGTTGGTGAAGCCCAGCGCCAAGGAACGCCTGCATTGCTTTGACGAAACGACCGGTAAGGCGCTCTGGACTTACGCCTATGACGTCGCCTACGAGGACTGGGCCTTCGACCCGAAGCAGGAGTTCGGGCCCGTTGCGACACCGGTCGTCCAGAAGGGCAAAGTGTATACGGTGGGAAGGCTCGGCCACCTCTTCTGCCTCGATGCCGGCAAGGGAGAAGTGCTCTGGCAGAGGAACCTGGAGAAGGATTACCAGATTGAGGTTACCGGGGGCGCGCCGTCCCCGTTGATCGACGGCGACCTTCTGATCCTTTTCATCGGCGGGAAACCGGGTGCCTGCGTCGTCGCTTTGCACAAGGACACTGGCAAGGAGGTTTGGAAAGCGCTCGATGAAACTCTGACATTCAGCTCGCCGATCATCATTTCCTCCGGCGGAAAAAAACAACTGATTGTCTGGACACAAGAATCGGTGACTTCCCTGGACCCGGCGGTGGGCACGACCTACTGGCGGCAGCGGCTCCTCACCAGCGGCGACTATGCCGTGTCCACCCCGGTCTTTCACAAGGACCGGTTGCTGATCGGCGGCTTGATGTTCCAACTGGACGCCGACAAACCCGCTGCCGCCGTGCTCTGGCCAGCCTCGAAAGCTCCCTCCCGAAGAATCTTGAGCAATACCTCGACCGCGCTCTTCCGAGGCGACCATCTATTTTCCGCCAAATCGTCGGGCGAATTGATCTGCATCGAGGCGAGCACCGGCAAGCAGGTTTGGGAATCGGACAAGGTGACCGACCTGAGAAACAGTGGGGCGAGCATCCACCTGACTCCGAACGGCGATTCCGTATTG
>JBGQKM010000296.1:0-6924 GCA_041499515.1 Planctomycetia bacterium | reverse complement strand
GCTCCGATTTTGTCGAAACCAGCTACTTGCTGATCTACGGCGAACTGCCCAACGCCGAGCAACTGACCAAATTCCGCACGTCGCTGCGTCGCCACACGATGCTGCACGAGGATATGCGTTCGTTCTACAACGGCTTTCCGCGCGACGCCCACCCCATGGCCATCCTCAGTTCGGTGGTCGGAGCGCTGTCGACGTTCTATCAAGATTCGCTCAATCCGCGCGATCCGCGGCAAGTCGAGATTTCGGTCCATCGCCTGTTGGCCAAGTTGCCGACCATCGCCGCTTATGCCTACAAAAAGTCGATCGGACAACCGTTCACCTATCCGCAAAACGACGTCGCGTATTGCGAAAACTTCCTGCGGATGATGTTCGCGGTGCCCAGCGAGCCGTACGAGATCGATCCCGACTTCGTCGAAGCCTTGAACTTGCTGTTGATGGTCCATGCCGACCACGAGCAGAATTGCAGCACCTCCACCGTGCGGATGGTCGGTTCGAGCGACGCGAATCTGTTCGCCTCGATTTCCTCCGGCATTTGTGCCCTCTGGGGTCCGCTGCACGGCGGCGCCAACCAGGCCTGCGTCGAAATGCTCGAAGCGATCCGCGCCGACGGCGGCAACGTGGGAAAATACATCGACAAGGCCAAGGACAAAAACAGCGGATTCCGCCTGATGGGTTTCGGTCACCGCGTCTACAAGAACTACGACCCACGTGCCACCATCATCAAACGCAGCTGCGACAAGCTGCTGGCAAAACGGCACATCATGGATCCGATCTTCGAGATTGCCCAGGAACTGGAGCGGGTGGCCTTGAGCGACCCGTACTTCATCGAACGCAAACTCTATCCGAACGTCGATTTTTACTCCGGCGTCGTCTATCGGGCCATCGGCATTCCCGTGCCGATGTTCACCGCGCTGTTTGCCATCGGCCGCCTGCCGGGCTGGATTGCCCACTGGATGGAGATGCACGAGTCGCCCACCAAGAGAATCAGCCGGCCGCGGCAGATTTACACCGGCGCGACCAAACGCGATTATGTACCTTTGGAAAAGCGGCCTTAGCCCTCCGCTAGCATCCTGCCGCGCGCCGGCAACGCCACGCCCTTGGCCTAAAAGTCCTCTCTAGCTTTCCCCTTCGGCACAATCGGCCCGCCTGAAGCGGCGATTCGCGTTCTGCTTCGGCCCTACCATCGTTTCAGCCGATACTACGCAAAGAGGCTGTCGCGCGCCCAAGTTGTGACACAAGCGGCGGGCCGTCGCTCCCCGCGTCGTCCCCTCCGAAGACCCGCACGAGTTCGGCCGCGACCCGCCGCGGCCGGCAGGCCCGCCAAGGATTAGGTGCATTTTATGCGTCGAAGAAAATTCGCGGCGGCCGTTCTGATGTGTGCGGCCGGACTGTGGTCTGGTGGGTCGCCGGCGCAGGAAACCGCGGTCGTCGAGCCCTCGCAAGTCATCGAAGTCGACCGCAGGCCGTCCTCCGACAAGCCGCCGGTGATTACGGCCGTGGCGATCATTTCCGGCGGCGGCCAGGTGGCCACGGCCGGCGACGACCACGTCGTGCGAATTTGGAGCACGACCACCGGCCGCATCGAACAGACTCTCAAAGGCCATAGCGATTGGGTACGCAGTCTGGCGTTCAGCCCCGATGGCCAAACGCTGGCCTCGGCGGGCGACGACCGTCGAGTCATTTTGTGGCAAGTTTCCAGCGGCAAACCGCTGCTCCAGTTGCCGCCCCACCCGCGAGCCATCTATGGCGTCGCCTTCAGCCCCGACGGAGCTCTGCTGGCGGCGGTGGGCTTCGAGCATAAAGTTCGCATTTACAACGCGCGCACCGGCACGCAAGTCAAAGATCTGGAAGGCCCCGGCACGGATCTCCGCTCGGTGGTATTCTCGCCCGACGGCCGACAATTGGCCGTCGGGGGCCGTAGCGGACAAATTCGGGTGTGGGCCATGCCATCCGGCACCATCCAATTGGAAATTGCCGCCGGACTTGGCCGTCTACGCACGCTAGCCTATCTTCCGGCCGGTGACAAACTGGTTTCGGCCGGCGAGGGTCGTGTGATCTCGCTGTGGGACGCCCACACGGGGCAACAGGCCTACAAGTTTTCTTGTCCCTCGGGCAAAGTGCTCTCGATGACCGTCTGCGGCGAAAATCTGATCGCCACCGGCGGCAGCGACAACGTGGTGCGGATCTGGAATTGGCAGACCCAGGCCGAAGCCGACCGCATGCTGGGCCATACCGGTTCGGTGGCCGCGTTGGCGTTCGACCCGGCCAGCGGCATGATTATTTCCGGAAGTTTTGACACCACGGTGCGCGTCTGGAAGCCGAATCTCGCCAGCGCCGCCAAGGACACCGCCAGCGACAGCACGCCAATATCCCGCGTCCGCTAATGGCCTGCCGACCCGCACGCGGTCGGCCGCAATCGCCGATTTTTACAGGGAGGTAAGTTTCGTGGGCCTGCTCCAAAAGATTTCGCGGCTCGGTCACCGTTGCCTCGGCGACCATCCCTTCGGTGACCCCCACACGTCGGTCCGCGGCTTGCGGATTTGCCGCTTCGAGGAAGTCGAATCGCGCCGGCTGATGGCCGCCGACTTGCACGTCGGCTCGGTCTACTATGAGCAGGCCGCGGGCGACGACACCCAGCCCAACATTTTGCAATTCGAGTTCGAAGGCGGAGCGCCTGGGACGCAGCTTACGCGGATCGTGATCGACGGCGACAAGGACGGCCAGGGGCTTTCATCGGGTGATGTCTTTTTCGATACGCAGCCCGGCGGCCTGGGATCGTTCCAGTCCAATCCGCTGCACATTGTCTCACACAATGGATTCCAAATAGTCGACACGCAAGTGGTGGACGGCGGAACCCGAATGGTGATCGACCTGTCCGGCTTCGAGGCCGGCGAAAAACTGGTATTGAGCGTCGACGTCGACGAGGCGCAATACGTCGACAGCACCGCGACCGACACGAACGCCGTCGTGGAAGGCGGTGAATTTCAACGGTCGCATTTCATTGCCAGCTTCGTCGCTCCCCATTATGAGGACGTCACCACCTCGACGCAGTATTGGGACGCCTTCGACCAGAACTTTGCCTCGGTCGACGCCAGCACCGGGTCGCACTTGGATCTGCCGCCCGATCAGTACATCACCACCGACGACCTTTCGGACTTCACCGCGGGGGCCGTCGCCTCGATCAAGCAACCCCCCAAACCCAACAGCCTGGCGGGCGTCGTGTTCTCCGACAACAATCTGAACAATCACCAGGATCCGGGCGACCAGGGGATCGGCGGCGTCACGCTGACTCTCCTTCAGTTTGACGGCACCCAGTACGTCGCCACCGGCCTCACGACCGTCACCGACACGCAAGGCAATTACAAATTCGACCACCTGGCCCCTGGAACCTACCGGGTCGTCGAAACGCAACCCAGCCCCTACTTCAGCGTCGGCGCCGCGCCGGGCACCGTCGACGGCCAGGTGCGCGGCGTGGTGACCACGCCCGACATACTCAGCGAGCTGACGTTGCTCGGCGGCGACGATAGCGTGCAAAACGATTTCGCCGAAGCATTGCCCAACTCGATCAGCGGACGGGTGGTCGTCGATACCGGCGGCGATTGCCAGACCGATCCCAATGCCCCGCCGATCTCCGGCGTCACGATCCAGTTGCTCGACGGTCAGGGCCACGTGATCAACACGACCCAGACCGACGCCCAAGGCCACTACAGCTTTGATAACTTGCCGCCGGGAACCTATGGCGTGCACGAAGTGCAGCCGGTCGGATATTTTGACGGCGATGAGCACGCCGGTTCGGTCGGCGGCACGGTGACCGACGACCTCATTACCCATGTCACGCTCGTCTCGGACATCCACGCGACGGATTACGATTTTTGCGAATTGCTGCCAGTCAGCATCAGCGGGCGCGTGGTCGTCGATACCGGCGGCGATTGCCAGACCGATCCCAATGCTCCGCCCATCTCTGGCGTCACGATCCAATTGCTCGACGCCCAAGGACATGTGATCGGCACCACGACCACCGATGCGCAGGGGCACTACGGTTTCGATAACCTGGCCCCGGGCAAGTACGGCGTGCACGAAGTGCAACCGGCCGGCTACATCGACGATGAGACGCACGCCGGCTCGGTCGGCGGCACCGTGGCCGACGATTTGATTACCAATATCGTGCTCGTCTCGGGAATTCACGCGACGGACTATGATTTTTGCGAATTGCTGCCGGTGAGCATCAGAGGGCGCGTGGTGGTCGACACCGGCGGCGATTGCCAGAACGACCCCGAGGCGCCGCCGATCGAAGGCGTGACCATCCAATTGCTCGATGCCCAGGGCCACGTGGTCGGCACGACCCTAACCGATGTCCGGGGCCACTACAGCTTCGACAACCTGCCGCCAGGCACCTACGGCGTGCACGAAGTTCAACCGGTCGGATACTTCGACGGCGATGAACACGCTGGTTCGGCCGGCGGCAACGTGGCCGACGATTTGATCACCCATGTGGTTCTCGCCTCGGGCGTTCATGCGACGAACTACGATTTTTGCGAATTGCTGCCGGTGAGCATCAGCGGACGCGTGGTCGTCGAAACGAATGGCGATTGCCAGAACGATCCCGAAGCGCCACCCATCTCCGGCGTCACGATCCAGTTGCTCGACGCCCAGGGCCACGTCGTCGGCACGACCACGACCGATGCCCAAGGCCATTACAGCTTCGACAACCTGCCGCCGGGCACGTACGGCGTGCACGAAGTGCAGCCGGTCGGATACTTCGACGGCGATGAGCATGCCGGCTCAGCCGGCGGCAACGTGGCCAATGACTTGATCACGAACTTCGTGCTCGTCTCGGGCACGCACGCGACGCATTACGATTTTTGCGAAGTGCTGCCCGTCGGCATCAGCGGTTTTGTCCACGTCGATACCGGCGGCGACTGTCAGAACGACCCCGACGCGCCCCCCATCGCCGGCGTCACGATCCAATTGCTCGACGACACGGGCCACGTGATCGGCACGACCACCACCGATGCCCAGGGCCATTACCGCTTCGACAACTTGCCGCCGGGCACCTACGGCGTGCACGAAGTGCAGCCGGCCGGATACTTTGACGGCGATGAACATGCCGGTTCGGCCGGCGGCATCGTGGCCGACGATTTGATCACCCATGTCGCACTCGTCTCGGGCACGCACGCGACGCATTACGATTTTTGCGAAGTGCCGCCAGTCGGCATCAGCGGGCGCGTGGTCGTCGACACCGGCGGCGATTGCCAGAATGATCCCAATGCGACGCCCATCGCCGGCGTGACGATCCAGTTGCTCGACGCCCAGGGCCACGTGATCGGCACGACCACCACCGATGCGCAAGGCCATTACAGCTTCGATGGCCTGCCGCCGGGCACGTATCGAGTGCACGAAGTGCAGCCGGGCGCGTTCTTCGACGGCGATGAGCACGCCGGCTCGGTCGGCGGCGCCGTCTCCGACGATTTAATTGCCGACATCGTGCTTCTCGCTGGAACTCACGCGACCCAATACGACTTCTGCGAAGTTGCGCCGGCGATCCTCTCGGGACATGTATTCCAAGACGGGCCGCCGATCGAACTGCAAAACCCCAACGAGGTGCCCGACGTCAAGGCTCTGCGCGACGGCAAACTCACGCCCGACGACACGCTGCTCGCGGGCGTCACGCTGCAACTTCGCGACGGGATCACGGGCCTGCCGATTTTCGGCTCGGCCGCATTGCCGGGCCTGTACGCGGCCGGTCAACCGATCACGACGGTCACCGACGCCAATGGGTATTACGAATTTCGCGGCCTGCCGGCGGGCGTCTATGGCGTGTTCGACACGAAGCTCAACGGATACATAGACGGCATCGACACGCCCGGCTCTTTGGGCGGCGTGGTGATCAGCTCGCTGGCCGTCACCGATCCGGCGGTCCTCGCGGCATTGCTCGCGCAGCCGTCGCACGACGCCATCCTGGCGATCGACTTGCCCAGCGGTGGCAACTCGACCGACAACAACTTCAGCGTCGTCGTGACGGCGGTTCCTCAGTTTTTCATCTTTCCACAGCCGCCCGCGTCGCCGGCCATCAGTCCGCCGCTGGCGATCCTGCCTCCCTTCCAGCCGATGATGACCACGCCCTTGCTTCCGACGCCGCTGCTCTTGGCGCCGGTTTTGACCCGGGCCGGCGGCGAACTTTATACCTGGCACTTGAGCGTGGTCGACGCCGGCCAGCCGCGCGGTCCGCGACAGGGCGAATCGATCGCACGACTGACGTCGTTGCGGCCCGACGACGCAATGCTCTGGCAGGACGACGATTTCGACTACGGCGAATTCATCCTGCCTTTCGACGTGCGCGCCACCGGCCGCTTCAACGGCCGCAAGCTGCGATTCGGACCCCGGGGCGGGATTCCGATCAGCGGCGACTTCAACGGCGACGGCAAGACCGAAATCGGCGTGTTCAAAGATGGCCAATGGTTCATCGACTTGAACGATAACGGCATCTGGGACGCGGGCGACCTGTGGGCCAAGCTGGGCCACAAGGGCGACCGGCCGGTCACGGGCGATTGGGATGGCGACGGCAAAACGGACATCGGAATCTACGGCCCGGCCTGGCGCGGCGATCCGCGGGCCGTGGCCCACGAGCCGGGCATCCCCGACCCGCACAACGAAAACACCGGCGTGCAAAAAAATATTCCACGTTCGCCCCAACACACCGCCGTGGGCCAGCGGACCTTGAAACTCACGTCCGCCGGCAAGACCCGCGCCGATTTGATCGACCACGTGTTCTTCTTCGGCACTCCCGGCGACCATCCGGTCGTCGGCGATTGGAACGGCGACGGCACGCATACCATCGCCATCTTCCGCGACGGCGTTTGGCATCGCGACACCGATGGCGACGGAAAATGGAGCACGGCCGACCGCAGGGCCACTTTCGGACAG
>JBGQKM010000295.1:0-6940 GCA_041499515.1 Planctomycetia bacterium | reverse complement strand
TGGATGCGAAACATGTTGATCAAACGCACGGCAATGTGGCTGTTCGCGTGGGGGGCTTTGGTCCTGCTGGGCCCACCGAGCATGGCTCAGGTGCCGGCCAACTCGAACCTGAACTACCAGACGCCCACCCCGTCGTACGAAAATGGTAGCGCGCCGTTCTCCGAGGACACGCCACGCTTCGGACGCATGTTCTCGCCCTTTCATCCGATGAGCTTCGAACCGACGGCACAACCGTTTGCTCCGGCGGATACCAGCGGCTATGGCAACGGCCCGCGTGCCAATATCGGCTACTTCGGCAGCTTTGAGCGCGTGTTCTGGTCGCTCTCCAAACCGTCGACCGCGGCCATCGGAAGTCCGACGGCGACGGGCAGTCACATCAACCCGTTGTTTCCCTTCAGGGATGTTATTAGTGGGGTTCCCAACACCGTCATTGCAACCAATTCGGTCGATACCGGCGACATGCAAGCCAATGGGGCCTGGGGAAACCGCATTGAATTGGGTTACATCGATACCGACAACCACGGTTGGCTGGTGAGCGTCTTGGACCACGTGTCGCAAGGCCAAATGCAGCATGCCGTTAACCCCCAAATCCAGTTTGATGACCCTGGTCACCTCTTGGACGGATTTATTACAACCAGCGTTGCCACCATTTTCGGCACCGCCATAGAGCCGCTCGATTTGGGAAAAGTGCCGACCGGCCTCACGAACCTGGCCATGAAAAACATTCTGACCCTCAATGGTGTTGAGGTGATGGCGTTTTATCGAGCCCCGCGTCTTCACACCGGCGGATATTTCGAACTCCTCTACGGCCCGCGCTGGTTGCAGATGGCCGATACGTTTTCCGTGACGGGACAAAACACGCCGACACTTACGCCGGGCATCGTGCCGATTTCCATTGGCGGCGTGGGCAACATCCTCTCTCCGATGACGAACAGTTTGTGGAACACTCGTGCTCAAAACAACCTGATCGGTCCGGAAATCGGCGGGCGTTGGTTCAATCAGCGCGGCCGTTGGGTGACCTCGATCGAAGCCCGCGTCATGGCGGCGGCCAACTTCCAGTCCGTTCAGCAAACGACGAACCTCGGCGACAACGCCTTTCAGTCCCTGAATACCGCCCTCACCTCCGGCCTGACCTCGGGCCTCATCTTGCCGGGGCCGACGCCTGACACGTTCGCGGCCCTTGCCGCGCCCGGAGTGATCAACTTTACTGGCGTGGGATCCAACACCCACATGTTCGCCACCACGTTCTCTCCCGTGGGCGAACTGCGGGTTGCAACCGCCTACCAGGTGACCAGCAGCGTGGCCCTGAAGCTCGGTTATACGGGAATCGTAATGGGCAATATCACGCGGGCGAGCAACCGCATCGATTATAGTGGCCCGAACCTGATCAGCATCTTGCCGACCGGCACCCACCAACTGTTCTTCGCCAACGGCATCAACTTCGGCGTGGAAGTCAATCGCTAATCCTGCAGCGCCGCCTCGCGCAGCTCGTCCAACTCGCTGCTCAAACGATGCCGCAGAGGGCTCTCTGGACGCAGCTCGTCCAGCAACGCTTCGCCCTTGATGATGTCCTCGCCGCTAATCCCACCCTTGAACAGTCTGGCCCAACTTCGAGAAACTTCTTGCTCGGTAAGCACGCTCGAACCTCGTAGACGAGTGACACGTAAGATCCCAACCCCACAAGAATACATTATATTTCCGGTTGGCCCCTTTGCCAAGCGCTGGCTTTCGGGCGATGGCTGTCCGCGGGCCACGCTTCGTTCACCAGGGGTCCCGCCGGCCGACGGCAGAAACGGGTTGGGCGAAATGGCCACATTAGTCACCGGGGCAACGGGCTTGTTGGGGAACAATGTCGTGCGCCGATTGCTCGACCAGGGGCAGGCGGTGCGGGTTTTGGCCCGGGAAAGCGCCGACGCTCGACCGTTGGCAGGCCTGGATGTCGAAGTGGTCCGCGGCGACGTGCGCGACCATGCGACCGTGGGTCGCGCCGTCCGCGGCGTCTCGGGCGTCGTGCACTCGGCCGGTCACGTTCATATCGGCTGGAGCCACTTGGCCGCGGCTCGCGCCATCAACGTCGAGGGCACTCGCCACGTGGCCGAGGCGGCTTGTGCCGAGGGCGTCAAGCTGGTTCACGTCTCCAGCATCGATGCCTTGGGCGCCGCCACGGCCGACCGCGCGGCCGATGAAGACGCCGCTCCTGCCGGCGGAGTCCTTTGTCCCTACGTCGTGACTAAACGCGAAGCCGAACAAGTCATCGTCGAATGGGTGGCCCGCGGACTCAATGCCTCGATCGTCAATCCCGGCTATATGATCGGGCCGTACGACTGGAAGCCCTCGTCGGGGCGGATGCTGCTGCAAGTGGCCAAAGGTTGGGGCCTGTTCGCTCCCTTGGGCGCCAACAGCTATTGCGACGTGCGCGACGTCGCCTCCGGCATTCTGGCCGCGCTGGAAAACGGGCAGCCGGGTCGCCGCTATATTCTCGCCGGCGAAGTGCTCTCCTATTTTCAGGCCTGGCGCATCTTTGCCGAAGTGACCGGCGCGACGCGGCCACTGTTGCCGGCCGGTCCACTGTTGCGCATCGGAGCCGGGTTTTTCGGCGATCTGGTGGCCAAAGTCACCGGCCGCGAGCCCGACGTCAACTCGGCCGCCACCGCCATCTCGGCCCAATGGCGCAACTTTTCCAGCGCGCGCGCCCAAGCCGAACTGGGGTATCGTCCGCGTCCCTTGCGCGAATCCGCGGTCGACGCCTGGGCCTGGTTCCGCCAAAATGGATACGCGTAGGCCGTCGAAGAGCGAGCGTCGCAAAAATCTAGCGCGGCGCTTCGGCCGTGGATACCGAATCGGCGCGGTGCCCGTTGCGTCCGGCCCCGGGCGTCAGGTAGCGCGCGTCGATCTTTTCGAGTTCTTCGGCCACGGCGGCCACCGTGTCGCGGATTTGCTTGTCGGTGTGGTCCGAGGTGATGAAGAACCGCAATCGCGACGCGGCTTCTTCCACTGCCGGATGCAGAATCGGCTGCACGTTGATGCCTCGCTCGAACAGGGCCTGCGACAGCCGCAGGCAATCCAGCGAATTGCCGATGATCACCGGCACCACGGCCGAGCCCTGGCTCAGGCCGGTGTTCAAGCCTCGCTCGCGGGCCAGGTGCAAAAACAACTCGGCGCGCTCGTGCAATCGTGTCAGCCGTTCCGGCTCGGCCTCGAGGAGGTCGATGGACGCCAAGGCCGCCGCCGCGTTGGACGGATTGATTCCGGCGGCGAAGACAAAGCCCGGCGCGGTGTATTTGAGATATTCGACGAGGGCCATCGAGCCCGCGATATAGCCGCCGCAACTCCCGAACGCCTTGCTCAACGTGCCCATCCAGAATTCGACGTCCTTCGACGGAATGTCGAAGTACTCGCCGACTCCGCGGCCGTGGGCCCCCAGCACGCCGATCGAATGGGCTTCGTCGATATACAGAAGCGCCTTGTGCCGTTTCTTCACTTCCACGAAGCGCGGCACGTCGGCGATATCGCCGTCCATGCTGTACACGCCCTCGATCGCGATGACCACGCGGCGGTAGGTGGGCCGCAGTTCGGTCAACAGCTTGTCCAGCGCGTGAGAGTCATTGTGCGGAAATGCACGACGGCGAGCGCCCGACAAGATGGCCCCCTGGATAATACTGTTGTGCGCCAAAGCGTCATGCACGATCAAGTCGCCGGGTCCGAACAAATGGCCGAGCGTGGTTTCGTTCGTGCTGTGGCCGCCAACATACGCGATGGCCGCTTCGGTGCCGACAAATCTCGCGATCGCTTGCTCCAATTCGCGATGGATCGTCTTCTCGCCTGAAACCAGGCGGCTGGCTGACACGCTGGTGCCGAAGCGGTCGATGGCCCGCTTGGCCGCGGCGGCCACACGCCGATCGCCCGACATGCCGACGTAGTTGTAGCTGGAGAAACTCACCAGCTCGCGTCCCTGGATCAACGTCGTGTCGTTGGTCACGTTCTCGTGGACTTTGAAGTACGGGTTAATGAGCCCGGCCGCGTCGATGGCATCGATCGTCTGCCGCAGCTTGAGGACCTCGGGAAAGCACTCGACGCGGTAATTCTCGGGCGGGACTTCGCGAATGACCGGCTGATCGCCGCGCGAGCGCGGGGCCGATCCCAGGTAGGCCTCCACGGCCGCGGCCACTTCGCGGCAGGTTTCGATCTGCGGCAGAACCTCCTCGGGAAATCGTCCGCCGTAGGTGTCTTCCAGCGAAGCGATGATCTCCATCCGTTCCAGCGAATCGAGCCCCAACTCGACGATCGAACTATCGAGCGTGATGCCGACGGCCCGCTCCTTGGCGACGCGTTGCACGTGTTCCAGCACGATTTCCGCGGTGCTCGCCGCGGAGAAACGCGACAGGCTCGGCGCGGTGGCTCCGTTGGCTTGATGGCCGGCCGTCGCGCGGACCGGCCGGGCCGGAGTTGCTAGCTTGGCATCGCCCGCCGCGCCGGCGCCTGACTCCGGGATTGTTGTTGGCGACGCCTGCGCGGTTGCATTCCAGGCGCGCCATTCGGCCACGGCTTCCAACGTTCCGTCCAAAAAGCCCTGCCGGCAAGCGTGCCGTTGGATCTTGCCGCTGGAGGTCTTGGGGATGCTGCCGGCCTTGATCAGTGAGATGGCCTCGACCGGCAGTTCGTGCTCGGCGGACACGTCGCGACGGATGGCCTCAAACACCCCTTGCAGGTCGCGTTGCTGGCGGCGCTCGATTTCGTGCACCACGACCAGCCGCTCGGTGCCGCCGACGTCGACGGCGAACGCCGCGCCGTTGCCCGGCCGCAGCCGAGGATGGCTCTTGCCGACCGTCAACTCGATGTCTTGCGGATAATGGTTCAGCCCGCGGATGATAATCAAATCCTTCAGCCGACCGGTGATGAATAACTCGCCGGCTTGCATGAAGCCCAAGTCGCCGGTCCGCAAGAACGGTCCCTCGCCGGTATCCTTGAGGTAGGCATGGAACGTGCGTTCCGATTCCTCGCGTCGGTTCCAATAGCCTTGCGACACGCTAGGACCGGAAACCCAGATTTCGCCGACCTGGTCCTCGGGCACCGTTGTCAGGTTCTCGGGATGCGCGATCACGATCCGCTGGTCGAGCAGGTTGCCGCCGCTGCCGACCAACTCGCGGACGTCCTCCTCGTCGGCCAGCGCATCGACGACCTGGTTGTTTTCCAGCGCCTCGGCGTCGAAGGTGCGCACGATCGGCGGCGACGCTTTGAATCCGCCCGAGACGATCAGCGTGGCTTCCGCCATGCCATAGCACGGATAGAACGCCTCGCGGCGGAAGCCGACCGGTTCGAACATTTTCGTGAACTGATCGATGGTTTCGCCGCGCACCGGCTCCGCCCCGTTGAACGCCAGGCACCAGCGGCTCAGATCGAGCGTCTCGCGCTGCTCGGGCGTAACCTTGCGAACGCACAAATCGTAGGCAAAATTCGGGCCGCCACTGATCGTGCAGCGATAACGCGAGATCGCCTTCAACCAGCGATAAGGCTTCTGCAAAAACGACATCGGCGAAAGTAGCACGTTGGCCTGGCCGATGTACAGCGGCTGCAAAATGCCGCCGATCAGGCCCATGTCGTGATAACTGGGCAGCCAGAACACGCCGCTGCCACTACGCGTGTGCTCGAACGCATAGGCAATCGAGGCAGAATTGTGCATCAGGTTGGCGTGCGTCAGCATCACGCCCTTGGGCATGCCCGTCGAGCCGGACGTATATTGCAGGAATGCTAGCGTGTCGCCATGCACGTCGGGAACCTGCCACTCTTCTTCGATTCCCTCGGCGAGCTGATCGGTGCACAACCAGTCGATATTCTTAAGATCGGGACTTTGATCGAGCACCATCTGCACGCGGTCCAAGACCGGAAAGGTCGTCAGCGCGATCTTGGCCTGCGCATCGTCGACAATCGCCTGGATCCGCGACAGCGACCGGTTGCGCCGCGGCGGATAGGCGGGCACGGCCACCACGCCGGCATACAGGCAACCGAAAAACGCGGCGATAAAGTCCAACCCGGCCGGATAGAGCAACAAGGCCCGCTGGCCGACCAGGTTCATGGCTTGCAGCCGGGCGGCGATGGCCCGCGCCTGGCGATCCAGGCCCTGATAGCTCAAGTGAAGCTCTTCGGTCTCGCCGTCGACCAGGTACGTAAACGCCCGATCGTGGGCCTGGTGCGACGCCCGATGCCTTAGCAAATCGACAAGATTGGAAGGACCAAAGAAAGATCCAGGCAAGTGATCGAGATGCACGGCTATCCTGACTCTCGCTAGAGAAAAGGCGGGTGTGGGGGCGGGGGCCATGACGCCCGAGTGTCCATCTATTTACAATCGGTTCCCGCAACCGTCGGGCAGGATATCGTCTTTGCTAGCTCCGCGGGTTCTTGATGGGGCGAGCGATCCAACCCGCGTAGAAAATAGCCGCCCCCGAATGCCCTCCGGTCGTTCGCCACAGTCGCGCCAAGTTAACACGGCCCAAAGTCTTAGCCGTCATAAAATACCACGGTTGCCAGAGGCATTCAACGACTCGGGTCGAGCAGCAGCTATTTAAATTCCCCATGTTACCCAGTATCCAGACAAAACTGGCCGTTTTTAGGTGCTGCTTGGTGGGAAGATGCGATGGAAGTTTGCCTCGATCCACGGTCGCCGGAATCGGGGAATCAGCCCATTGAGGAAATTAGAACCAGCGCCAAGGCGCACGCCGCGTGAAACCCGACGACCCAAAACCAGCCCCCCTTGAGTCGGTTGTCGGAGAGAAGATAGGCGTACAGCGCCAACAGGACGGCCGTCCCGCCAATCTCGGAATAAGCGTAGGCAAATCCATGACCAGGCGTCAGGCGCGCAAGGAGGTTCAGCGGGGCGCCGAGCAGCAGGCTCGGCCAGGGGAAGCCGTGATGCTCCTGCATGATGATGGCCAGCAAACCGAGA